>JBEKMT010000138.1:0-14434 GCA_050008355.1 Verrucomicrobiota bacterium
ATCGGCGGCCGCGTGCAACCCGAATCGGTCGGACCACTTCGAGTTGCTTCGCAGTTCGGCGACCCGCAGTTCGGCGATTTTCTGGAAGGTTTGGCCGAGGTTGGTTTCGCCGGTGGCATTCATTCCTTCGGAAAATTCGCGGCATGCCCGGATGAACAACATGCGATAGGCGTTCTTGGTTTCGGGCGTGGAATTCGGCATTTCAAAACCGGCTCCCAGGCGTTCGTCCCAACCATAGAAAGAAATCGGCGGGTTGGCATAAATCTGGTTCGCGTGGTTCAACTTGGCCTCCGCATTGGCCGCATATTGTCGAAGGGTTGCCGCGTCGCCGCTGTAACGGTAGAAGTCCATCAGGCTTAATATCCAGTAGAGCGAATAGCTTTCGATGCCGTTGTCCTCCGCGGCGGTGCGTTCAAGATTGGCCTTCACAAAGTCGCGGTTCCCAAAGGCGGTCAGCGCCGCGGCTTGGGCGGGATACGCGTCGCCAGTCCAGGATTGGCGGTCACTGCGTTCCATGAGAATCGCCCCGAAATAATCCTGGAGCAGGTTCAACTTCACGTCGTAAGCGCCGGTATACCAGATGCGCGTCAGTTGCGGATCGCTGCAGGCGAAACTGCCTTCGTAGTTCGCCGGTTTGGTCTGGCAAACCAGGCGCACCGCTGTGATGTGCCACGGCTTGTCAAATGTGCGAACATGAATCCAACCGAACCGCACGCCTTCATAAAGACTCTTGTTTAATTCCAACCGGTAGGTCCGCCCGTATTTCACCGGCTCCCTGGTTTTCACCGGATTCTCCGCACCGGTATTCACCATGGCCGGTTCGTTGTATTCGCTAATGCTCATCTCCGCCGCTCCAGAAAAATCGGGGCTGTCAAATTCCAGCCAGGCGGCGCTCTCCACACCGAAATCAAAACGAATCGATCCGGTGCCCTTTACCAAAACTTGACAATGTTCGCCCGTCACAGAATCCAGATTCTTGAAGGAAGCTGGGCGGTCTGCTGATACACCCACCGGCCCGAGCAGATAGGATTGCAATGCGTCTGCTGCTTGCGGATTCGCCCAACGAAAACAGGCCAGTGGGTCGGGCGATTCGGGAACCATTACTTTGGTGAAATCACCATCGTGCAATGCCGGATACGGCTCGCTGATCGGCGAAGTCCCTGCGAGCAGCCGGGCGTTCGCAGCCATTAAGCCCGCGCAGGGCCAAACCAACCAGCCCGTGGCCAGAGCCAGTAACAGAATCGATGATTTCGATCGCTTCATTGAATACCGGAGTGTGACCAAATCGCGTGCGAAAAGCAAAGTGCGGAGCCGTTTCTGAATCGATTCTGGTGGCAGGTTTTCAAGTTGTTCACCCCGTTTCATTTGTTAAACTTTCTAGATGAAAATGTCGACTGTCTGGTTTGGGCCGTCGTTGTGGCTCGTCATGGCAGTGCTGCTGGGGATTGCCACCCACGACGTAATTGGTTATGCCGCTCCTCTCCGTACCGCCCCGCCTGCAGCGTTCGACTACGCCCAACCCAGCATGCTCACAGGAACCCTCTACGCGGTCGGTTCGGATCAAACGAATGTCCTCTTTACTTTCCGGCGCTCGGCGACACGCAGCGGCAATGCCGTCCGTGTCGAGCGCAGATTCGACCTGCCTGATGGCTCGACCGCGGCCGTGGAGAATATTGTTTATATATCCGGCCGGCTGGTTTCCTATGAAATGAAGGAGCTCCAGGCTGGCTTGTGGGGGTCGATTCAGATTTATCCCGCTACCAACAATCCAACCATGCAGAAAATCGTCATCAATCACGGTCGTGACACAGAAACCAGACACAAAGGCACCGAGGCTGATCTCGCCAATGACACCGTGATCGATGACACGCTCTATCCTTTTATCCTGTCGCATTGGGACGAATTGCAGCGGGGAGCCAACGTCAAATTTCGCTTCGTTTCCTTGGAATGGGAGAAGACCTTTGGCTTTAAGCTCGCGAAGTCAAAGGAATCCGTCATCAACGGCAATCGCGTGGTCTGGATAAAAATGGAACCGACCAGCCTGTTTGTGGCGGAGTTTATGAATCCGATCACCTTCGCCATTGAAAAAGATGGGTCGCATCGGCTGCTCGAATATATCGGACGCACCACCCCGCGGCTTAAGAAAGGCAAAACGTGGAAATATGCCGATGCCGACACTGTCTTTGATTGGAAATAATGCCAGCCAATCAAGGCGATTTGAGGCGATAGTATGTGGGTCCGCCATTTGGCACGACCGTCTCGCTGATCAAACCGTCGACGAGACCATTGGAGGTGACCAGGCTGCTTCCGATAGTGGTCCATGTCGTCGGGGAGGTCAGATTCGTCGTGGACTGAAGTAAGAAACCGCTGGCAGTCGGAGGCCAGAAGAGGTTCAGGAATCCGTTGGTGGTAGCGGCGGCACTTAATGACGGTGGTGCGACGCCATAAAGTGTCACCACACCATAAGCCGGAATGTTTATGCTCACGCGGCCATTGCTGACCGCGTTGGTCGAAGCCTGCCAATAGCTGCCATTGCTCGAAGCGAACGTTTGCCAGGACGCAATCCCCCCCGGCTTGGGCGGTGAGTTGATTACGGCCCGGACCGGGCTGTTTGAAGCATTAATAATCACCACCGTCATGGTGCCATTGGTAACGTGCCAAAAGGCGCTGGCGCTGAGGGATGTCGAACCGCTGACGGTGGCGTTGACACAGATGGAATTAGGGCGAATGAATCGGAAGAAATGTTTCACCGCAACGTACTTGGCGGAGTTCGTCCCGGTCGCTTGATCCGTCAACGTCTCCGTGCCAACCGGGCTTCCGTCTGTCATTTGCCAGTAGGCCCAGGCGCTTTCCCGCCCGGCGGTGAGTGCCTGCTGAATGCGCAAAGCGATACTCCAGGCTCCATCGCTCGGAAACGCGTTGGTGGGATCCAGCCAGCCGGGATCTTCTCCCGAAGTTTCGGTCATCCAGGATTTTTTCCCGTAGGCCGCAAATCCTGCGACATTCGCGGGTATGCCGGCCGCCGGACTGGCTCCCCAACCGTTCACCCACCAGTCCCATTGTGTCGGCGTGGCATCGGCAGCAGTGACACCGTCGCTATCGTAACCGTGGATGCAGAAAAAGCCTTCCGCCGCAGCGGCATTGGTATCTGCGCCCACGGCCTGCAGGAATTGCAGATTCTTGGCGGCGGTCGTGCTGCCGGTTCCGTATTGCCACATGCCATAGGCGTCGCCCCCCAGCACATCCTCCGGCCCCATGATTTTGATGCCCGCCAGATCAGGATATTTATCCAGTTCCGCCCGCACCGCTTTGATCGCGGCAAGGTAGCCGGGGGTGAGCGGATAAAAGCAACTGTTGTAAAACTCCTCAAAGTCCAACTCGTTTTGAATGCTGATCGCATAGAAGGACACCCCGTAAGTGTTTTGAAAACCGCGCAGATAGGCCGCGGTGCAACGCGCAAACTGCGTCAATGCACTGGTCGGGCCCGTTCCGCCGAGTGACGAGTCGTCGAACTCCGGCCGCGGGGTGCCCGTGGTATCGAGGACGCCGCCGGCATAATTGCCCAGCCAGATGAACGGGAATGGTGTGCCGTTGGTCGGCAGGTCTGCTCCGCCCGACTCATAGTCATTGCCAGAAGCGAGTTTCAACCAGGGCGCCGGCGACCAGTGCGACCCGAATAACTTGAAATCGCCCAGATTGTTGATGAGCGCTTTGCCCGCTTGAGCCACCACTCCGGCCACTTGCGGGCCGCCACTCGCAAAATCAAAGTAAAGAATATTGGAATCAATGTTCGGTCCCATCACGGCAATCGGAGCCTGAATGCCGTCGAACAGATTCATATAGGTGCTGGCATTCGTATAGGTGCGGACATAGTTCCCATCCGGTCCGGGGACGCCGTATCCGGGCGAGTTATAGGCATTATCGGAATATGGCGCAATGAACGCGGGTGAGAGATCCATGCGCAACATGGACGCCTGAAGGTCGCCGAAATACATGTCCTGCCACCACGCTTGCAGAGCCTCACTGCCCGAAAGACACGTGCCAAATCCGTCAATCAACTGGCGTTGCCCGGACGGCGACGTGTCAATGGTGATTGTCTGGCCCCCCACATTGATCTGCAGCAACGACAGGAACAAAATGATCATGCCCACGGCACCGGACGGAATTCTAAAAAGAAGATTTGAGAAGAACATATCGGCCGTCTTGAAGCTAGAACCATGCCGAACCCAAAGCGCCATTCTACGTCGCATATTTGTCGTCGAGGCGAAAAACTGAAAAGCTCCTTTCAGGGGTGTCATCATCATTAAACACGATAAAACCGTGTTGGCTAGGAAAATGGATCGCAAAAAGCTTATGAATTGGCAAGTTCGACGTAAGCATTGAACCTGTGCCGCAAAAGACTTCAAGCATCAATATTTGCCGATTCTTTCGGGAGGAATTACAGGCTGGCTAAAGCTCTAATATAGCACAGCGTCTCTCGACCTCCCTGAAATCCACGGAGTTGCCTCAATGCTGGCCAGCCATTTGACGGCCGTCTTGATTTCAAAGTGAATAAATCGGTTGAATTCATGGTCAGGTTACAATTCCTTTACAAATTTCGGCGAGCTCGCTTAAGAATTGTGGAGCATTTTGGTTTAATTCACGTCTAACAGACTATGAAACAGAGATACCCGCTTTGCTCTGATAAACCGACATCCGGCCAATCATTTTACCATCAGCAAATGCCATGAAACCCAAACTCATTCCGTGCCTTGCGCTCGCTTTTAGTGGCGTTTTGCTTGGTTGTTCGATGACCGCCCATGCTGGGGCGGCCTCCTCCGACATAACGAGAGTTGTCGCCGGCAATACAGAATTTGCAGTCGATCTGTATGGCAAGCTGAGGACGCGTGAAGGTAATTTGTTCTTCTCTCCCTACAGCATCTCGACTGCGCTGGCGATGACTTTGGGCGGGGCGCGGGGCGAGACCGGCAAACAGATGGCACAGACACTGCACTTGAATCTGCCCGCGGACGAATTACATCCAGCATTTGCCGTGTTGGCGGCAAACTTCAATGCGGTGCAAAGGAAAGGCCGGATCAAGCTCGCCGTTGCCAACTCGCTCTGGCCGCAAACGGGCTTTGCGTTGCTGCCGGATTATTCCGCTCTGTGCCGGAAATATTATGCCTCAACCGTGACGCCGATGGATTACGTGGAGCACTCTGAATCTGCACGCAAAACAATCAATGATTGGGTGGAAGACCGGACCAACCGGAAAATCGTCGAGCTCCTGAAGCCTGGAGCCCTCGACAGCGGCACCCGTCTGGTGTTGGTCAATGCCGTTTATTTTAAGGGCAAATGGACCAGTCCGTTTAAGACCAACCGCACCGAGATCGAACCGTTTCATGTGTCCTCAGTCAAGACGATAAAGGAGCCCCTGATGCGGCAAACTCATTATTTCCAATACGCTGAATTTCCCGGGCTCCAGGTGCTGGAACTTCCGTACGCAGGCGACGACCTTTCGATGATGGTTGTGTTGCCACGCCAGATTGATGGTCTTGCTGATCTCGAAGCCGGATTTACGGAGGAGAAGCTGGCTACATGGATTGCGAATCTGGAGAGTCAAGAAGTGATGGCGATTTTGCCGAAGTTCAAGACGACCTCAGAGTTCTCATTGGCGCGTACCCTGGCCGCTCTGGGAATGACGGATGCGTTCATTCTCGGTCAGGCTGACTTCTCCGGAATGGATGGCCACACGAATTTATTTATCAATGATGTCATACACAAGGCGTTCGTGGAGGTCAACGAAGAGGGCACGGAAGCAGCAGCAGCCACTGCGATAATGATGCCTGAGGGTGCGGCACCATTGAATCCGCGGCCAATACCGGTGTTCCGCGCGGACCATCCGTTTCTGTTCCTCATTCGCAACAATCGCGACGGCAGCATCCTCTTTCTGGGACGTGTCATCGATCCAACCGAATGAGAGAAAGACGAATCACATATTTTAACCAAGCCGATGGTTGTCTTTTCACGACTTTGTGGACAACCAAGTGCGATCGCAACTGCTCATATTGACTTGCCAAGATTGCCCCGCCTGCAAATCGAACAGAATTAATCGGATTGGTTCTCCTTCACCGTCCCGCAGCCCAGGCTTCCAACCTGTGATCATCAGCCTAAACAGACAGGGGAGGGTTTTACCCCATAGTAAAGGTCTGCCGGACCACATAGTCTGGCTACAGTGTTGAGACCAACACCAGACGCTTTAAAAAATAGCTTAAACAAAACCGGCTTAAAATAAATTTATGATTACAATTCTAAGGACTCTCATAAACGTCATCGTGGGTATTATCGAACTACTCTTAGTTTTCAGATTGATATTTGAGTTTTTGGTCGTTAATACCGGCACGCCGTTTGTTGCCTGGCTTTATAAGCTCACGGCACCGCTCGTGGCTCCTTTCGCTAAAATTCTTCCGAATTGGAAAATTTCAGGTTTCGTGGTCGATTTTGCCACCGTTGCCGCGATTATCGTGTTTGCCCTGGCCGGATCCTTGCTCTTGATGCTTTTTCCCTTTCCTCGTAAAACGGCGGTAACCTATGAGGTGCCTCCTAATGCGTAGAAAATTGGTATGCGGCTGACGGTCCACGTCTAGTTTTCGGCTCAGGGATATGAAATGATGGTGGGATGGATACACCAAAAACTGGTTCTGGTCGGCGGCGGTGGACTCGTAAGCAGCGGCATGGATTGCTGGCACGTTTCCACGAAAGTCAATTAACCCAATCCGAATTTGCCACCCAGCACGGCGTCGGGCTCTCCACTTTGAGCAAATGGTTGCGATTGGAGCGTGAAATCGTTCCCGTGAATGTTAAATTTCAAGAACTGCGGCTGCCGAACCCAGCATCGCGCTGGCCGGTGGAAGTCGTCAGCCCACAAGGATGGATCGTGCGGCTGCAAAATGGTTCGGATGCAAAATCCTTATCCGAACTTTTGCGAGCCTTGCCATGTTGAGCGTTACCAGCGCGACGCGGGTGCTGGTCGCCACCACGCCGGTGGATTTGCGCGGCAGCTTCAACCGGCTTTTCGGTCTGGTCGTTGAGCAACTCAAGGGTGATCCACTGTCCGGGCACCTCTTCGTATTCACCAATAGCCGTCGCAATCGGATCAAGGTGCTTTACTGGGACGGCGATGGTTTATGGGTTTGCGCAAAAAGATTAGAGAGTGGTCGGTTCACCTGGCCGGTAAGTGAAAATGGGCAAGTAAGTTTGCGCGGTGAGGAGTTCAGCGCGTTGATTCACGGGCTGGAAGTTCGCTTGAAAAAGAACTGGTATCGCCGTTGAAATATTTTTAAAAATCTTGCGTCACCGCGAAACTTTTTTCTGCGGCGTGTGTCTATCAATGCGAGCTGATGAACACCGACACCACGCTACTTCAAAAGGTCGAAGAGTTGAGTGCGCGTGTCGTCACGTTGGAGCTGGAAAACCGGCTGCTTCGCCAAAAGCTCGACCAATATATCCGCCATCACTTCGGTGGTTCACGCAACGAAGGTTTGGACAAGCATCAGCTCGAACTGTTGCTGCACGGTATACCCAACGTCATCACCCTGCCAGTCGCCGAACCCAAAACCACGACTGCTACGCGCAATGGTGCGGCACATCCGGTGCGGCGGATGTTAATCGAAGATAAATTGGAGATGCAGGAGATCGTGATTGAACCGCAGGAAGTTCAGGCCCAGCCCGATGGCTGGAAAAAGATCAGCGATGAGCGCACCAGCCAACTGGACTGGGTTGCCCCCAAAATCATCAAACGAGTTTACATCCGTCCGCGCTATGTGAGGCAGGAACGCTTTGCATTGGCGCCACTGCCTCCCCAACCGATTGAACAAGGCATGGTGGGTCCGGGCTTGCTGGCGCAGATTCTGGTTAACAAATACGAATACCATCAACCGCTTTACCGACAGGAGAAGATGTTCCGCCAACAATTCGGCGTGGAGTTGAGTCGCAAGACAATGGGCGGCTGGGTGGAACAAGCCGCTGAGTTGTTGAAACCGGTATATCGGGCAATCCGAGACGATTTGCTGGCAGGCAATTACCTGCAAGCCGACGAGACACCGATCCGCTATTTGGACCCGGATGTGAAAGGCAAAAGCCAGCTAGGGTATCTTTGGGTTTACAGCCGGCCCAAGAGCGATGTGCTATTTGAGTGGCGAGTGAGCCGAGCGCGGGCAGGCCCAGAGGAATTTCTGAAATACTTCCGGGGCAAATTGCAGACAGACGGATATTCCGCGTATGAATCTCTGGCCAAAGCCCGTGAGGATCTGACTTTGGTTGGATGCTGGGCGCATTGCCGGAGGGGCTTCCACGAAGCGTTGGCTGAGTCGCAGCTGGCGGCGTGGTTCGTGGGCCAAATTGGACAGCTTTACGCGGCGGAAAGGAAACTGCGTGACAAAAAGGCGGGACCAGCCCTGCGGCAGGCGATGCGGGCTTGGCAATCGCAGCCGGTATTAAATCGGCTGCACCGGGCCATGGAGTTCACGCGGAGAAAAACCTTACCCCAAGGTTTGCTTGGACAGGCGATTGATTACACTCTGAAACGCTGGACAGCCTTGAACCAATTTATCACAGACGGCACTCTTGAGATCGACAATAATTTAATCGAAAATGCGATTCGTCCGTCAGCCCTTGGAAAAAAGAACTGGTTGTTCGTGGGCAACCCCGAAGCAGGGGAGCGGAGCGCGATTATTTACACCTTGCTGGGTAGTTGCCGGCGACAAGGGATTAATTCATTCGAATATCTGAAGGATTTGTTCACGCGCTTGCCGGCAGCCAGGATCACCCAAATCAAAGGGTTCACGCCAGCGGCATGGGCCAAGGCCACCCACCACCTCCTTAAAAATCCACGTGCCACGTTGAAGGTGCCGACGCTCACAAAGTCATCGTCGCCCTGACCGTGCAGGAAATCCTCGACGAGCACATTGCGTAGAAGCTGGCATAGTTCAATGCAAAAAATGCGCCCGTTGGACGGCTACAGGCTTAACCGGTAAAACTGATCGGTGCCTGAGATGGTATTCGTTACCTCGTCATTCGTATAGATGACGGCATACGGTGGCGGGGAAACGGTGGTCCAGACTGTCGGCGGGACAAGGTTCGTGGTGGATTGCAAGGTGAACTCGAGGGCATTGGTCGGCCACGTCACAAGCGCATTTGTTCCGGACCGAATGATTGTCAGTTGCGGCGTCGGCAACGTGAGACTGAACACCATGCCAGTGCCATTGGTGCCCCCACTCGCCGTCCCATACAGGGTATTGCCCGATGAAATCAAACCGGCGTGCGGAGAATCTCCGTCGGGACTACCTGTGAAAGTATGCGGGGTCGTAAAACCCGTGCCATTGGTGTTGACGGCGAACAGCGTGCCATCATACGACGTGCCGCCATTACCCGCCGTCCCGAACAGGGTGCTGCCCGATAATACCAATCCGGCATACGGATTGGCCCCGTCGTTGGTGCCGGTGAAACTATGGAGGACCGTAAAGCCCGTGCCATCGGTGGCAACGGAGAATACCGTTCCGGCACCGTTGGTGCCGGCAGAATGGGTCGTCCCATACAGAGTGTTGCCCGACAAAACCAATCCGCCATCCGGATTAGCTCCGTCGGTGTTGTTAAAATATTGTGAAGAGAAGGCTGTGAATCTATACAAGTTCGTAAAGCCCGTGCCGTCGTTGTTGAGGGTGAACACCGTGCCATCGCCCCCATTGCCGCCACCACCCGCCGTTCCATACAGGGCGTTGCCCGATGAAATCAATCCGCCTGCCGGATTGGCTCCGTCTGGATTATTCGTGAAAGTATGCAGGACCGTAAAGCCCGTGCCATCATCGTAGATGGCGAAAACCGTGCCATAGCCATTCGTGCCGCCATGCTCTGCCGTCCCACACAGGGCGCTGAAGCCCTCCGAAGTCAAAGTCAATCCCGCCACCGGATTAGCCCCGTCGCTGTTGGTTCCTCCTTGATAATAAGGAGCAGAAAGTGCCGTGAAATTATACAGGTTCGTAAAAAACAAGCCATCGGGCCTGATACGAAACAACGTGCCGTTGCCCGAACTGCCGCCATACTGCGCCGTCCCATACAGGTATGCGCCGAAATGAAGCAATCCGGCCACCGGAATAGCTCCGTCGCTGTTGGTTCCTCCTTGATAATAAGGAGCAGAAAGTGCCGTGAAAGTATGCAGGACCGTAAAGCCCGTGCCATCGGTGTTGACGGCGAAAACCGTGCCATTGCCATTCGTGCCGCCATTCTCCGTCGTCCCATACAGGGTGTTGCCCGATAAAATCAATCCGGCACCCGGATAAGCTCCGTCGCTGTTGGAATAGGCTCCACCCGTTGCCGTGAAACTATACAGGTTCGTGAAGGTCTGCGCCGTCACGCGGCCAGCTGGCAGCAAGCTGAGAATTAACAGCACGGGCAGAAATACCGGACGCAATGCACGAGCTTTCATAATTTCTCTCTTTTTGCAATGATTCCATTTTGGCGGAGATCATGGCATTGACCATATCAAGCTCGCGCAGAAGTCTTGGCCCCACCAAAGATTGGTGAGTAAGTCTGACGGAAGAATTATTACAAAGTCAAATGATTATGTCAAGCGTAACTTTTTAGCGTTTCCAGCGACGGAAACCAGACGTGGCCCGTCAGACGGATACGAAAATTGTTGCGGTGGGATAGGTCTTGTCTCGCCCTCGTCGGCTGTCCGGTTTGCTGTTTATCCATCGCCAGGCATGCAGCCTCCGGCGACCGTCAAATATCTTCCTTCGACCGCTGCGTCATCGCGCTCTGCGCACGTAAGAGGTCGTGAAGGGTCACCAGCCCAACTACCTGTCCCCCCAGACGATCCAGCACCACGACAAACTGCGTATCCGATTCAATCAGTAATTGTTGCAACCGGCCGATGTTCTGATCGCGTGGGCAGGTCGTCGCCGGTTTTAACTTGGCAGCGCGTTTTTCAGCGATGGCCTCCTCGGCCTCCTCCCGTGTCAGCACGCCTTTCAATTGATTATCCAGGACCACCGGGAATTGGCGGTAAGGATGTGCAGCCAACATCTTGCTGACCTCAACTTCCGTCAGGCTGGAAATGATCACCGGTTGAAAGTTCGCCATGGCCGACACCGGAAACAGCTCCCAGCTTTGCAAATCGCGGGGCGGACGGACATGTTCGATGCGATGTCCGTCTTGCTGCAGCAGTGCGTCGTAGAAATTATGCTCGTTCATGCGCCGGGCAATCGTCTGGCTCACCAGCCCGCCGAGCATCAGGGCGGGAACGAGCGAAAACTCCTGCGTCATTTCGAACACAATCAAAATCCCGGTCACCGGCGCCCAGACTACCGCGCCCAGACACGCGCTCATGCCGACCACCGCCAGCGTCAGCATGTCGCCGCGCGAAACGTCAAATTCCAGGCTCAACAGGCCCGCGACCAACACTCCCGCCATGCCGCCAAAAAATAGCGTCGGCGAAAAAATGCCGCCGCAGCCGCCAAACCCGTAACAACTGAACGTGGCGATAAATTTGGCCACCAACAGCAGCGCCGCCAGTTGCCAGCCGATGTCACCCGCCAGGGCTTTGGATAAATCGCCGTAGCCAAGGCTGAATACCCCGAGATGCCCGGTGTGCCAGAAAACGCTGACACCCATGCACCAGGTGATCAACGCCCCGAACAATGGGACGAGCCACAACGGAATTTTGCCGTACTGTTTCACCTCCAGCCGCAATCCGAGTGACAGTCTCTGAAAATAGACCCCGATCACACTCGCCAGGGCGGCGACCACTGGCGTCATCAAATAGCCAAGCCAGCTCGGAGCCTCGACCGACGCGAGCGTGAAGGATGGTTGTTTGCCGATGATGCCATGCACCACGAGCGCGCCCAGGACTGACGCGAGCAACATCGGTCCCAGCAAGCGGCTGTTCAAATCTCCGATGATTTCTTCCAGTACAAACGTCGTCGCGGCCAGCGGTGCGTCGAAAGCCGCCGCCAAACCCGCCGTCGCGCCCGCCGCCGCCGCGGCCCTCCGGTTTTGTTTGGCTTCTCCCGTCAGCCCCGCGAGATTGGAGGCAATGGTACCCGCGATCTGCACGCTCGGGCCCTCGCGCCCGAGGCTGGAGCCGCCCCCGATACTGATGACGCCCGCAAGAAATTTCACCCACGCCACCCGCCATGGCACGAAACCGAAATCTTTCCAGAAGGCGAGCTTGAGCTGGGGAATGCCGCTGCCAGCGCAATCGCGACCAAACCTGTTCATCAACCAGCCCACCGTCAGCGACGTTCCCACCAGAATCGCCAGGCTGCCAAATAGAAATACTAATTTGGGTTGTTGAGAAAGTCGTACGAGTCCCGCCTGGTACACCCAATTAATGCTGAGTTGAAAGGCGACCGCCGCTGCCCCGGCGACCAAACCGTAAACGCACGAGATCAGAACCGTCCGCCCGCGCGCCGGCAATCGTTGCAACAAACCGGGTAACTTGGAAAGGTTCATGAAGTTTTTCGCTGCCAGAAGTCCGAATGGGCCAACCCGAAACTGGCCCATCGGCGTTCAACCAGGTTGAATCCGGCTCCCGCCAAAAACGGATCCGGTGGCGTGAGCCGGCTGGAGGAGAGGCAAGTAGTCAGTTTGAAAAAGGCGTAGAGCAGGGCGAGGATGGTCTTGGCGCGCCAGCGTCGCCAACCCCGCTCCGGCTCGCAAAAATCCGCGACTAGCCAGATGGCCTCGTCCGTGGCGCTCCCGGCCAGCCGCGGTACCAATTGTTGGAGTTGCTCAGCGCGGAAGCAATCGAGGAAAAAGTTGGTGACCACGAGATCAAATTTGTCCCGCGTCGGCGACCAATTCAGGGCGTCCATTTGTTCGAACTGCACTCGCGACTCGTCCAGTTTGTCAGCGGCCAGCCGCCGGTGTATCTGTGCGATCATCCCCTGACAATGTTCTATGCAGGTTACCTTGATTCGCGGGTTGCTCCGCAACAATTCCACCAGAAATTTGCCCGTGCCCTCGCCGACCAGCAACGCGCGAGAGCAATTGCGTGTTCGGGACAAAAATATTGTGCGGCAGCGTTGCATCAGTCCGCCGGCAAACAAAGTCTCCATCCAATGATAATGTGCCGCCAGTCGGTCAAAATTCATGGAGCAGGGGGAGAATTTGCGCTGTACATCGGTTCCACCAAAAACATGCGGCAATCCCGCCAGCCGCAAAAAACAACACATCCCACGGATCCGCCACTCCGATGTCCAGGTAAAACGGGCCGACCACTTTGCACATGAAAGACCAGATCGCGAGATGCGCGAACATTTCGCCCCAGCCCGGCGGATGATCGTGCTTCCGCAAGCCGAGCAGCCGTTGGATCCACAGCAGCACTGGCAACGCCGCCGGCATCATCAGCGAGTCGTCGCAGTGGGAATGCAGGAACGGCCAGAGCCACTGGCCATGAGCATGAAAAAACCACTTAAAATGCTGGAGGAGAACCAAACGGTTGACCGCATACGCACCCAATGAGAACAGGAACAGATGGTCCTGCAGAAAACCAAATCTTTTCATAAGGCCAGCAAAACAAATCCGGCAGAGATCGCCAGTAACGCTTTAATCACCAAAATCATCGGCCAAATTAAACTCCCGATCGCCGTCGCGCCAGTCAGAATTTAAGAGTGGCTACTGCGCGATCCGCTCAAGTTCTCGCCTCGCTGTCGGGTTGTCTTGGTCCGCGGCCTGCTTCAAATAGGCTCTGCCCAGAACCGGATCCCTTTTTACACCGTCCCCCTTCAAATAGCGTTCGCCCATGCGCAATTGACCGTAAGCATCGTTGCTGGCGGCTTGCTCCTCGTTTTCAGCCAGCGCCAGTGCTGCGGCTTTGGCGGCGACGCTTTGCAGGGCGTAGTCTCGTTTGTCGCGCTCTTGTTTTTGGGCGGCCAGATAATCGTCCGCGGCAGCTCGCCACTTCGCCAACTGATCGTCGGCAACCTGCAAGGAGTTGGTATCCGCATATTCAACAAAATATCCTTGCACGCGTTTTTCATTTTCTACTACCAGATCCGTTCTGCCCGAAGGCACGCTGGCTCCCACAATGTCGGCAAATTCCTCCAGCTTGGTCACTGGAATGATTGTCGTGATCGGTAACTGGCCGACCTCGGCGAGCTCGCCGCCGCCCGTTCGCGAGTAGGGCTGCCCGACTTGCACTTGCGCCTCATCCGCCTTGTGGCTGATCTGTCCGGCGCCGGGGGTACTGTCGAAATAGAGCGTTTGGCCCTCAGCTGTGGGAAAACCTGCAATGGCATGACCCACCATTTTTCCCTCGAACAACACCCCGATCACCTGCGCGGGAATATCATTGGCCTTCGCCTTCTGCACCAGATCCTCGGCAAATTCCAGGCAAGTGAATTTTTCGCGCCCGGTATCTTTCGCCGACCGCTCGCTGGTGTAGGGAATTTCGGGT
>JBEKMT010000139.1:0-14205 GCA_050008355.1 Verrucomicrobiota bacterium
GGTTTAAGTGGTTAAATGACTTTTCTTTATATTGCTTTGAGCTGACTGACGTTCTATTTTGGCAGTGAATTTGCTGGTTTTCTGCAAGCCGATGGCGATGACAACATTGAATCCAGATGAAGCAGCTCAATTATCCCAGACAATTGAGATGTTTGAGGTCATTGTGCAATCCCAGCCCTCAGACACCCAGTCGCTGGAGATCCTGAAAGAAGCGTATTTGAAGTTGGGCCGCGAGGACGATGTGGTTCACACCTCAAAACGCATCGCCCAGGCTTATTTAATGCAGGGTCAGCTGTCATCTGCGATCCTCGAATATGAGACAGTGTTGCAGCGGCGTCCGGACGACCGTGACGTGCGCACGGCCTTGAAAGAGATCGAACACAAGGCTGGCAGTGGCGTAGTCCATCCAATGCCGGAGACGCTGGCGATGGCGTCCGCTGCTGCGGTGGTTCCCGATTCGACGGAATTCCGGCGCAAGCCGCGCTTGCCGACCGTCGAGGAAGTGGACGATGGCCGCAAGACATTGTATAAAATCTATGTCGAAACCAAGCATATCTCCGCGGGTGACTTTGACTTGTGCTGGCGAACGGTGGATGTGACTTTGCCTCCCATCGACGTGATGGAGCCGTTCATCGAGACGCTGGACACCAAAGGCCTTTTCTCGGTCGAAAAGTCGTTGCGGTTATTGTCGGACAGATCGCGAGTGGCGCACCTGCCGCTGGACCGTTACGACGTGGACATCGACCTCGCCCGTGGTTTTCCGGTGGATGTTTGCCGCCGCTGGTGTGTGCTCCCTTTTGATCGGATGAGTAAGTCCATCCTGGTGGCGACCGCAAATCCCTTCAATCAACAGGCCGCCAAAGAGCTGTCCGCCGCAACCACACACCGTTTGCTGTGGTATGTCGCCGCACCCGGCGATATAACCTTCAACCTGCGCAAAGCGTTTCGTTGAGCCATGGCTAAAATCAAATCATTTGCCGAACGCATCGCCGACGCCCTCGTTGAGGACGGATTATTGAGCACCACCCAGATTGAGGAGCTGCTCGATCGGCAGAAAAAGGAAGGTTCCCGGCTGGTAAAGCTGTTGGTTGATAAGGATCGGCAATACGTCAGTCCTGACGACCTTGCCGTGTGCATGGGCCGCGTCTTGAATGTTTCTCCGATCAATCTCGCGCGCGTCAACATTTTGCCTGGCGTGGTGGAGTTGATCCCGAGCGACATGGCCCACAATCACAAGATTGTTCCTGTCAGCCGGCTTGAGGATAAATTGTTTCTCGCGATGGCGGATCCGTTGAATGTCCTCGCCATTGACGACGTCCGCCGCATCACCAAGCTGGAGATTACTCCGCTCATCGCCTCGGAGAAAGCCATCACCGATAAATTGGGAGCCATTGATGCCAGCAAGGGCGGTTCGATGGAAGACCTGATCCACGATGCGCAGAAGAGGGCGGACATGGATGCGGACAGCGAAACGGTCGAAGCCATCCGCGAAGCGGTCGAAGACGTTAACCTGGACCAGCTTGCCGCCTCCAGCGAGGAAGCGCCCGTCATCAAGCTGGCCAACCTCATTGTCCTGCAAGCCATCAAAGATCGTGCCAGCGACATTCACCTCGAGCCGTTTGAGAAGCAGATGCGCCTGCGTTACCGGGTTGACGGCGTGCTGATTGACGCCACCCCGCCGCCGAAGCAGATGCAGCTCGCACTGGCATCGCGTTTCAAGATCATGTCGAACCTCGATATCGCCGAGCGCCGACTGCCGCAGGACGGGCGCATGCGGGTGAAAGTCAGCGGCAAGGATTTCGACTTACGCGTTTCTATCTTGCCGACCGTTCACGGTGAGAAAATCGTGCTGCGCGTGCTCGACAAAAGCAACCTGTCCGCCAGCGTTGACAAACTGGGGCTTGACGAGGCGACCCTAAGGCAATTCAGAACTGCCATCGACGCACCGCACGGATTGATTCTGGTCACCGGCCCTACTGGCTCCGGCAAAACCACAACGCTTTACTCGGTGCTCAACGAATTAAACAATCCAACCTGGAACATCGTCACCGTGGAAGATCCGGTTGAATTTCAGCTCCCCGGCATCAACCAGGTACCGACCAAAAAGGAAATCGGCCTGACGTTTGCCAATACGCTCCGCTCCATTTTGCGGCAAGACCCCGACATTATCATGATCGGGGAAATCCGGGACACCGAGACCGCCGAGATTGCCATTGAAGCCGCGCTTACGGGCCACCAGGTTCTCTCCACGATGCACTGCAATGACGCGCCCGGTGCCATCGCGCGCCTGGACGACATGAACATCGCGCCATTTTTGATTTCGTCCTCGTTGATTTTGTCCTGTGCGCAACGCCTGATGCGACGCATTTGTTCGCACTGCAAGGAGCCGCTCAGTTATCCGGCCAAAATGTTTGCCGACCTCGGGATCGATCCTGCCATGTTTGAAGGCGCCCAATTGTTCCGCGGGCGCGGTTGTGACCGCTGCAAAAATTCGGGATATGCCGGACGCATGGCCATCATTGAGGTGATGACCATTTCAGATGAAATCCGTAAATTGGTCATCGCGCGCTCCAGCACACGTGAAATGGGCAAGGTTGCCATCAGTCAGGGGATGAGAACACTCCGGATGGTCGCGCTTGACCGCGCCCGGGCCGGCACTTCCACGCTGGAACAGGTTCTGGTCACCACCTCACAGCATTAATAAAACTTCCGCACTGGCGGGCCGTTTGGCGGCGTCACGCCATCGGAAAGCCAAGGCGGTGCCTTTGCTTCCCACGCTGGTCTCTTGGTTTTGGCCGGCGTGGGGTAGAATCCAGAAAACTCGGTTAAGGGGGAGAGTCCACTGGGCTTGCTGGGATCGCTGACCTCGCTGGCCAACTGATGCCCGAACGCATCGAACTGCGATATAGGTTGCAAACTCGGGCTGGGAGCCGATGGCGTTAAGGTTGTCAGTGCTGAACTGCCGGGCTGCGGGATTTCTCCAATTAAGGCCCGAAAACGATCCATTTCAGCCGTCGCTTCTAATTTCGCCTTGGCCTCGGCGGCCGCGCTGGGACCCAGACCCGCGCCGAATTGAAAAGCGTGTGTCTTTTGACCAAACAGCGAATCTTGTGACGAGCCGAAAACCCCGCTGAAGTCGCCGGTTCCGCCAGCATTATCTTTTTTGTTGTCAGGTGACAGAGGATCATTGGCGTCCGGTCTATCAATCAACCCCAGATCCTTTTGCAAAAAAATATTATCTCCGGCAATCCCGTTGGTTGCCGTCGTCGACGTCGCCTTCTCCTCGCGCTTTAGAAAGCGTTCTTCCGGCGATAGCTTCTTGTCCGGATCCTGTTCCGAGAGACCAAAGATTTCTTCCGGCGTCTGCAAGCCCATGATTTCTTCCGGTGTCATCAATGTCCAATTCTTACGATCATTCAACTCTTTTTCCGACGCGGCATTGGCATCGGGAGTCGGCATGGGAAAGCTTGGGTCGCGACCGCCACCAAAACCAGAAAATGAACTTGCCGGTGCACTTTCCTCAGGGAGTTGCAGACCGTTGGCATGGTTGGCTATTCCATCGTCTGCCGGTTTGGACAAAATGCTGGACTGACCGGACGGTGTCTGTGCGGAACAAGCCAAAGCTCCCGCCACAAACGCAACCGAGGCACACCACGCTAAATTAACCCGGTGAAAGTCCATTTCAAGTCTTCCATCTTATCTTAATAGACCGCGTTCGTCAAAATGTACTCAAAAAAGACATTTTTGGCCGCCAGCATCATTGCCGCTCGTATTCACCTTTGCCGAGTCGTTTATAAACCTTGAAGCCCGACTTTTTTGCGTCGCTGATGGATAAAGGCTTGAGTTTATGAGGCGAGCTGAAAGCGGAAAATATTTTGCGCACCGGCTTTTTGCAGGCTGGACATTTCTCCAGTGCCGGTGCGGACAACGGCCGGTTCAAGGTAAATTTCCCGCCGCATACCTTGCAGTCGCCCTCGCATAGTTCATATTCGTAGATCGGCATGGTTAATCTCCAATTTTACCCAAAGCAAAATGATGCTGGAGCGGGCGAAATCAGCGCTATTTCTTCAGAAACGCGCTGAACAAGTCAATCGGCAACGGCAGGAACGTTGTCGTATTGTGTTCACTCGCCATTTCACGCATCGTTTGCAAATAGCGCAATTGCAAGGCGATCGGCTCTTTCGCGATCATCGCCGCGGCTTGCACCATTTTTTCAGCGGCTTGGAATTCGCCCTCCGCGTTGACAACTTTCGCGCGGCGCTCCCGTTCCGCTTCAGCCTGTTTGGCCATTGCGCGTTTCATGCTGTCGGGCAGGGCCACATCCTTCACCTCAACTGAGGTAACTTTGACCCCCCATGGCTCCGTCTGTCGGTCGATGATTTCCTGCAGCTTTTGGTTGATGATATCGCGTTGGGACAGCAAATCGTCGAGCGATGCCTGTCCGAGGACGCTCCGCAGGGTCGTCTGGGCAATCAACGAAGTAGCTCGCCAGTAATTCTCCACCTTCACGACGGCGTCAGTCGGGACGACGACACGGAAATAGACTACTGCGTCCACTGTGGCCGGCACATTGTCTTTGGTCATGATTTCCTGCTTCGCTACATCAATGGTCACCACCCGCAGATCCATCTTCACCATGCGATCCACCAGCGGGATCAGAAAGACGATGCCCGGTCCTTTGGCATCCATTAGTTTGCCGAGCCGGAATACCACCCCGCGTTCGTACTCTCGCAAAATGCGGACTGATTGCAGCAAGACAAACAATACTATGATCCCAACGGGCACAATGATTACCAAACCGGTTTTGAGTAGATTGCCTGCATTTTGAACTGTGTCTTGGTCCATAATTTCTCCTGTTTTATTTTGGTTTCACCTTCAAAGTCAATCCCTCGATGCCTGCAATCTCAACCAATTGTCCGGTTTCAACGGGGTTTTCGCTGATGGCATTCCAGATTTCACCCTCGATAAACACCTTGCCGCCCTCAGGGCCAATCCGCGAGAGCACACTGACGGTTTTGCCCATCATCGTCTCCACGCCAACGCGTTTAGGCAAATATTGCGCCCGAATGCCTTTGCTCACGAAGAAAACGAAAAACGCGGCGGTGACCAACGTGGTTGAAATCACCCAGCTCATGGGCAAATCATACCCTGCCGGAGCATGATTGAACAGCATCAGTGTCCCGAGAAAAAACGCCACGATCCCGCCGCCGGTCAACACTCCATGGGTCGGCGCAAAACAATCGATGACGAAAAGCGCGACGGCCAGAAGAATTAACGCCAGTCCGGCGATGTTCAGCGGCAACGTCGCCGACATGTAGAGCAGCAGAATCAGGGCGAGCGCGCCCGCGACACCCGGAAAGATCGCGCCCGGATGGCTCATCTCGGCGATGATGCCGTAAATGGCAATCAACATGAGCACCATCATCACTTCTGGCTGCCAGAATAATTGAAAGAGATGTTCGGATAACACCATCGGAATCTCAACGACCTGCGCTTCGGAGGTCTTCAAGATTTTCCCATTCACCGAACGGCCATCTAATTTTTGCAGCAAATCGGGAATATTTGTTGCGATCAGATCAATGACTTTTAATTTTAGCGCTTCTTCCGAAGTAATTGATGCGCTTTGCCGCACTGCTGATTCGGCCCAATCGGCGTTTCGTCCCCGCTTTTCGGCAATATTTCTAATTGAAGATGCTGAGTCATTTTCGATTTTTGTCCAGATGACGCCATTGGTTTCACCCTCGCCATTCATCCCCACCGGATGAGCCGCGCCGATCCGGGTGAAAGGCGCCATTGTAGCGATATCCGCGGCCATCGTAACGAACGTTCCCGCGCTGGCTGCACTCGCGCCGGACGGGGAAACATAAACGACAGTCGGAATAGCCGAGGAATAAAAATTTTCCACGATTTCCTTCGTGGATTGCAGCAGTCCCCCCGGCGTATCCAGTTGGATGATAAGGCACTCGTCATTTTGATCGGCGGCAACTTCCAGGGCCCGGGTAATGTAGTTGGCGGTGGCCGGGCCGATGGGGCCATTAATTTTAATCAGCCCGACTTGTGCCGCGTGGATTGTTGCCACGAACAGTAACCCCAAAATCAGGATGAAACCAAAACGTTTCATGAAACTGCCACTTCAAATTTAACTTAACAAACGCCTTGCCCATCGCAAGTAAAACTTATTCTTCGTCGGCGCCGTGACCCGCACATCCACAGCCTGCCACGGCCACGCAATCGGTGCAAAGGAACTGTCCCGCGATTTCCAGCACATCAAAGCTGCCGCAGTTCTCACACGCGGCACCTTCATTAACCGCTTTGGCTTCCTTCAATTCCATCGTTTAGTCTTTGGTTTGCTGAGGCTTACTGGGATGGCTATTTTCCAAATCCTTCTGCCATCTCGATCGCTTTTCGCATTGCCAGGGATTTATTGATCGTTTCTTGAAACTCCGCTTCCGGCGTCGAGTCATTCACCCAGCCGCCTCCAGCCTGCACATAGGCTTTGCCGTCCTTGATCAGCGCCGTGCGGATCGTGATGCACGTGTCCAGGTTTCCGTTGAACGAAAAATAACCGACGCAGCCCGCGTACGGCCCGCGTGCGGTCTGCTCCAGTTCGGAAATAATCTGCATCGCGCGGATCTTCGGCGCCCCGCTGACTGTGCCGGCGGGAAAGGTTGCGCGCAACAAGTCATACGGCGTTTTTCGGGGGGAAAGCTTGCCCTCAACCTGGGTCACAATGTGCATGACGTGGCTGTAACGCTCAATGGTCATCAATTCCTTGACCTGCACTGACCCGAATTCGCATACCCGCCCGATGTCGTTGCGCGCCAGATCCACCAGCATGACGTGCTCGGCGCGTTCCTTCGGATCGGCGAGCAGTTCCTTTTCCAGCTTCAGATCTTCCTCGGCGCTTTTGCCGCGGCGGCGCGTTCCAGCGATCGGACGGATTTCCACCTTGCCTTCCTCGCATCGGACATGAATTTCCGGCGAGGCACCGACGAGGGAAAATCCGTCGAGTTCCAGCAAAAACATGTAAGGGGACGGGTTGATGCTGCGGGCCGCTCGATAAACATCCAGTGGTGAGGCCGTGACCGGCGCGGAAAACCGTTGCGAACCGACCACCTGGATG
Source organism: Verrucomicrobiota bacterium (assembly GCA_050008355.1). Taxonomy (GTDB): domain Bacteria; phylum Verrucomicrobiota; class Verrucomicrobiia; order Limisphaerales; family UBA11358; genus UBA11358. The sequence goes on from JBEKMT010000139.1 coordinate 7,124, forward strand.
ATGTCGCCAGCACTGATGTACTTCTTCGACGCCTCGACGTTTGCGAAAAACTTTTCCTTCGTCTGGTTTGATTCAAACGCGAGGCCTGGGACTTCACCCGTCACGGCCACGGCGCCGTGCTGGCTCGGTTGTTCGAGCAGGGAAACGATGCGCTCGATTTCGCTGGTCGCATTTTCGTATGCGTCGGCTGGATTCTCGGCGTCGTCCAGGACGGCGTTGACGAGAACGGTAATGGTTTGGGCCACACGGTCAAAAACAAGCAGTTGGTCGGCAATGAGGAAATAAATCACCTGCGTGGCCAATTCATCATGTGCCGGACGGGGCACGACTGGTTCAACGTCGTGGATGAATTCGTAGCCGATAAAGCCGACGGCTCCTCCGGTGAAGCGCGGCAGCGCCGGGACCGCCACTGCCCGATACCTTTTCATGGTGCGCTCGATGATTTCAAGCCCGTCTTTTATGTCTTGGCCAACGACAAAACTCTCCGTGACACGTCCATTCTCGATCACCTCGACGCGGTTTCCGGCTTGTTTAATGGTGGCGCGCGGGTTGCAGCCCACGAAGGAGTAACGCCCAATGTGTTCCCCGCCTTCGACGGATTCGAATAAAAAGGATTCGCCTGCGCCGCGAATCTTCCAGTACGCCGAAAGCGGCGTCTCCAGATCAGCGAGAATCCGGCGAGTCACGGGAATCAGGTTTCCGTGCGCAGCCAGTTTCAAGAACTCTTCAGGCGTTGGTGAGTACATACCAGGTTAGAATGAGGAATTCCGGCCGAAGAAACAAACAATTTGCTGGCGGTAAAGACCGGGCTTGCCGCCGCGTCCACGACCGGAACTTAGACCTGCACCTTCTTCTTGTAAATTTCTTCCGGCTTTTGCAGTTGCGGCTCAGTGACTTTGAACGCATTTCCCGTGCCTTCGATAGAACGGAAAAAGCACGACTGATAGCCTTCATGGCACGCCGCGCCAATTTGATCGACTTGAATCAGCAGCACATCCCCGTCGCAGTCAAACGCGATGTCCTTGACCGTTTGCGTATGACCGCTTTCTTCTCCTTTCATCCAGAATTTTTGGCGTGAGCGGCTCCAAAAATGTGTTTTGCCGGTCGCAATGGTTTTTTCGAGTGATGCTCGGTTCATCCACGCGAACATCATCACCCGCCCGGTCTTATGCTCCTGAATGATGGCGGGAATCAGGCCGTTCGCGTCAAATTTCAATTGGTCGTAGAAACTCATGGTCGGAAAACGTAACACAAAAATCGCGTCGAGAAAAAGCAGAAAGTGTCACGTTGGTCTCGCGTGGCCACGGATGAACCTCGCGGTTTAAGGGTTGGGTTAACGCAGGCTGATCGGCGACGATAACAAATTTGACGACATAACGGAGCTGCCTGGCGGTGCCGGGGGGACGTTGGTCCGGACCGCTGCCATGTTTTCGACGACCTGCTCATTAGCTGGGGCCATACCACGATTTGTTGTCGAGTTTGCGCCGCCCGGCGGGGTTTCCTCGGCCGAATTCGTGGTTGGATATTTGTGTTCCTTGAGACTGCGCTCCAGCCGCTTTTTCAAGTCGGCATAGGCCGGATTGGTTATCATGTCGAGTTGCGCCTGTGCCTCGTCAAAGTATCCGGCTGCAATTTTTATTCGCGTCAGATGGACGAGGATGCCTTCGCGTTCGTCATCGTTGTGCGTGAGATTGAGGGCGTTCGTCCAGGCCATCAGCGCGTCATTGGTGCGTAGCGGCCGGATGCCGTAATAACTTTCCGCATAATCCGTGGCGAGCACCAGATTGTCCGGAGACAATTTGATGGCCTGCTGATACAACCCCAGCGCCTTGTCGAACGTTTGTTGCTCGTTGATGTGATAAAATTCCTTCACATCCTTGCGGAAGAGATAGACGGTCGTCGCAAAATTCTGGTAGTACACCGGCTCCGTCGGATCCAGCCGGATGGCCTCGGCATAATCTACGAACGCGTTCGTGACCGGACCGAACTCGCCATAATAATTCGCCAGGTTGTTCCAGACGGCCGGATTTTTCGGGTCGAGCTGGCGGGAGTTCTCGTATTCCGTCGCCGCTCCCTCTTCGTCGCCGATATCATTCAGAAAACTACCATAAGCCAGGAAGCCGCGCGCACTGTCGGGGTGATTCCGCAGAAAGTGATCATAGTCACTCTTAACGACATCGAACCGCTGACTGATTTGCGCCTGAAAGCCCGCCCGCGCAACCTTGTTCGTCTGCGGAATGGTATTCGTCGTGATCCAATCGTTGACTTCGGCCAGCGCTGCATCATCTTCGATCATCACCGCGCGCAACTCTTTCTCCGTCGGGTCATTGGGATCCGTCACCGGCACGGTAATGCCGGTCTGCTGCTGGATGACATTGCTGATGGCCGCCGGCTGGTTGGTCGCCAGCAATGCGCTCAAAATTCCGATGGTCAGATCACTCACTCGATCAAAATAACTTTTCTGCCAGTAAAAGACAGAATTAATAGCCCGATGTTCAGTTTGAAATTACAAACCGCCCCCAAACGGCTGCAAGTGCTCCGATTGTCGCGCGCCTGCGCTCACTTCACCAGATCATGGGGTGTGAATCTGAATACGAAATATGTCGCTCGATTTGTTCCGATGTTGCGCAACCCGTGAAGTTCATTGGATGCCTCGAAAATGATTCCTCCCGTCGTGACGACGTTCGTCTTGTCGCCTTGTAAGACCTCGAGCGTGCCTTCCTTGATGATCATTAATTCCTCATCCGCATGCCGGTGCGGCGGGTGGGGCGATTCACCCGGATTAAGCGTCGTGATATGACCTTCAAATTCCGCCAGCGTTGGCGTCGGCGCATCGAACACCGGCCGGCTCTCGCCGACACGCGTCGAATGAACCTTGAGGTCGGCCCAATTGAAAACACAGGAATGCATGACCGGTTTGACATTGGATGTGGTAAACGCGATGCCGGCCACGGCCACGCAAGAGGAAATGGCCGCAACCAATAAATCTCGTCGGGTAATCATTTGTCCATTTGCACCTGAAAATGAATTTTCGTCAAGTGGACAAATGTTCAGAGAACAGACGGGCTCAAGTAAGTATAGAAACCGGCAGCGGACGGAATACTAAGGGGATATTTTGATATGTTCAGGCTCGAATTAGATTCCCCTCGGCCTTTTAACGACAATTTCGATTTCGGATTTGTTTTTGGCAATCATGTTTGCGGGCAAAATACCCCGCCAGAAAACATTAGGATAAACAATTGCACCGCGGCCGAGGATGCTGCCGGGGTTTAACACGGCGTTGCAACCCGCTTCCGCCCCGTCCCCCAACAGCGCACCGAACTTGCGCAAGCCAGTGTCGAACGGCACACCGTCCACCTCCACCTCGACGTTCCCGGGCAACAGTTTGACGTTGGAGATTTTCACCCCCGCCCCGAGATGCGCCTTGTGTCCGAGGATCGAGTCGCCGATGTAATTGAAGTGCGGCACCTGCGCCCCGTTGCAGAGCAGCGCGTTCTTTAGCTCGGATGAATTGCCCACCACGCAGTCGTCGCCGATGACCACGCCCTCGCGGATATAGGCATTGTGGCGGATTTGGCAGTTTTTCCCAATGATTGCCGGTCCCTTGATAAGCACACCAGGCTCAATCACCGTCCCCTCGCCAATCGACACCCGGTCACCGATGGATGCTCCGGGAAACCTTTTGGCCGGATGTTGTTTCGGCGCTCGCGCAACATACTCCTGGATTTTTCTTAGCGCTTCCCATGCGAAATTGCACCCATCGAAGATCGCGGCGTGTTCGGTTTGCGTGAGATCGAATAAATCAGCGGCTTTGAACATGGCGGCAAGTTAGAGGAAAGGCGCATCGCCGCAAAGTGAAATGGTTTCGTCAGTGCTTGGAGCATCAAATCCAGCGGTCTTTCCGGAAGGACCATGAGCGCCAAAATTTCCTCCGAGGCCGGAAAATGCCCTCAACCACATTTTCACCGTCATCATGGTCAGCCGGTTTTTCACGAACAAGAGGTTTTCAGCAAGTTGTCCTTTTTATCTGTCGCAGAAGCTCGTCGTGCCTTTGGTCGATCATCGAAAGAGGGTGACAGTCGTACTTGCGATGGCAGGCACTGTGGTTGAGCTTCGGGTCACAGGGCTGTTCGCAGGCGTGATTATGACTATCGTGCGATAGGGGCTTATCCGCTGTTCCTGCTCGGCACGAGCGTTTGGGTGGGGGAAAATTGATTTTCCTCGCAGTCCTTTTTCATCACAGCGCCGGATGGTTTTGGGGTGTCTCCCGCTTCCGTTTTTTGACCTCATGTATTTCCTGGTGCCCTCGAATCGAACGTGAAAGCCCATGCTCATCCCCACCGCAGGATGCCTTCTGGCTGGCGCCCGATACTGCCTCGGTGGCTTTGACTTTATTCATTGAAAGTGATTGCGACCTTGTTGGGCAGCGCCGGGAGCCACGCCTCGCTCCATCACTATTTGCTTGGTGAAGGATACCAACGGTCACGGTATCGGATCACAGGAAATTCAATCAGGCGGGCCAGGATAATCCCGACCAGCCATGTGCTCACAAAATAAATCACCGCGTTCAGGATCCAACCGCACATGTTGTCCAGTTTTATACTCAGTATCGGGAACACACAATAGCCTGACAGCAGATGCCACAGATAAACGGAATAGGAGTACTGTCCCAGCCACGCTACCGACCGGACCCAGCGCGGACAGCGAAAATAATCCAGGGCCAGCGAACTCAAAAGGAGGCAGCCAGCTCCGAGATAAAGCATGATAAAGCCAAAGATGCGAAACCATTGGACGCCGATGAGGTCCGGCCAAACCGGCAGCAACAGGCAGACCCCCGCGACCGCCAGCGGCACGCTCAAGATCATCAGCTTTCCTATTATCTCCTCGCTCCAGGTATTATGCCAATAGTATGAGAGCAGCATCCCGAAGAATAACGAGTCAATCACGGCATGGTCTGAGAGAATAAACCAATGGTAGTTTTCAACGCTGGGGCTCAAAAGTACTTCCCAGGTAATTCCCCGCGCCAACACGCACAAAACTGCCACTGCCAGGAAAAGATCGGGCATCCATCTAAGACTTAACTTTTGGCCCGGTTTAGTCCACCATTTGACAACGAGGAAAATCCCGGCGAGCAGAAAATAAAAATGTTCTTCCACCGCCAGCGACCAAGTATGAAAACTGACCGCCCGGCCGTAGTTCTGAAAATAAAACAACTCGCTGAGCACTTGTATGGTGGAAATGGCTCCACCCTTGTGGAGCACCCAGAAAATCGTCACGGTGATCATGACCCAAAATGCCGGATATATTTTGAAACCTCGTCGGATCAGAAACCTGCCGGGGGACACATTGCCGGTTTTCCTCACCTCCTGAATGAGCAGGCCGGAAACCAGAAATCCGCTCAAGACGAAGAATACTTGCACGGCCGTCCATCCCATGCTGGAAACTGTGGAGAGAACAATTCCAATGAGGCCGGGGGTGTTGGCGAACAGCTTCCCCGCCTCGCCAAAATTCTTTGCGTGGTCGCAGAGGACGACAGAGGTTGCGAGAAAACGTAAGAAGTCCAGACCGACCAGACGGGAATCGGAACGATATGACCTGATGGAACTAGCTGGAATTGTTGATGCCAGGGTCAAATTCCTTGAAAAAGTACGTCAATGCATTTCCATTCCAAAGCAATATTTATCCCAAACCTCGCCTTTCATTGCCTCGACTTTTCTGCGGGCAGCCGGGACAAGTGATTTTTTTCAAAGCCGAGCGAAAGGTACGTTGCTCTCAGATTTTTTGGGCTTAGCAGCCGACGGTCAACGGACGATTCCTTGGCATTAAGTCAGTTTTTTAACCTTTAATAACCGGAAAAGCCAAGACCAAAGCTTGCATTATCCCCCAAAGTGAATCATAAAGATAAATCATGACTCTGAAGCCTGGCCCGATTCATCGCCTCTTCGTTGCGACCTTTGGAAACATCGTGAAATCATACCAATCATTTGCATTCCAGATGAATATGGGCTGCTTGGGATTGCTTGTTATCCTGGCATTAGTTTTGGCCATGTTGCCAGCTCGTGCCGCCAACATGACTCCGATAGCCCTGAGCGGTTTCAACTTGGACGTGGTTGTGGAAAGCAGCTCCGCTGGGCCGCCTTATACCACCGCGGCAGAGTTGAACCCCGGTGAAGGCAATGCTTTTTATCAAAGCGGTCTGCCGGGCAAAAGTTATGGCCTGCCTGCTGCCGGCAATTTCACCAGTGGATTGGGAGACGGCACGGTTTTTCAATTCCAGCCCTATACGGCTCATAATGCGCTTGTAATGAGCAGCGATACGGGCGTAAGTTCCGGCACCTTGAGACTCGCCGCCCCGGCGGTTTACAACCGCATTGCCCTTATTGCGAATTCTGCCGATGCCACCGCGAGCAGCCTCGGCACATTAACGTTGACCTTCACCGATGGTAGTACCTTTGTTACCAACTACATTGCGCCGGATTGGTTTACCGCCACGAGTTCGGCATTGCAGGGAGTGGAGCGTATCGCTCTGACCACCGGCGTGACGGAAGGCGCGCCGACGTTTCCCAGATTTTACCAAACCAGCCTGCAATTGTCTTCGATTTTTGGGGCCAGCAACAAACCGCTTGCCAGCCTGACCTTCGGGGAGGCTGCCCCCGCCACGGCCACGGCCATTTATGCCGTCAGCGGCGAATTATCGAGTCAAATTCCCGCAACGATCACCACGGAGCCGCTTAGCACCACGGTCAACGAACTTTCGCCGGTTATTTTCAGCTCCGTGGTCTTGGGCAATCCTTCCCCGACGCTGCAATGGTATCAGGACGGAGCGGCGATCCCCGGGGCCACCAATTATTCTTATTCCATCCCCTCCGCTACCTTGAGCGACAATGGTGCGCTTTTCAAATTGGTGGCCGCCAATGTGGTTAGCAACATAAGCTATAGCGTCACCAGCAGCGTGGTCACCCTTACTGTCAATCCCATCAACATTCCCATCGCCGCCACGGGTTACAATCTGGATCTGGTTGTGGAGAGCAATGCCGTTGGTCCTCCTTTCAACAATTATGCGGTCGAGTTGAATCCCGGTG
>JBEKMT010000014.1:0-39937 GCA_050008355.1 Verrucomicrobiota bacterium
CTCCTCCTCCCGAACGAATGTAATATGATGGTTGATAAACCCCCGGATTCAAATTCCACTGATGAATAATAGTGATTCTCGGACGCCGTATCGCCTTATGTCAGTGCTTGTTCTCCGGTTGATGGCAAAGTTTTTGCAATCAACACCGACGGAACTGATTTTACGACGATTTAGACACCCTCGGTGGACGACTTCTATTTGCAGCCTTCCGTTGCTTCAGCCAGTGACGTTTAATAGTGCCGCGCGGCCGGGCCATGATTTGTTTCGGCCATGAACCGGTGTCCTGGCATTTAACAGGTATGAAAGCTTGAAACAATAATGAATGTTCCCGTCCCAAAGCCGGTTCACACGATCTCCGTGCGCGAGTTGGTCGAGTTTGTCCTCCGACAGGGCGACCTCGGAGGCGCGCGGGAGTTTGTCGGCTCCGAGCGGGCGCTCGCCGGCATTCGGGGCCACCAGAAAATCCAACGCTCGCGACCGACGGGTTATCTGACCGAGTTGCCATTGGAATACCGCGTGGAAACGGATGAATTCACGCTGCAAATCCGGGGACGGATTGACGGTTTGCTCATCACGTCCCAACAAGTACTGCTGGAAGAAATCAAAACCGTCCAGGGAACGTGGGATTACAAACCTGACCCGCTGCACTGGGCCCAGGCGAAATTCTATGGATTCATCCACGCGCAGGAACACGGCTTGAAGGAACTGGTCATTCAGCTCGTATATCTGGAATTACCTGCCGGCAAGGTGACCGAGTTTCGGGAGAGCTTTATACTGGTCGAATTGGCCGATTTCTTTGCCGCCACCACGGCGGTATATGTGGACTGGCTGCGCGAACGTCATCACTGGTGCCTCGCCCGCGATGCCTCCATCACTGCGTTGGCTTTTCCCTTCCCCGATTATCGTCCGGGACAGCGCGAACTGGCAGTGGCCGCCTATCGTGTGCTCGCCAATGGCGGCCGGTTATTTCTCGCCGCGCCGACCGGCATCGGTAAAACCATCTCCGTCCTCTTCCCGGCAGTCAAAGCGCTGGGGGAGAGAAAACTGGAACGCATATTTTACCTGACGGCCCGCACGGTTGGTCGCGCCATCGCGGAGAAGGCACTGTCGAATTTGCGCCGGGCCGGATTGAAGCTGCGTGCCGTGACACTCACCGCCAGGGAAAAAGTCTGCGTTCGCGAAGGGCATCCCTGTGATCCGCTGACCTGCCCGCTCGCGCTGGGCTATTACGACCGCGTAAAACCCGCGATCCGCGAGGTCTTGGAACGGGAGGAGATCACCCGTTCCGTTCTCGAGTCCGTGGGAGAGCAGCACCAGGTATGCCCTTTTGAACTTTCGCTCGACGTATCCGTCTGGGCGGACGCCGTCATCTGCGATTACAATTACGTTTTTGACCCGCAGGTTTATCTGCGCCGGCACTTTGCCGAGGACGGCGGCGCATACGGCTTCCTCGTTGATGAAGCCCACAACCTCGTGGACCGGGCGCGGGAAATGTTCTCCGCAGATCTCGACGGCCGGGAGATTCTCGACGTCAAGCGCGCCATTAACAAGGCCGTCCCGCGCTGCGCCAAGAGTCTGGCTCAACTTCATACGACGATGCAGAAACTGGGTAACGCCAGCGAACCGCAGGAAGATTCGTTTGAGGCTTCCGACACCAGCATTGAACTCAATTTATTTCCAGTAAAGACCAGCACGAACCGGGATGAAGACACGGGTGTGACCACGAGCCCCGAGTTTCCCGATAGTTTAATTGAACCGTTGGAAACGGCATTAGACGAGGCGGAGAGTTGGCTGGTAAAAAATCAGCCGGCGATATTCCGCGAAGCCCTGCTGGCACTGTATTTCCGGATGCATTCTTTCCGGCGAACCGCCGAGGTTTATGATGAGCATTTCGTGACGATCAGCGAAAGCGATGCATCTACGAAGGTGCGGTTGTTTTGTCTTGATCCCTCCCGGTTGCTCCGGAAGGCGCTGGCCCGCGGCAAAGCCGCTATTTTCTTCTCTGCCACGCTTACGCCGACGGAGTATTACCGCACCCTGCTGGGCGGGGACCGGGATGACCCCGTGTTGCAATTAGCCTCACCATTTCCCTCTGAGAATCTGGCGGTGCTGATTCAAGACCGCATCCAAACCCATTTCAAGGGCCGGGCGGAATCGCTCGATGACGTGGTGGAGGCGATCGGAACTTTGGTGGGAGGCCGGCGTGGCAACTACCTTGTTTATTTTCCATCCTACCAATATCTCAACGACACGCTCCAGGCTTTTCAAATCCGGTACCCGTCAGTCCCCCTCCTGGTGCAACGCCCCGGCATGACCGAGCCGGAACGTGATGCCTTCCTCGCCGCCTTCTCGGTCGAGCATGGCGAAACGCTCCTGGGATTCGCCGTGCTGGGCGGTGTCTTCGGCGAAGGCATTGACCTGGTCGGCGAGCGTCTGATCGGCGCCGTCATTGTCGGCGTGGGTCTGCCACAATTGTGCGTGGAACGAAACCTGATCCGGGATTATTTCCAGCAGCAGAACGCGGCGGGATTTGAATACGCTTACACGTTTCCCGGCATGAACCGCGTACTCCAGGCCATCGGACGTGTCATCCGCTCGGAAACGGACCACGGCGTGGTGTTGCTGATCGATGCCCGGTTTGACGAGTTCCGTTATCGCCGACTTTTCCCCGGCTGGTGGAAATTTGTGAAGGTGCGGAATTCGAACGCATTGCGCGAAATGGTTGCCGGCTTCTGGAAACGATGGTGATGAATCCGGCTTCAAGTTGCGCTTGGGGGCGAGTTCCAGACCGTTTGGGACACGGAAAAATCCGCCGGACTGTCTGGCGCACGAAATGGCCTCGTTGCATGGGGTGAATACCCCATGGCGGAAACCGCCAAAGCAGGGCAAACTCTACCATGCAGCCGGCTTGCCTTCAAAGGGCGCGGCAAATCCAGGCGGAATCAACGACCATTAAAACCAAATCAAACCATGAAATTTATTTTGCATCTATTGGCTTGCACCGCCTTGCTCCCGGTTACCGGATGCATCTTCCCCGGAAACCGGGATTATTCGGACGATGATATTGGCGCCACGGTGGTATCAAACCGCCAATACCTGAGGAGAAAACGAAAGCTTACGAACGAGAGAAACCTTCCAAAGCCTGCCTGGGGAGAGCGCGCTTAAACAGGAATAAACAGGTGGTTGTGGAAATTGTTCATCAGGGTAGGTTGAAGGGGCCGTTTATTGGCTTTCGCGACACGAGAACCGTCTTCAAATTTGCGGATGGCACCCGATGGACGCAGAAGGTTTACAAATATTATTATCATTCAGCGCACAGGCCATCAGCGACGATTGTCTGTGAAAATGCCATGCTCTATATCCAAATTGAAGGAATGACCGAATCGGTTGAGGTCACAAAAGGCTGACGCCGACCGGGGTGTGGGCCCTCGAATTCCTCAATACGGACGAAACGATTCCCCACTAGAAAGCAGCGAACCATTTATTTTCAACAGTTTTTGGATTGAGGGCATTCGTCTTCATCATCCCCACAACTTGATTTTGCCCTTAACCACTTGAGCGCGGAAAATCACTTTGTTTTCCCATTTCTTCTTTTTTGCCACTTCGCCACTAAATCGTCGAGGTCTTGCTGGGCTGGATGCTGCACCATTTTTCGGCATAACAATTTGGATTATTTAAGAATTCCCTGCAGACAAATCAATTCTAAAAACACCGAATTTGCACCTGGGTTCATTCAAAAACGCCAGTATGCGAGGAAATCGTTAATTTGAATTAACTAAATATTGACGTCGTTCTTTCTGAGACGCACCCAGATCCGCCTTCATTGACACATACCAACGGGGGGCGGCTGATTCGTTAAAGCGTGCACTGATTATTCATTTCACCATTCATTCCGTGACGACTTGAAAGCGCATCCATTTATCATCTGGAATTGTTCGCAAATAAAGCGGAGAATGAAAGCTCATGAAATCGGCCAACTTTCTCAGTTTAACCGTAGCAATTGTGGCGGGTTCGTTGATGACAATGGACGCGCAAGTCACACTGACATCACTTCTCTCCTTTTCCGGCACCAATGGTGCGACGCCGGGCAATGTTCCGGAAGCAACGCTGGTCCAGGGTCGTGACGGCAACTTTTATGGCACGACCATTGAAGGGGGTACGAATGGCATCGTTGGCTACATCGGCGGCATTGGTGGCTTCGGCACCGTGTTCAAAATCACCACCAATGGTACCTTTACAAGTCTGGTTTCCTTCGACAACACCAATGGCTCCAATCCGCAGGCTGGGCTGATACAAGCCAGCGATGGCAATTTCTACGGGACCACACAGGTTGGTCCAAGCTATCTCGGGTCGATCTACCAAATGACGCCCGCCGGCGTGCTGACCTCGTTTTTTTCGTTTTCTGGTGCCAACGGCAATGAACCAAATGGCCTGGTGCAAGGCGCTGACGGATTTCTGTACGGCACGACCTATTCCGGCGGTACCAATGGATACGGGGAAGACGGCACCGTGTTCAAGATCAGCACGAACGGCACCTTCACATCCCTGGTTTCGTTCGACGATACCAATGGGGAGAATCCGCAAGCTGCACTGGTGCAAGCCGCCGATGGTGAATTCTACGGCACCACAGTTAATGGCGGGACGAATGGCGGCTGGGGCACGGTGTTCGAGATCACGACGAATGGCCGGTTGACCTCCCTGGTTTCGTTCGATGGAACGAACGGAGCAGATCCTCTGTCAACCCTTGTCCTCGGTCTTGATGGCGCGCTTTACGGCACCACCTCAGCGGGCGGTGTTGGTTTCGCGGGCACTCCTTACACGGGAAACGGCACAGTTTTTAAGGTGTCCACCAACGGACAATTAACAATCCTCCACATGTTCACTGGTTTTCCCAACGATGGGGCCAACCCCGATTTCAATGGGCTCGCGCCTGGTTCAGATGGTAACATCTACGGCACGACATTCTTTGGAGGCGAATACGCCAATGGCTCTATATTTCGGATCAGCCCGGACGGGAGTTATACCAATATATATTCGTTCGACGATTCTATTGATGGTATTGAGCCGTACGGCGGGTTGATCCAGGGCAACGACGGCGACTTTTACGGTACAACGTCGTATGGCGGTACGAACGAGTTTGGCACCGTTTTTCGGCTAACGGTTCCGCTCAACCCGCCTGGCAATCAAATCACGGGCGTCAATGTCTCCGGCACAAACGTGCTCGTCACCATCCAGTCGGTGTTCGCAGAATTGTATCAACTTCAGTATCGAACCTCGCTTACGTCAGGGGCATGGGCAGATTTCTCTGGCGCGCCAGCAACTGGCGTTGGCGGTCCGCTCACCGTGACCAACCTTGGTGGCGCCACCATGAACCAGCAGTTTCTCCGGTTCTCAATCATTCCTTAGCTCAAACTTCATAAAAGGGGACAACGATTTCTTTCAACCGTCGCACGGCACATCGGAGGTTGATAAATGATCGTTCCGGTCCAACTGTTTCTCTGCCCTCTGCCCGCGAGCGCGGATGGGGCCCGCTGATTTGAAAAATAAAGGCTGACCGCTATCTTGTGACGATGAAATCTTTTCAATGCGTCACAAATTTTTGGAACGAGACCGAGACCGCCAAGCTGGCGGGCGTGGACCGTTTGGTGTATCGCTCGAACAAACTCGGTAGCGATCAGCGCATCACCAATACCGGCGGCGGAAACACTTCGTCCAAGATTATCGAAAAAGATCCGCTCACCGGCGAAAGCGTTGAAGTGCTTTGGGTGAAAGGCTCAGGCGGCGACCTGCGCACCAGCCTGCGCGAGAACTTTTCCTCGCTCTACCAATCGAAACTTCTCAACCTGCAGAAAATTTACTCCGCTCGTGCCGACAAGGGGTTGAAGTCTCAGGCCGAGGACGACATGGTTGCGGCATACAACCATACGACCTACAATCTGAATCCGCGCGCAAGTTCCATCGACACGCCATTGCACAGTTTCATTCCGGCAAAGTTCGTGGATCACCTGCACCCGAACGCGATCATTTCCATCGCCGCCTCTGAAAATTGCCAGCAGCTGACCCGTGAAATTTTTGGCGGCGAAATGGAATACGTTGAATGGATGCGTCCGGGTTTTGAACTTGGCCTCGCGATGCAGGAAATCGTGAAACGTTATCCCAAGGCCGTGGCGATCATGATGGGGCAGCATGGTTTCATTTCGTGGGCGAACGACGACCAGGAATGTTATCTGCGCACGCTCGAATTCATCGAACGGGCGTCGCAATTCATCGAGGCAAAATATCGAGACCGGGGCGGCGATGCCAAGGCGTTCGGTGGGCCAAAATATCAGACGCTGGCACCGGAAAAACGCAATGAAGTGTTCTCTGCGATTCTCCCGTGGCTGCGCGGACAGGTTTCGCAGCAGAAACGTTTTATCGCCACCGTCCAGGATGATCAGAAAATTTTACGGTTCGTGAATTCCAACGACGCGCCACGCCTGGCCGAGCTCGGCACGAGTTGCCCTGACCATTTCCTCCGCACAAAAATTAAACCGCTTTATGTCGCCTGGAATCCCCTGACTGAGGACACAGCGGCCTTGAAACAGAAGCTCTCCGACGGTTTGGTGCAGTATCGCAAAGATTACGCAACTTATTACGCCAAGTGCCGGCACCCGAATTCACCGGCGATGCGCGACCCGAATCCGACCGTCGTTCTGATTCCCGGCCTTGGCATGGTTGCCTGGGGCAAGGATAAGTCCGAGTCACGCGTCACCGCGGAGTTTTATAACTGCGCCGTCGAAGTCATGCGCGGCGCCGAGGCGATTGATCAATATATCGCGCTGCCGCAGCAGGAAGCATTCGACATCGAGTACTGGCTGCTCGAAGAGGCGAAATTGAAACGGATGCCGGCGGAAAAGGAGCTGGCCCGCCAGATCATCATTGTCATCGGTGCCGGCTCCGGCATCGGCAAGGAAACTGCGCATCGCCTCGCAAAAGAGGGCGCGCACATCGTTTGTGTGGATCTAAATGAAGATGCCGCGCAGGCGACCGCGAAGGAGATCACCGATAAATGTGGCCTCGGCATCGGTGTCGCGGGCTCGGGCCTTTCCAACTGCGGCCCGGCCATCGGCCTCGCCGCAAATATTACCGATCGCTTCAGCATTCGTGTCATGTTGGACAAGGTCGCTCTTGCCTACGGTGGCTTCGATGCCATTTGCGTCACGGCCGGGATATTTGTGCCAAGCGACACCTCGGGCCGCATCCCCGACGACAAATGGGCGCTCACGTTCAACGTCAATGTCACCGGCAGTTATCTTGTCGCCGATGAAGCGGCGAAAACATGGAAACAACAGGGGCTGCCCGGAAGCCTGGTTCTGACCACCAGCGCGAACGCCGCCGTGGCCAAGAAAGGCTCGCTGGCTTACGACACGAGCAAGGCTGCCGCCAACCATCTCGTTCGTGAACTCGCGATCGAGCTTGCACCGTTGGTGCGCGTGAACGGTGTCGCTCCGGCCACCGTTGTCCAGGGGTCGGCAATGTTTCCCCGGGACCGCGTCATCGGCTCGCTGTCCAAATATGGAATTCCTTTCACCGAAACCGAATCTACCGAATCACTGGTGTCAAAGCTGGCGCAATTCTACGCTGACCGCACGTTGACCAAGTCACCCATCACTCCTGCGGACCAGGCGGAAGCATATTTCTTGCTCGTCTCCCAGCGCTTGAGCAAGACCGTCGGCCAGGTGATCACTGTGGATGGCGGCCTGCATGAAGCCTTCCTCCGTTAACCATCAGACAAATTTTCACTGCCCTTTGCCCAAGCCCTTAATTGTTCAATGGCGTCGTATAAAACTCCGGCTTCGCCACGGAAGTCCCGTGAACCGCTCGGTGCGCCGGTTTTGACATCGTACCACTCAAAAAATCCCTTGTTCTTGATCACACGGTCAATCATGGGACTCATTTCCTTGTACGCCTCCTCTGCGTATCCGTTGGCGGTGAGGGCTTGGATCATCCGTCCGCCAAACCACGTCCAGTCACCGCCATTTTGATATGTGTACGGCGGCAAATTGGGGAATTCCGCCAAAGGGTAGGGCGGGTACACGGTCATTCCGATGGTGGCGAACGTTTCCTTTGCTGCGGCCGCTACAAACTGTCGGTTGATGTCGGCGATCTCCTGCCGGTCATGTAACCCGGCCAGAATGGCGCAAGCCGTCCCGCCCGTATAAAGAATCTGTCGCTCGTCAAATCCCGGTGGGAAGGGGCTGCCATTTAAATAGAGATGCGGGATGTATTTTTCTGCCTTTTGATCCCATAAATGCTTACGAATATTCTTTTTCAGCTTCGCCGCCATTTTCGGCCAATCCACCAACGAATGATAATGTGGCGGCATCATCGCAATGAAGTCCCTGACTGCCATCAGATACATCGCATTGTCGTAAATGCTGATGGCCCATTTCGTATGGTCATCGATCACCACGCCCCAGCCGTTTTGCGCCTGCACGTCGCCCCAATCCACCGTGGTTGCACCGGTGACGAGACCGTACTTATCTGACCAACGGTTTTTCAAAACATACTGCAACGCGTCGTCCATGCGCGAAATGACTGCACGATTTCCAATTTCCGCCGTCAGGATGCTCTCATCGCCGGTGGCATCGACGTACTTTTTCACCGCCTGGATCAATGACGATTCCTGGTCGGTTTCCACCGTGTTTTTGTGGGCGGCCCAGCCGGGCGCCAGATCGGAATACATATATTTGTAACCCACATTTGCCTGATCCGATTTGATCGCGCCATCGGGAATATTGCCATCGCTGCCCTGAATCTTAAAAAACAGGAGCAGCCGTTCTTTGACTTCATCCGGGGAATGGACGCGCAGTGATCCATCAACGAAGGTGTTGAAATCGCGAATCCAGATCTCGCCGTATGAGGTTCCGGCATTGAAGCCTTTCAACAACTGCAAGGCCATCGTCTCGACCTGGTCCAACCTCTGATCCTGAAGGATTTGGCGAGCCAGCTCAGTCTTGGCGGCAGCGGTATCACCGGCGGTTGCCCGGTTCACGATTAACCAGCATGCAAGTACGCACGATAAAATGCGGCCCGTCGGTGAGATCAATTTCATGAATTTAATGTCAGGTTAAACATACATACAATGAATCATGCGAATGAGAAATGAGCTATCAGAATGTCTGGCCCAACCGAACTCGGTGGAGACCTTTTACGGAGATATCGGCGAAATTACCTGAGCGGTTTCAAAGACGGTATGGCCATCAGGCGGGGAAGATTCGGGCGGCGTCCGTTTTGGGTTTTCGCTTCGTCTCGGCTCAGTCATCCCGACCCTCGTAGGGACACACATGCACCTACACCAAGCCTCGCCAAAGGTGCAGGCTGAATTGACCACGAAAAACACTCGCTCCGAACGGCCACACCATTTTCTTGAAAATGCTTTAAAACGGAAAATGTTTGGCTGGTTTCGGAACCAAATGAATCTTCCCGTCCGGTAAATTCCAAATGAAATGGCAGTGTTCGCAATAGCATTCGTGTTCAATGAAGCGAAAGATGATGCCCAAATGCAACAGAACCGTCGGCATGACAAACTGGCGTGTCATTTGGGGGTAGGAAACCTGCAGCGAATCGCAAGAGGGACAGTGCATTGCCCTTTTCAAGGCGAGCGGTGGTTCTGCGTTCAGGAAATCCTCTGCGTCCTGGAAATGGTCATGTCGGACTTGCACCCGATACGTGATGCGTGGCGGACGTAGAAATAAAAAGTAGCGAAACCACTTGTCATCGTAGGTGCGTGCCTCAAGTCCTTTATTCGTCAAAAAGTTTTCGATGGTTTTCCCATCGTTCAAATCCTCGAATACTGCGACATCGGCCCAAAATTGATGCTTTGTTGCCGGGTTCATGTTGGAAACTCGTCCACATCCCTCGTGGAGTCAAAGTATATTTTTGCGCTCAAAACCGTGCGCCATGAACTGCCGGCCAGATGATGGCCTGGCGGTGCACGTGGACTATGATTGACGCCGTCGCGCAGGTTGCTCATTTTGCCAGTGAGGCCCCAACGATGACCGAAGACAACAAATCACCAAGGGTTGGCAGCCGGGGTGCGGGCTACTGGTTGACGCGGTTTGTCATCTTGCGTCTGCTCGGCGTGGTCTACGCCGTGGCCTTCCTCGTCGCCGCTACCCAAATCCTGCCGTTGATCGGTGCAAACGGTCTTCTTCCGGCGGATCAATTTCTCTCCCGCGTTCAGGATGCTTTGGGATCGCCGGTGGCTGGTTTCGTCCGGCTGCCGTCGCTGTTCTGGTTCGCTCATTCGGACGTGGTCTTGCAAACTACAGCGTGGATTGGGTTTGCGCTGGCGTGTCTTGTGGTGGCCGGCTATGCGAATGCGATCGTCCTGACGGCGCTCTGGGTGCTGTACATGTCGTTCGTCCATGTCGGACAGGACTGGTACGGTTACGGCTGGGAGATGCAACTCCTCGAGACGGGCTTTCTGGCCATCTTTCTCTGTCCACTGCTCGACGGCCGGCCGTTCCCGAAGTGCGCTCCACCAGTGGTGGTGCTCTGGCTGTTCCGGTGGCTGATCTTTCGCATCATGCTCGGCGCCGCGTTGATCAAACTTCGCGGTGATTCCTGCTGGCGCGATCTTACCGCCCTCTACTTTCACTTCGAAACCCAGCCAATTCCCGGCCCGTTGAGCCGCTGGTTCCATTTCCTGCCTCATTGGCTACTGAAATTGGGCGTCGTTTTCAATTTCCTGGCGGAGCTGGTTGCGCCTTGGTTTGTCTTTTTTCCGCGAATCGGACGACAAGTCGCCGGGCTTATTATTTTGTCGTTTCAATGCACGCTTATTTTAAGCGGCAACCTTTCATTCCTCAACTGGCTGACCATCATCCCGGCGCTGGCGTGTTTCGATGATTCATTCTGGTCAAAGATTCTGCCTCCACAGCTGGTACGCCGGGCGACTGCTGCTGCCGGGTCGGCGCAACCGGGCCGCCTGATGCAGCAAGCGGCCTGGACGGTCGCTTTGATCGTTGGTTTGTTGAGTGTTCAGCCGGTGGCCAACCTGATTTCGCCGAATCAGGTTATGAACACTTCGTTCGACCC
The DNA here is from genome assembly GCA_050008355.1 of Verrucomicrobiota bacterium. Taxonomy (GTDB): domain Bacteria; phylum Verrucomicrobiota; class Verrucomicrobiia; order Limisphaerales; family UBA11358; genus UBA11358. The sequence goes on from JBEKMT010000014.1 coordinate 11,083, forward strand.
GTTGGATTTGGTGAACACCTATGGCGCATTCGGTTCGGTGGGCCGTGAGCGGTTAAACGTCGTGTTTGAGGGCACGGACGCCACCACGCCGGATGATCAGGCTGCCTGGAAGGCTTATCCTTACCGTGCGCTACCCGTCGCGCTAAACCGGCGGCCGCCACAGCTCGCGCCTTACCAGGCACGTCTTGACTGGCAAATGTGGTTTGCCGCGATGAGCACGCCGGAAGAGTATCCGTGGACGTTTCATCTGATTTGGAAGTTACTGCACAATGATCCGGGCGCGTTGAGTTTGTTCGGTGGCAATCCGTTTCCTAACAAACCGCCACGCTACATTCGCGCCGTTCTTTACCGCTACCAATTTGCCCCGCCGGGAAATCCCGATGCTAATTGGTGGAATCGGGAGAAGTTGGGCCTCTGGCTACCGCCATTGTCGGCGAACGATCCGCGCCTCATCCAGCTTCTCAAACAGGCCGGGTGGCTGGATGACTCCAATGCCATCAGCCCGGGACTTTGAAGGGGCGGCGGAGGTCTTTTCCAAAACCGATTTCCGGATTCTGACGACTACACACTTTGATATTCAATTGCGACGACCATCGATTGTCGCTAAAACTAGAACATGAAACTGCATAAGGCCTTACGGCAGATTTTTGTTCCAGATAAAGGAGTGGTCCGGGTGGAGCACAGGTGCCTGACGCGCCTCGATATCACGAGCCATCAAAAGGGGATGGATCCACTCGTCCGATTTGGCGTTTGCCTGCAGTAATGCCCATGAATACCGCTGCCGGCGCTGGCCAACTGGCCGTTTGCTCCTGGTCACTGCAACCAAGTGATCCGCGTGACCTTGCGGCGAAGTTGCAGGAGACGGGTATACACCGGGTCCAATTGGCGCTGGCTCCGTTGGTCGAGGCCCCCGCCGTCTGGGGTGAAACGATTAAGGTGTTGCACCAGGCGAACATCAAGATGGTCTCAGGTATGTTCGGTTGTGTCGGTGAAGATTATTCGACCATTGATTCGATCCGCCTGACCGGCGGAATTGCTCCTGATGGTACCTGGGAAGAGAACCTAAAAAGGATTCGGGCCTTCGCGATGGCAGCTGAGTTTTTGGGACAGAAGCTCGTGACTTTCCATGCCGGCTTTGTGCCGCATGACCGATCGAGTCCGGGCTTTGTGAAAATGCTGGAGCGATTGCGAGTGGTGGCGGAAATTTTTGCCGCGGAGAAAATCATGGTCGGCCTCGAAACCGGGCAGGAGACGGCCGCAGAGCTTGCCACGCTGCTGGTACTGCTCGAGCGCCCTAATGTGGGAGTCAATTTCGATCCGGCCAACATGCTCCTTTACGGCCAGGGCGATCCGATTCAGGCTCTGCGGCTGTTGGCGCCGTGGATCTGTCAGGTTCACATCAAGGACGCGATGCGTCCGCGCGTTCCGGGGAAATGGGGTAGCGAAGTTTCCGCCGGCAGCGGCGAAGTGAACTGGCCGGCGTTTTTCACAGTGCTTAACGAAGTGAATTTCACCGGGGCCCTGGTCATCGAGCGCGAGGCCGGCACGCGGCGGATCGAAGATATTCGCGCGGCCCGGGAATTGGTCCTGAAACTCAACGGCTAAATCGTCATCAAATGCCAACCACATCGGCTCCAGCCGCCGCAAAGCCTGTGAACGTCGCGGTCGTGGGCCTCGGCTTCATGGGGATGACTCATTTGCGCGCGTATCTCAGCAATCCCCTGGCATGCGTGGTGGCAGTGTGCGGCGCCGGTCGCATGCCGGTGAACGGAATCCTGCCCGGAATTGCGGGCAACATCAAAAAGTCCGGGGACGTCCATCTTGGGCCGGGGGTGAAAGTGTTCAACCAGCTGGGAGAGTTGCTCGCGGACCCGGAAGTTCAACTGGTGGATATTTGCACTCCGACGCCGCTGCATTCCGAGCAGGTCATCGCCGCTTTGCGAGCCGGCAAGCATGTTCTGTGCGAAAAACCGCTTGCTCCAAGTGCGGCTGCGGCCCGGGAAATCCTTCAAGTTGCGGCCACCGCGCCCGGCATACTGATGCCGGCAATGTGCATGCGGTTCTGGCCAGGCTGGAACCGGCTAAAGCACATGGTGGCGGAACAAACCCATGGAAAAGTTCTGGCGGCACGTTTCCGGCGGGTTTCCGAAATGCCGGCCTGGGGCCGACCGGGAACTTACGGCGGGAGCAACGACCCCGGCGGGGCGCTGTTTGATTTGCACATCCACGACACTGACTTCGTGAACCACCTGTTTGGGTGCCCGGCGAGCGTATTTTCGTCAGGCACTCTCGGAGCAGGGGGGGCCATTCAGCATGTGGTCACGCAATATCATTATCCCGGCGGCCCGGCGGTTCATGCAGAGGGCAGCTGGCTGCTTGCCCAGGGCTTTAACATGGCCTGCACGATTTATTGCGAAAGGGGCACATTCGATTTCGACCTCGCGCGCGGCGCCGAGGCGATGCAGTTAACCGAGCCGGGCCAGCCACCCCGGACGATTCCGTGCGACGGGCCGGATGGCTATGCCGCAGAAATCAACTACCTGCTGGACTGCGTGGCGAAGGGACGTCCGCCGCAATTGGTCACGGGCCTTGATGCCTTGACCGCTCTGGAGATTTGTGAGGCGGAGGAAAAGTCCCTGCGCACCGGCATGGCGGTGAAAGTCCAGGCAAACAACCAAGCGAAGTCATAAAAACAAAATCATGCAACGCTCAACCCGGTGGAAACTTTTCGTGATGATGGTGCTGGAGTTTTTCATCTGGGGCGCGTGGCTGCCTCTAATTTTCAACTACCTGCCCAGCCTCGGGTTTTCCCCCGTGCAACAATCCTGGATTCTCAATGCATTTCCACTGGCGGCCATCCTGGGGATGTTCTTTGGCAACCAGTTTGCCGACCGCAATTTTGCCGCCGAAAAATTTCTCGCCGCCAGCCACTTCATCGGCGGCCTGGCCATGATCAGCCTGGCATTTACGAAATCGTTCTGGTGTTTTCTGGGCCTCATGGTGGTCCACTGCCTGTTCTATGTGCCCACCATCTCCATCACGAATTCCATCGCCTTCGCCAGCATGAAAGATTCGCAGAAAGAGTTCGGCATTGTGCGCATGGGCGGCAGCATCGGTTGGATTCTGGCCGCGTGGCCCTTCACGTTCATTCTGGTGGATTGGGACAAAGTTCACTCAGCCAATCCGCATGGGATGGTGAACTGGCTGGGAACGGTGCTGCAATCCGGTCTGGCAGGTGACGCACTCAAGGCGGCGACCAGCTGGACCTTTATTGTGGCGGGCGTCGCGTCGCTGGCATTGGCGGGATTTAGTTTCCTGCTGCCACACACGCCGCCCCGGCCGGCGGGCAGCGGCGCGGAAAAGCTGGCCTGGTTTGAGGCGATCAAGCTGCTCAAACATCCGTTTGTGCTCGTGCTCTGGATTGTCACCCTCGTCGATTCATTCGTGCACAACTGCTATTTCAACTGGACTGGCACTTTTCTCGGCACGGCGAGAGCCGGGGGCGGCGTGGGCATTCCTGGCAACTGGATCATGCCCGTAATGAGCGTGGGCCAGATCGCGGAAATTCTCACCATGTTCGCGCTGGGTGCGACACTCAAGCGCCTCGGCTGGCGCGCCACCATGATCGTCGGGATTCTCGGCCATGCGGCGCGGTTTTCGGTCTATGCGTTTTTCCCTCAATCAACCGCGCTGATCATTGCGGTACAGGTGCTGCATGGCATCTGCTACGCGTTTTTCTTTGCCACGGTTTACATCTTTGTCGACGCCCATTTCCCGAAGGACGCCCGGGCCAGTGCCCAGGGATTGTTCAACGTGATGATCCTTGGCGCCGGCGCCTTGCTCGCCAATACCATTTGCCCGTATCTGAGTCAGAATGTGTTCACGCGGGGCAACGTCACAGATTTTCACGGTTTATTCCTGGTGCCCATGACTAGTGCCCTGGCGGCGGCCGTGGCGCTCGTGCTGTTTTTTCATCCGCCCAAAATCAAATCCAGTGCTTGAAGCAATCTCCAGCCTCGCCATACTTGAACCACAGCACCTATGAAAAACATACTCCGCACCCCCACCCTGCTCGCGCTAGCTCTAAGCGTCCTGACCGGCTGTCAGTTGATCTCGCGTCACGGCCAGGGCGACAACACGCCCCCGCCCGGTTTTACCGCATTGTGGAACGGCACAAACCTTGATGGCTGGTGGGGTGCGACCACGGAAGATCCGCGCAGTTATGAGGCACTGTCGCCCGCCGACATCCAACAAAAGCGCGAGGCTTCCCTCCCTGATATTCAGGCGCACTGGAGTGTGCAGAACGGTGAACTCGTCAATGACGGACAAGGCCTCTTTCTCACGACGGAAAAATATTACGGTGATTTTGAATTGGAGGTGGATTACAAGACCGTCCCGCTTGCTGATAGCGGGATCTATCTTCGTGGCTGCCCGCAGGTGCAGATCTGGGATTCAACCGAGAAGGATAAATTCCCGCTCGGTGCGGACAAAGGTTCCGGCGGATTATGGAACAACAGCCCGGGTGCGCCCGGAAAAGATCCGCTGGTGCTGGCCGACAAACCGTTTGGCCAATGGAACCATTTTCGCGTGATCATGGCCGGTTCACGGGTTTGGGTTTGGCTCAACGGGAAACAAACCGTCAACGGAGCCGTCCTCGAGAATTATTACGACCGCAAACTGCCCGTACCGCCCAAGGGTCCGATTCAGTTGCAGACGCACGGCGGCGAAATCCGCTGGCGCCGGCTGTTCATCCGCGAGATCGGTAGCGACGAGGCGGACAAGCTCCTCCGGGGCCAGGATCCGGCAGGATTCGAGAGCGTTTTCAACGGCCGGGATTTCACCGGTTGGGGCGGGCCACTGGATTGTTGCGCGGTGACGAACGGCGCGATCATCTGGCAGGAACATAAAGGCGGCACCATTTATACTCAGGCGAACTACACCAACTTTGTGGCGCGGCTGGAATTCAAGCTTCCACCTGGCGGCAACAACGGACTGGCCATTCGCTATCCCGGCGAAGGCGATACCGCTTACGTCGGAATGTGCGAGTGTCAGGTGCTGGATGACAATTATGAAAAAGCCACGGGCGAAACGATTGACCCGCGGCAGGCGCACGGTTCCGCCTACGGGATGGTCCCGGCGCTGCGCGGTTATCAACATCCCATTCGCGAATGGAACTACGAAGAAGTGACCGTGGTGGGTCCCACCATCAAGGTGGAGTTGAACGGCACGCAAATCCTCGACGCCGATCTGAGCAAGGTCACGGAATTCATGCATAACATGGCCCATCCCGGCAAGGACCGCACGAGCGGTCACTTCGGGTTTGCCGGCCATAACGATCCCGTCATGTTCCGCAATATTTCGATCAAACCCCTCAACTGACCCCTCGCTGATCATGAACCGGCATCGAGATTATTCCCGTCGCGCCTTCCTCAAGTCTCTCGGCACCGCGGCCGCCGCCGCGCCATTCATCACGTCCAACCTCTTCGCACAGCCGCCGAGCCAGCGGTTGCGCCACGCCAGCTTTGGCGCCGCCGGGATGGCCTGGTCCGATTTGACGCAGATTGCGAACTGCAAGAATGTCGAGATCGTGGCGGTCTGTGACGTGGATCTCAACCGCATGGGGGATGCAAAGAAGCAATTTCCCGACGCGCGGTATTATCAGGACTGGCGCGAACTGCTCGACAAAGAGCACATGAACATTGATTCGGTGAATGTTTCCACACCTGACCACATGCATGCGCCCATTGGCGTGAGCGCCATGCAACTCGGTAAACATGTCTATGGCCAGAAACCGCTCGCGCATGAGATTTATGAGGTGCGCCAGATGACCAGGATTGCGCACAAAAAAAAGGTGGTCACGCAAATGGGTATCCAGATTCACTCGGAGGTTTATTACCGCATGGCCGTGCAGTTGGTGCAGGGCGGAGTCATTGGCAAGATGAAAGAGGTTCACTCCTGGTGCAACAAATCCTGGGGCGACCTGTCCGCTAGACCGGACAGGACGGATCCGGTGCCGGACGGTTTCGACTGGAATCTATGGCTGGGCGTGTGTGCCGAAAGACCGTTCATCGGCGGTGAATATTATCATCCGGCCAACTGGCGCAAGCGCCTGGACTTCGGGACCGGAACTTTGGGGGACATGGGCTGCCATATCTTTGACCCCGTGTTTGGATCCATCGGCCTGACCGCACCCATCGCTGTCCGCTCGGAAGGCCTGCCACCGAACGCGTGGAACTGGTCGCTAAACGGCAAAGTGATTTACACATTCGCCGGAACCTCGCGCACGGCCGCGGAAACCTTGCCGGTCACCTGGTATGATGGAACATCCCAGCCGGCCGCCGAAATCCTTGCCTTGATTGAAGGTCAACAGCTTCCCGATGCCGGCTCGATCTTCGTCGGCACGGATGGGGTGATGTTGCTGCCGCATTATAGCCTGGCGACATTGTTTCCCCGGGCGAAGTTTGCAGACTTCAAATTACCGCACGTCAATGGCCTCAAACACTGGGAACAGTTTGTAGAAGCCTGCCGTGGCAACGACAAAACCACGGCCGACTTTGCTTACGCGGGTCCGCTCACCGAGACCATCCTGCTCGGAGACATTGCCGCGCGTTTCCCGCAAACCACGCTGGAATGGAATAGTCGTAAACTGCATTTCGACCATGGCGCCGCGAACCAATATGTGCGTCGGGAATATCGCCAACATTGGTCGGTGGCCGGGCTGGGGTGAATCGGTCTCAACGCAGCCGCATGATTTAATGGAAGCAGCCACGGGAATCATATTCCGGCAAGCCAAACTTCACTGGTGATAAAACCGGTGAAGTTTTTCATTTCAGGTTTTCACCCGGGAGGAATTAACCCCTTGAAAGTTCGACTGGCAGTCCTGTCGTGGGCAATTGAACCGGGTTGTTGGCTTATGAATTGCTAATGAGGAATTCGACGGAATCGTGTTCTTTTAAACGCTGCCGTGGGCTATCCCGAATGAATGTCCAACAGCTGGGTTAAAAATGTCCCCTTGTGGTACAGGCTGTTTATAGAAAAACAAGCTAACAACAAGATTGGTACAAATATGAAAAAGAAAACCAGGAAGGGCTCAAAGGAATCCTGGCCGCCGCCGGAAAATATCCCGGCGGTCTCGGAATCCATGGACAACACGCTGTTTTTTGTCAAAACGAAAGACGGAGCGAAAGGCCCATTTACACTCAGCCAGTTGCGTTTCATGTGGGACAAGGGTGAAATCACGGCAAGCATGAAACCTGGTTTTTGACTTCCGGTGTCTGGTCTTTTTTAATTCCCCCCATGGTCGGTCGCCAGTGCCCACAATTCTCACTTCCCTGGTCGTAGCTTTGTCCACAGACGCCATACGCCGGACAGCAATGCGTATTTCGCGCCGGACCTGCCTAGCGAAACGGACAACAATCAACTGACGGTCAAAAGCCATGGTAATTAATTTCCCCGCCGGCAGTCATGGATTCGGCAACTGTTCAACTCGATAGAAAGCTGCGTTGTTACCCGCATTTGTGTCCGTGAAAATCTCCGGGCTGGCCGTTGCGGTGTTAGTGGCCAGGGCAGTCCAATCCAGTAAATTGGTGGAGGCTTGCACGACGTAGGTCAGGCCAATGGTTGCCGAGTAACTAAACTGGAAGTTTCCCGGTGCATCAAACGCCGGTGTCCCCGTCACGACCGGAGTGGGGGTGACCACACTGACCGTGATGGAGTTGGTGACGGTCAATCCGTCATTGGCCGAGGCGATGGCAGTCAGCGTGTAATTGCCGGCCGCCAGATTATTGGCAGTGGCCACGAACGGAGCGGCCTCCGTGCCGGTCAGGACGGTTGAGTCCACGAGAAAGTGCACGTTGGTTACCACGCCGCTGCCATCCGATGCAGAGGCTTGAATTGTCAAGGTGGCCGGCGCGCTGAACTCTGCCCCGGAGGCTGGAGCAGTGATGTTGACTGTGGGCGGCACAACCGGCGTTGTCACATTGATGGTTCCGACCATGCCGATGGCCGCATGCTCGGTGCATTCATAGGGGAACGTACCAGTCGAGTTGAAGGTGTTGGTGAAAGAAAACGGATTATCCCGCAGGTTGGAATTATTCTGGTTTCCGGTCGTACCCTGACTGCCGCTGGGACTCGGAAATAGCCATGCAAAAGGTGCGGCGGTGCTGACAACATTATGGTCTTCGGAATTATTCCCCCAAGTCCAGATCACTTCGTCACCGACGTGGATGTTCGATTCAGCAGGTGAAAAAGAATCGTTAACGACGGATACTTTGGCTACCGCACCTTTGGCCGGGATTGAAGAGAGAATAAAACTTGCACCGACACCCATGAAGCCAAGCCGAATTAAATTTTTGATCGCTTTCATTTTAATGACTAATGTGCTAATTGTTTTACGGGATATTTCCTGTTCTGTTATGCGAGTTATGAAGCGGCAGTTGGTTCCCTCATAAAAAATATAGTTTGTGGAACCTTTCGGAGTTGGCGGTCTCACATATCCGGGGGTGTGCCAATCCCGTCGCCATGATCGATCATTTTATGAAATCCCGTTTGCTTATCGCATTTATCGCACTTGTCACGCTGCTCGGTCTGGGTCTCGGTTCCGTCGCCGCCCAATCGATCCTTTTCGACGAGGATTTTGATGGCGGCTACACCGGCGCTTTCAGCCTGTCACATTATTCCGGCGGCAGTCCGGTCAACGCGACGAACCAGGTCTTGACCACGGGCGGCGACCCCAATGGTTGCTGGCAGGAAACGATGACGCCAACCACCACCAGCGATTATTACGCCGGCCAGGTGCAACTCTCCTCCGTCACGCTCAATGCCGATCCGGACCCGGGGAATTATGTGTTGTCGTTCGATGCCAAAGGCAGCCAGGCCGGCACTATTCAGTTTTCCATCCAAACCTGGCCGGAAGATTATTTTGGTGGCTCCGGCCCGGTCATCAATTCCGGAATTAATGAACAGCTCACCAACGCGAATACCTGGCAGGCGTTCAACCTAAACCTCGGCACGATCACTACCGCCAGCGCGTCAGCGGCCACGTGGCAGTTGAACTTTTCCATCAGCGCAAGCCAATGGGGCGGCGTTGGACCGATCGACGTGCTGACCGTGGACAACATTGTGTTGACGCATTTGAACCAGAGCCTGGCAGTAGGCTCATCGGCAAATCCGGCCGCCTTCGCCGCCGCCGTGAGCTTCACCGCGACCGTTGTGACCAATAACATAACGGTGAGCAATGCCACCGGTACCGTGGTGTTTTCATCTGCAACCGGACCTTTCAGCACCAACACCCTGAACAAAGGAAGTGCGACAAGTGCTGCGCTCACAAATCTGCCGGTGGGATCGGACACCATCACCGCGGTTTATTCCGGCGGCAACTATCCGGCAGCCACGAATGGGCTGACGCAGGTCGTGAACGCGCCAACCTCGTCGGGGGTCGCGCTGGCCGGTCTTTGGCTCTACACCGACAACCTCGTGAACGGGTTCCAGAATTGGAGCTGGGCGACAGTGAACTTGATGAGCAGCGCGCCGGTGCATTCCGGAAGTTACGCCATCGCCGTGACCGACGGCGGCGGCCAGGCATTGGCCTTCAATCGCCCGGAATTTAATTCCACCCCATATTCCGACCTGATGTTCTGGGTGAACGGTGGCACTAGCGGCGGCCAGTTGTTGCAGGTGTCGGGATTACTGGATTACAACGCGCAAACCCCCGTTTCCCTTCTCGCTTTGCAGACGAATACATGGCAGCTGGTGACGATCCCGCTATCCAAGCTGGGTGTGGCCAACCAGACAAACGTGACCGGGTTCTGGATCCAGGGGCGCTCCGACGGCGCCCAACCGACGTTTTATGTGGACGACGTGCAACTGACCCCGGCTCCCACGCCGGCGCTGGTACATCTGGGGGCGAATGCCGGAAAGACTCTGCAACCGGTGGACGCACGGCAATTCGGTCTGAATACGGCCACATGGGACGGCAGCCTGGGTAATGCGCAGACGCTGCCGTCGCTTAAGGAGATTGGCTGCACCGCACTGCGTTGGCCGGGCGGTTCCACGTCAGACGAATACAATTGGGCGAGCGATCCTACGGGCAACGGAACCTTTCAAAACATCGCGACGAACCTCGGTGCGCAAGTTTTCACGACGATCAACTACGGAACGGGCACGCCCGCTGAGGCGGCGGCGTGGGTGCTGATGGCCAATCAGACTAATCATTGCAATTTCAAATACTGGGAGATCGGCAACGAATGCTATGGCTCATGGGAGACGGACGACCACGCCGTCCAGCACGATCCGTACACCTACGCGACAAACGCGGTGGCCTGCATCCAGTTGATGAAAGCGGCGTATCCGGCCGTGCCCATCAAGATCGGCGTCGTGGTGGTGCCGGGGGAATCCAGCTATGCGAACAACACCGACCACTTTGCGGTCAACCCGCGCACGGGGACGACGAACTACGGCTGGACGCCCGTCGTCTTGTCCGTCATGAAACGTCTCGGCGTCACGCCGGATTTTCTCATCTACCATTGCTACCCGCAATACACGACCTCCGGCTGGACCTTTTACACTGCCTCGGCGGATAGCGATCCGCTGCTGCTGCAGGTGGCCGACAACCCGTCGCCATCGGACTGGAGCGACTGGGCGAGCGCTGCTGCCAGCTTGCGCCAGCAGATCACGGACTACGTCGGCACCAGCGGCAGTAATATTGAGTTATGCGTGACGGAGAACAACAGCGACGCCGGCGCGATGGGCCGGGAGTCCACCAGCCTCGTCAACGCGTTATACCTCGCCGACAGCGCCAGCGCCCTGATGAAAACTGAGTTCCGCTCCTATCTCTTGTGGGACTTGCACAACGGCCAGGAGACAGATGGGGATTTTGACCCGACCATTTATGGCTGGAGGACTTACGGCGATTACGGTGTTTTAAGTGGAGCAAACTCGCCCTATCCGACCTTCTACGCCGAGAAAATGCTCGAAAATTTCGCCCGTCCCGGCGATTCCGTGCTGGCTGCCTCCAGCGACAATCTGCTGCTCTCTGCCTACGCCGTCCGTCGCACGAACGGCGCACTCACGTTTCTCGTCATCAACAAAGACATGACCACAAACCTGACCGGGCAAATCTCACTCACAAATTTTGTGCCTTGGTCAGCGGCGACGACCTTGTCCTACGGCATTCCGCAGGATCAAGCGGCGGAGACGAACGGCGTGACGGAGTTGCAGGATCTGGCCGCCGGTACCTATGCTCCGGTGTCGCCGAACTTCAATTACACTTTCCCTCCTATGTCGCTGACGCTGTTCACCTTTGCACCTGGGCCGGCGACAATCACGGTGCAATCAGCGCAACCCGGGCTGGTGCAATTGCTGCTCTCGGGCCAACCCGGGACACCTTACATAATCCAAAGCTCATCAGACCTTTCCAACTGGAGTTCAGTGGTCAGCACCAACCTGGCCGGCAACAGCGTAAACGTTTCCGTGCCGGTGTCGCCGGGGGCCACCTCGCAATTTTTCCGCGCGGTGTGGCAGCCGTGATTGGGAGAGTGCAAATCCGGACTTATATTAATGTAAATTTCTTTGGTTAAGTATGTTCTGGTTCATTGCCCCAATCGGTCTTAACCAATTAACAGTCGATCAACCAGCATCCCTGGCATGCAGCCGTCACTTAATTGTAACATTTTCGTAACATAAATGTTGCATTTTTTCCCGTTGACATTATAGTGCGCGTGTGGACGAAGCATTATTTGTCATACCATTGTTAATAGCGACAGCGTTTGCCGCGCTGACGTTATTGTCTGAAAAGCTTTAATCTGCTGGTGGTCGTTAAGCGGATTGAAGAAGCGTATTGTCTTTTGCTCCCGGCCGTTCAGCCGCAATTCCCCGTGTTCCAAATTCTCCTGTTGAAGTTCTATCCAACCTGATAATCATCCCGTCAGCAGTTAGTCTCAATTCGCTTTATTTTTCAACCGATCAAAAAGAGGGGCTAAATGAAAACGATGCTGAATCCTTTACCCGGTCGAATCAAACCTTTGCTAATTCATTTGTTGCTGGCTGGTCTTGGAGCGGTCTTGGCGGGTCAGGCTGCGGCACAGACCTTCAGCACCCTCCACAGCTTCACTGCCGTGGATTTGGAAACCAACAGTGATGGGGCCACGCCCTATTATGTTGGATTGGTTTTGTCGGACAACATCCTGTACGGCACAACCGCCCTAGGCGGAACCAATAGTAATGGCACGGTGTTCGGCGTCAGCACTGGCCCCAATGGCACCTTTACAACCCTGTATAGTTTTACGCCCGCCAACGGTTCCGATTACACTAACAGCGACGGGGCTGATCCCAATGCCGGATTACTTTTGGCAGGCGACACCTTGTACGGAACGGCAACTTACGGGGGCACGAATGGTAACGGAACCGTGTTCGCGGTGAGTACCAATGGCACCGGGTTTGCGACTCTGCATAATTTCTCGGCTTTGGTTGCGGGAACCAACAGTGACGGCGCCAATCCGGTTTGCAATTTGGTTTTATCGGGTAACGCCCTTTATGGGACGACCACTGCCGGCGGAACGAATGGCGTTGGCACAGTGTTTGCCATTAATGTCGATGGCACCGGTTTTGCGACCTTGCATACGTTCGCCGCAGCCTCAACCAATGCTGAAGGTTTTTATACCAACAGCGACGGAACGGGTCCAAACAGTTTGATTGTTTCGGGCAATGTTCTTTATGGGACAGCATATGCCGGGAGCACAAACGGCTCCGGCACGGTGTTCGCCATCAATACGGATGGCTCGGGTTTTACTACCTTGTACCCTTTCTCGGCATTGGTGTCTGGGACCAACAGCGATGGAGCCAGTCCCGTTTCGAGTTTGATTTTATCGAGCAACATGCTGTATGGAACAGCCGCCTTTGGTGGCACCAACGGCAATGGCACGGTGTTCGCAGTCAAAGCCGATGGCACAAGTTTTACCACCCTTTACAGTTTTACGGCGACCATTGGTTCTGAATCCCTCAACCCCGACGGAGCTGATCCAGAGTCGGCATTGATTTTGTCCGGCAATACCCTTTATGGGACCACGTTTTATGGCGGCACGAATGGCTCTGGCACGGTGTTTGCCGTCAATACCAATGGGACGGGTTTCGCAACCTTGCATACTTTTGAGGCGGCTTCGGGCGATGAAGCTACCAACGGCGACGGGGCTGATCCCAATGCCCCGTTGGTTTTATCGGGCAACACCCTGTATGGGACGACGACTGCCGGCGGCCTTCATGGCAATGGCGCAGTGTTCAGCCTTTCCTACCCATCGCCGCCTCTGGCGATCAATCCTTCCGGTACAAATGTCAGTGTGACTTGGCCGGGCGGAGTGGGTGGATTCTCCTACAGCGGCTATACCTTGCAATCCAGCACTAACCTCAATTTGCCCTCCGCCTGGAGTAATGTTCCTGCGTTACCAGTGGTCGTCAGCGGGCAGAACAACGTGACCAATCCCGTTTCCGGCCAACAAATGCTTTTCCGTTTGATTGAGTAAGGCCGCGAATCCGCCGCGAGAATGAATCTACTTCAAAGGCGGTCCAGTGTACAGGAACGGAAGAGGCGAAGAGGCCTACAGGCGCGGGAGGTGTCGCGGCAATTGGCTTGTATGTTACTGATTACATGGCATCATCAATTTATTCAGACGCCCGGGCAAACCAATCTAGGATGGCGAACGACGGAGCGAAAACATTCTAACCGACCCACATCAATTGGATTAAATCCGGACCCGGCCTCAGACCCAAATACATGAAAACTAAACAATGGTGTTCCTTCCTGGTTGGAGTGTTGCTGTCGTTTGCCCTCCCAGCCCTTGAAGCGGATGGTCTCAAGCAAGTTCACGGAGGTTATTTGCCGGAGGTATCGAAATTGTCACCGACTGGACTCTTGCCGGCGACAAACCAGCTGCGGCTCGCGCTGAGTCTGCCACTGCGTGACCGTGAGGGCTTGGAGAAATTTGTTGCGCAAGTCTCGGACCCAAACAGCCCGAATTATCGTCATTATCTAACACCCGACGAATTTGCCGCGCGATTTGGACCCACGGAACAGGACTATCAGGCGGTGAAGGACTTTGCTCATAAAAACCAGCTTGCCGTCACAGCCACATATGGCAATCGGCTGGTCGTCGATGTGATCGGACCGGTGGCGGCGGTGGAAAAGGCATTTAATGTCACCTTGCGGACATATCGCCATCCAACCGAGGCGCGCGAATTTTTTGCCCCGGACACTGGGCCGACCGTGGACGCGGCATTGCCGCTGGCAGACGTCAGCGGACTCAACAATTTTCGACGGCCGCATTCGATGCACCCGAAGCATAAAATGGAGCGGATTTCTTCCGAGAATGGTTCCTCCCCGGACGGCAATGGAGCCATTTTCGGCGATGATTTCCGCAACGCTTATGCGTCGGGAACGAAGTTGACCGGGGCGGGACAGAGTATCGCGCTATTTGAGTGGGACGGGTCTTATCCCAATGCCGTCGCGGAGTATGCCGCTGCCACGGGAGGCGGACGGACAAATATCGTCATCCAGTACGTTTTATTGGATGGGTTTAACGGTGTGCCGACACTTGGGATATACAGCGGCGAGCCGGAGGTGGACATGGACATTGAAATGGCCATGGCCATGGCTCCAGGTTTGTCGAGGATCGTCGTTATTGAAGGTGATCCCAGCAGTTACAATCCCATCGATATTTTGAACACGATGGCCGCCAGTAACACAATCAAGAATTTGAGCTGCTCCTGGGCTTGGAGCTCGGACGAAGTGGCGTACACAAACACAGACGCGATTTTCCTGGAGATGGCTGCTCAAGGACAATCCTTTTTTCAAGCTTCGGGCGACAATGAGGCGTATACGGTTGGGGCAACTTCAACCAATGGTGTTGATAACCCGAATAATGTGTTTGGCTATGATATGCCATTCAGTTCGCCCTATATAACTCAGGTAGGCGGGACCTTGCTCACGATGAATGGCACTGGTGCTTCCTACGGATCGGAAACAGTGTGGAACGATGCTGGTTCGCCGTATTTCGAAGAATACGGCAGCGGCGGCGGCGTCAGCAGTCACTACCCAATCCCCGGTTGGCAGAAAAATACCAGCATGACGCTCAACCAGGGTTCGACCACTCAACGTAATATTCCGGACGTGGCCGAGGACTCGGAGAATATCTATGAAGTGACCGGCGCAGATATGTTTGGAGATGTAACCGGCGAAGGCGTGTACGCGGATGATGAAGGTGGTGGCACCAGCAGCGCTGCGCCGTTGTGGGCTGCTTTCATGTCACTGGTCAATGAGCAGGCGGCGGTCAATGGAATGCCGAGCGTTGGATTCATCAATCCAGCTATTTACGCCATCGGCAATGGTGCCAATTACAGTGCCTGTTTTAACGACACGACTGCGGGCAACAACGAATGGTCAGGCAGTCCCTCGCTGTACTCTGCGGTGACGGGCTACGATCTCTGCACCGGCTGGGGCACGCCTAAAGTTGGTTTGATAAACGCGCTAAGCCCGTCGTTGGGAATTGATTTGGTGTATCCGCACATGGCTGGCACAGCTTTCCAGTTCCAATTTCTCTCTCAATCCGGATCCACCAATGCTGTCGAATATCGCACCAACCTGATCTCTGGAACCTGGCAGCTTTACACAAACGTCACCGGTGATGGAACCTTGATGACCATTTCCATCCCGCTTTCCGTCTTCAGGCAGTCCCCGCATGGGTTTGTCCACGTCTCGACGAAGTGACCTTGCAGTAGCCTCGCGAGGAGGATGAATTGTTTAATTCACGACTCTGGAATGCACGCAGCCATTTTATTAGAAGAATGTGAACGTGCCGCCCGGAAACTTCGCGCCGGTTTAGCCTGGGAGTTTTCCAATAGAAAAGGAAGAGGATATTCGGGACGGCAAACCTCTCAGACGGCCCTGAGTGCATCCAGGATCCATGCCATGCCCTCGGTGTCCCGACCGCAATACAATTCCAACGCCCCTCTAACCCGTTTCCGCTCCGCCTCACTGACATCGGTGAAGGTGACCCGGACGAATTCACGACTTGCCGCGCCACCCTCTTGGATTTCAAGGCTGGTGTAATCTTTGCCCGTCAACGCCGGCAAAACCAGTTTCATGGAGGCACTGCCGCACTGGGCGGGATGATAAAAGTGAAATGCTTTGAACGGATTTAACAAATCAACCACCCGCTGGTTCACGCTGCTGACCCAGGGCTCATATTCCGGCAAAAGTACCGCGCATTCCTCCATGCGGCTTTTCTCAAACGCCGCATTGAAAACCACGATCGATCCGGACGGTTCGATTGCTGACTTTAATTCGCGCATGAAATCCGGTCGCGGGTCGTTCCGGCCCCGGCCCAGGAATCTCCGGTGTTCCAGTTTTTCTCCGGGCTGGTGCCTGATATGCAGTGAAAACTGGAAGGGGATTTGTTCGTATGGTCGTGTGCCGTCGAAAATCGGAATGGCCATGTTGAATGTTTCAAAGTCCAAAAAGTGCAGTGGGTAGATTAGCCCGTTCAAAAATGTCTGGATCTGTATCGGCTTGGAGTGAGGCTTGCCGCTGATGGCGCTCGCCCTCTGGATCTTCTGCTTTTCCGACAGAGAATAACCGTCGGGGATTTCCGCAATTCGCAACACTCCTTGCTTGAGCAAATCCCAGCCGCGGCCCTTTTTGTCGTCGCGCAATTCCAGAACATTTTGTGGAGGCAGGAATGACCAGCAATGTTCATGCAGGGGGCAGGTGTAAGGACTGTCACACTGTTTGCCGATTTGAATATCAGGACATTTTTCCGCTCGAATGGTTTTCTGCATTTGCCGGACCAATCCTTCGATGTCGCCGGACATCTGACTGACTTCCGGCGTCACGTCGCGCAGCGTGAAGAATTCCTTCGGATCGATTTCACCGTGCCGCACGAATTGATTATTGATGTGGCCAAGGAAACACCTCCGGATTTTTATTCCGGCCTTGCTGAACACCCACGCTTGAAATGTCAGGTCAGGAATGTGCACCTCCTTTAATCCGGTGGTGGATTTGATTTCGATGATGTCCCATTCGTTCCTTCCCACCGGTTGCAGAATGTCCGCACGGGCGTAGCCGCCATCGGCAGCAACAGTAGCCTCAAAAATCGGACGACGTGCTGATAGATGTTTTTTGGTCAGCTCGATCGCACCCTCAAAATCGGCGGGGTCGGTATCAATCTCGATTCCGCTCGGGAACATCCGTTTGGCCAGGGCACCGACATCGTGGCCCTGGTCAAACACCGCTTGCAGGGCGTCGTCAGCCTCGGGGAACAGGTGTTTTGCGTGGTAACCACTCCAGATCAGCTTCGGGCACTGCAGCCCTTGAAGGAATTTCGATTTGGAGATGTATGGGGCACGGCTCATTTCGACTGCCAACCATTGAAGAGGACAATGATTTCGAGGGCGAGCGAATTTTGTTTAGGAATGGACTAATTGACACCGTCGGCCATGTACCAAAGATCCCCCCGGTCCACGCCTCACTGTGGTTGAATGAAATTGTTCAGCGATTTTGTTTCTTTCCGGTGAAACATTCGTCCACCGGTTCGTCATTTGGATTCCAATACCCGATTTTCTCGATGTGTCCGTCGGTTGTCAAAGCGAGTATTGTCAGCCGGCCGGGCTGTGCCGGAAACGCAGCCAGAGCCTGGGCCGAATCCACCAGCACAATCCGTTCTGGATATTTCCGCATTTTAGGAAAGGCAAACAAGCGGGCGATACCCGGCATGGTGTGAATGTCCATCAAGTACGCCGCATCATATTTCTCCAAAAACCCGGCCCCTTTCGCTGCCAGCTTCTGGTTGGCGGAAATGGCGCAGTCCATTTCCGTGGCCACCAGGAGAAAGTGGATGCCATTGGTGAATACAAATTTTATCCCATTCTGGTCGTTCGCAGTAATCGCTGGAACCGGATCTCCCACGGCCAATGGGGAGGCTTGGGCCAGACTGCCGCCGCAGCACAGCAGACAGATTACAAAAATAAAAGAGCGCTGGTTATTCATCGCAATCCAATTTTGACCACGATTGGGCACGAATCAACCGGCATTTGCAGGAATTTCCACGTGGGAAAACGCAATAAATTCTCCAAGCCAACGTTTTGTTCGATTTCGCGTGTTGGTATCAGTGTTTGCCACTGTTCTTTAAAATACTGGCCATCAAATTGTTCCAGTTTCCACCTTGCCGCGCCTGAGTGGTGCTTTGCCTGTCTCTGCGATGCCTGGAGTTCCTGTATTGGTTTCACTTCGCTCCTGTGACTTGGAGTTTTATCCATGGATGTCTTGCACCGTGCGGAGGTTCACCTGGCAAGATATTTGGGTGATTAGCGTGATGCAAATTACTCAATATAAATAAATTATATGCTAATTGCTCACCTGTAATTTCTTATTGACAATAAAATCCTGTTGTAATATTATTATTACATGCCCCGCGTAATCAGCCGATCACTAGAGCGATTATCTATTTGATCAAGCACGTAACCATTCTGTAACTCCGGCAAAACACAAAACTCCCCAACCTCCAAATCAACCAACAGAAAGACCTCGCGTTTATGAACACTCGGCAATTCACTCAACCTAAAAATGCTGGCCGCATTTCGTTTCTTCGAAATTGGTCTGGCGGCTTATCATCACTGATTTTTGCTTTGCTCGTCTGCCTGGCGTTGTCCGGCAATGTGGCTCGCGCGGCCAATATTTTGGTCAATCCCGGTTTTGAAGCGGACGGTAACCACGGTTCCGGCACCCAGCCGGAAGGTTGGACCGGCGTACCGGGAGGCCCTTGGTATATCAACAGTGACCAATACGCCCATTCCGGGAATAATTATTACAAAGTCTGGGGTGCTTTCGACGGTGCCCCCAATCTTCAACCACTTTACCAGGATAATAGTTCTCTGCCGACTTCCAGTTATCAAGCGGATGGCTGGTTGTTCACCCTGCCTACCGACCTTATGTGGAGCGGAGACGGCCTCGATTACGCATGGCTGCAAGTTTCGTTCCTGGATGACAGTAACAACATACTCGGCCTTTATACATCAGCTGGATTCAGCGAAACCAACTATACGTCCGGCATCTGGTATGACTTTCCAATCACCAATATTTGTCAAACCGTGCCTCCCTACGCAATTATTGGTTCTACCAACTTGCTGGTGGCACCGCCCGGAACTGTCAAAGTGCGTTTCCAGCACAACCTGTATCAATTTCTCAGTGGGGGAGGTTCTTGTTATTTTGATGACGCAACCCTTAACCAGATCAGTGGGCCGGTTCCGCCCCAGATTACACAGGTCTATCCGGGCAACCTGTTGTTTGCCAGCAACTATATCAGCTTCAATATCTATTCGCCGAGCAGTTCGCCGATTAGCACTAACAACATTCATCTGGTCGTGAATGGCACCGATGTCTCCACCAACTGTACCTTTACGGGGGCAACTCCGAACATAGGCGTGATCTATTCTGGAATCGCGACGAACGTGTGGGCCTACACTGCATCCATCACCGTGACCGACGCCTATAACTTTACGGCCAGCCAGACCATTAATTTTGATACGATCAATCCGACCTATGTTTGGGAATCGGAAGATTACGACTTCACGAACGGCGAATATATCAATAATCCGCTGCTTTCATCTTTTCCAGAAGCGAACAGCTATTATGATACGACCGGTGATTTGGGCGTGGACTTTTCAGGGAACGGGGACAATGCCTCCGCACCCGACTTATACCGCCCGAATGACCACTCAGGTATCGGGTTGGCACAGGAAACAGCACGCCAGAAATTCATTACCGCGCAAATCACCGATCCCGGGGTTGAGGATTACGTGGTGGGTTACATCGCCGACGGCAATTGGATGAATTACACGCGGGACTACCCGCCGGGAACATACAATATTTACGCGCGGCTAGCGAGCGGTGCAGGATCCCTGACCACGGTAAGCTTGGATGACGTGTCGACCCCGGGCCAAACGAACAATATCGGTGTGTTCTCCTTAACCGGCAACAATTGGGGTCAATATAACTACATTCCGCTGGTGGATGCAGATGGGAATCTGTTGCCGGTAACTCTTACAGGCCATCAGACGCTAAGGGCAACGCTCACGGCAGGCGGTGAAAACATGAACTTCTTCATGTTGGTGCCTGCGGCCGCAGCCCTCCCATTGATCAGCAATATTTCGCCGACGAATACCTCCGAATTTTCTACGGCCACCAATTTCAGTTTCACCGTCACGGCGCCTTCGGGTTCGACGATTAACAACAGCGGAATCCATCTTTTGCTGAACGGGGGGGATGTGAGCTCCAATCTGGTAATCACCGGCTCCGGCCCGAAAAATGCCAGCTTTCCGTCGCTGTCGCCCAACACCCTCTACACGGCGGTGATTGCCGTTACCAATTCGAGCGGCGTGGGCCTCACTCGCACTGTCCAATTCGATACCATGAGCACGAGCAACTTCTATGTAAAACTGGAGGATTTCGACTATAATGGGGGAGCTTACGATACTAATGGCAATGGTTTGGTGCCGAATGCCTATGAGGGCGACGGATTGCCAAACGATACGGGTGCCATACTCGGCGAGGATTACTACCACACCAGCGGCGGCAATTATCTCTACCGCGGGCCCGATGCGCTGGCTACTGAAATCACCTCGGACATTCCGCTCCCGGGATACACACTGGGTGCCGATTACGATGTCGGCAACTTCAACGCCGGCGATTGGGGCAATTATACCCGGAATTATCCGGCCGGCAAATACCTCGTTTACGGACGCATCGCTGGCGACAACGGTGAAGCAGTTGCGTATTTGGAAAAGGTCACGGGTGGCCTGGGCACAACCAATCAAACCACGCAAACACTCGGCACTTGGAGCGCTTATCCCGGCGGTTGGCAGAGTTGGGTGTGGGCACCGCTTACCGATTCAAGCCTAGTTAACCCGGTTGTCGTTACCGTTGGGGGCACTAACACGCTGAGAGTCACCTCCGGTGGCAACATCAATGCCAACTACTTCATGCTCATACCTGTTCAAGGTATCAAGGTATCGGCGATTGCGGCGGCGAGCAATGTCGTCGTTGCCTTCCCGACCCAGGCCGGTAAGAGCTACCGCGTCTTCTCTAGTCCTGACCTGACTTCGGGAAATTGGACTCTGGTGGGCACCATTGGCGGCGACGGCACGCCAAAATCCTTGAGCGAACCGGTGACGGGCAGCCAGCAGTTTTACAAAGTCACTTCGCCATAAACGGCAAAGCCGGGTTTGGGTTCCAGGGCGGCCAACGGCCGCCTTGGAACCGGTCGGTTCGAAAGCTGAGCGGACTAAAAGACAGTTTCAAAGAAATCAAAGGCCGGAACAATTTTGATCGAAGTTGGCAGGCAGAGCATAAGTATATGAGCAAGAGATCGAGCAGCGCGGGCGGCGCGTCACACGGAGCGGCTGGTCGTCGGCACCCTCTGGGTTTCACCTTGATTGAACTATTGGTGGTCATTGCCATCATCGCCATTCTCGCGGCGATGTTGTTGCCTGCGCTTAACAAGGCTAAACAAAAAGCTCAGGGAACCTATTGCATGAATGACACCCGGCAAATGGCGCTGGCGTGGATCATGTATTCGGACGAAAACAACAGCAAGGCGGCTCCCAATTCCCCTCAGGGAACCGGTCCAGGCGGTCCGGCGACTTCACCACTTCCCAGTGAGAGCGGTTCCGCCTGCTGGGTGGCCGGCGTTATGGGCTCTACCAGCGGCCCGGAAAATACTAATGTCGATATGCTCGTAAACCATGATATTTATCCGAACGGCGCGTTTCTGGGTTCTCTTATCGGCAAGAATTACAAATTGTTCAGGTGCCCGGCAGATCAATCTACGGGTCTGGTTTTTGGCCACCAATTGCCACGGGTTCGGAGTATCTCGATGAACAATTTTTTGGGCTCACCGTCGCAAGGCAAGAATACCGGGGGGCAGGCCAAGTATCCGACCTACTTGAAGACGAGCGGTATAATCTCACCCAGTTTGACCTTTGTGTTTTTGGACGAACGTCAGGATAGCATTAACGACGGGACATTTTTTACCATCATGGAAAATCCGTTCCCGAACCCCACGATACAGGACGTTCCGGCCAGTTACCACGGCGGTGCGGCGGGATTTTCCTTTGCCGACGGTCATTCGGAGATACACAAATGGCAATCGGCTTTGGTTACTCGACCGATTCAGGCCACGCCGATCAACAACATGGATGTTTCGAGCGATCCCGCCGGCCTTGCGGATTCATATTGGCTGGCACAACACGCCATAGGAATGGCGAGTCCGTGAGGGATCTAATCCCTTGATTCCAATCCGGCGCAGGAAATTGTTTGTTAATCAATCGTAATCGCCGCTCTCACTTGAGCCCTGACTCGCGTTGATTAAAATCAGCGTCCGTCTTCGGTTGGCTCTTTTCGGAACCACTGAAGCGCATAGAGAATCATTTCCGTGGAGTTCTTGAATTTGAACTTCTCTTTAATCCGGTTCTTAAATGAACTGATCGTCGGTATCGCGACATTCATCTCCTGGGCGATTTCCCGGGTTCCTTTGCCTTGGCCCAACATCCGGAACACTTCCATTTCACGATCACTGAGCGCTTCCAAGGGGGACGGTATCTGGTCCGGTTCGCCTTTCACAAATTTCGAAACGACGAGCGTGGCCATGTTTTCACTAATATAAACATTCCCGCTAAGCACGGTCCGGATGGCGGAAATCACCGTCGTGGCTGGCTCGCTCTTCATCACATAGCCCATGGCGCCGGCCCTTAATGCCCGGTCTCCGTAGAGTGATTCTGAATGCATGGAGACGACCAGCACGGGCATATCATCGTAGTCGCGCTTGATGGCCTTGATCAGGTCAATTCCGCTCGTGGTGTCGAGCGAAATGTCCACTATGACCAGGTCGGGCGAAGACTCGCGTATGCCGTTTAGACCGTTGGCCGCATCCGGGGCATCACCACAAACAATCAAGTCGGCTTCAAGATCAATCAATCGCCGGAGTCCGTCCCGGAACATCGCATGATCGTCCACGATGTAGATGCGTCGCCGGGCGGGAAGAGATTCCCCCGGAAGGGATTCGATCGCATCTTCCCCGCTGCTGCCGGCTTTGGGAGTTTTGGTGCTCATGATATAATGAAAGTTTTCAGGATTGGAGATGGTACTTGCAGCTCAACTGTGTGCCCTGTCCCGGCTGTGATTGCAAATCCAGCGCGGCGCCAATCACTTTGGCCCGGTACCGCATTATCCCGATTCCCATCCCGGTGCGATCCTGATTTCCCGACTGAAATCCCACGCCGTTGTCTTTGACTGACAACACCAGCTCGTCATTCTCCCTAAGCAGGCGAACGGTTATTGCGCTGGCCTGGCTGTGTTTTGCCGCATTCATGATGGCTTCCTGAGCAATGAAGTGCAAATGCATCGCGACGCCGTTGTGCATGGTGGGCAATGTGCCCGCCGAAGAAAAGTCGCATTTAATATTATAAAGTTTGCCGATGTTCACGGTCAGTTCCTCCACTGCATCGGTCAATCCCTCCTCCTCCAGCCGGACGGGAAACAGTCCTCGCGCGACGGTCCGGGTTTGAACGAGAGATTCATTGATCAGACTGCTGATATTGTTTGCTTCGGACGATTCCACCATATCCTTTTCTTTGAGGTGTCGGGCCAGAATATGAGTCCGATAAGCAATGGCAGCCAACTGCTGACAGACCCCATCGTGAAGATTGTGTCCGAGCCGTTGTTGCTCCCGGTTGGAGATTTCCAAAATCTCTTTTTCCATCCGCTTGCGCGCGGTGACGTCGCGCGCGACACCCTCCACTTCAATAAACCTGCCGGCCTGCTCAACCATGCGTGAACTGACTTCCAGTTTCAATCTCTGCCCGTTGGCATTCACAAAATCCCAATCCACGGCCGGGATTTCCACGCCGGTCATCACCTGCTGTAACCAGGTCTTGGCCGCCGGCCGCTGTTCTTCGGTTATCAAATCAATCAGCCCCCGGTTGAGGATCTCCCCGCGCTGGTATTGCAGCAGCCGCTCGCCGGCCTTGTTGATCGACGTCATCCGGCCGGTCAGATCATGGGTGAAAACCATGTCGTTGGCATTTTCAAAGAGATCCAGATAACGCTCTTTTATGGCCGCTTCAGCATGCAATTTTTCCTCGATGATCTGCGTTTGCTGGTGAACCCGCCGTCGCAGCAGCACTACCCAGCCGAAGGTGATCAAGACCGCGCTGCACAGGATGGCGATGGCCCACAATAACCTCGGCAAAGTCCACCAGGGTGGTTGCTCCAGCACGACCACATCTTCCGGCGATCGCAGCAGCAGGCGAAAGGAAGCGGCTCGCCAATCCGGCCCGGAATGCCAGTCCTCGCCGAGATCATCAATGACGCAAACCCCGGTGACTGACACCTTGCTGCCGTTTTGCAGCTGCTCGAAATCAATGTTTTGCCCCTCAGATCTCAAATAAGCGTGGAACACAAAACCATGGGACTGCAGTACTAAAAACGGCTCTTTACTATGCTCTGCCCGGTCCAGCAACGTGGCGTCGATTTGGACCAGCCGACAGTCATGGGTGCCGCTCAATACCTCGTCCGGCGTGACCAGGTCTGGCTTCGCTGGCGGAACCAACCCGATCCAGCGATAAGTGCCATCCTCGAGAAGAGGCGCGTATTCTCCTTTGGCTGGAAACCCAAGCACTTCCACCCGTTCTCCCACAGGCACCTTGTCAGCCTGTTTGGTCTCGACGCATAATCCATTCGTCCCATCCTGGATATACATCAAGTTGGAGTAACGGAGAACGACATTGCCGGCGACTTTGACGCGATGCCCGTAAGTGCTGCCCCAGGAGTATTGCATGACGCTGTTGATGGGCTGTTCGGGAATGGCCTGCGGGTCATTCGGTGCAGATTGTTCGATCGCCAGATCCCCGGGAGACGGGATCAGGAGGCTGATGTCGAACAGTTGTCGCTGCGAATTGAAATGGGTGATGCAGACCCCTTTGGCCTTGACGGTGCTGTCGACCAGCTGTTCGCCGCGCGCCACCGGCAACTGTGGTGCTTGCAGCGTCAACCGCCCCTGACCCGTGGCCAGATCAAGTACGTAATATTTTCCGGAATCCTCAAAGCGGACCGCCCGAATCACGCCGCTGATCTCCACAAACTGGCTGTCTTCCCGGCCACTCTCTAATTCATCAAATGAAATCGGCTTGGCCGGCGGCAGGTTGGTTTCTCCCAGAATTTGAATGCGGTGCGAGGTCACTACCGGCGCAAACGCGCCTGCGCCAGTCACCCCCTCCAGCTCCACCAACTGACCTGCGTGCAGGGGAGGATTGTTGGCCGAACCATCCACATAAAAATAAATTCCCGCCGTGTCATCTTGAATGAAACGGAAAGATTTTAGGGCGATTTTGTCGTCGAAAAATGTCACGACGCCTCGCAACCGCACTGGATAGTGCAGGTCGGCCTGTTGCGCGGACAGGCGCCGGACTTGTTCGGCGGTTCGCAGTTCTCCCAGGGGAGGACTATCGGCCGCTGCCCGGAACGAGCCACCGACCGTGATTAGTAAAATCAGCAACGCCGGTTGAATTTTCATCAGCGATAGAGCGTTTGAAGAAATACTGTGGCCACGAGGAGTGAGTATTTTGGGCGTTTTGGCTGAGTTTTGGCGAGGGCGTATGCCCACAGAGGCCTGTAACCAAACCGAGACGACGTCAAAGCCCCAGAGGACCGCTTGCGTTTTTTCCACCACCGCGTGCCCACGGTTTTTATGAAAATGCTCTAGACTCACAGACTGCGCATGGCCGATGGTAAACCTCATACTTCATCACTGAACCGCCACAGGTCGTAATTTATTCACGCAATGATTGAACCAGATGATAACAGCCAAACCAAGACCCTGCAAGGTTGTCGCAGTTTGACGGAGGCTTGTCTGCCAATTTTGCCCATGATAATTTCCAGTTATTGAAACGTAGAGTCAATCAGCGGAATCCCCGACATCAGCCAGGGCCGTCAATTCCGTCAGGCTCGGCGAAAAACCTCGGGCCTAAAGCACCGCCGATCAACCGCTTTCGCAAATGGTTTTTCCGGATATTATCCGCAATCGTGCTTCCTCTGTTGGTATTGGCCATTCTGGAAATCGCTTTGCGTTTGGGCGGCTACGGTCATCCCACCGGTTTTTTTAAATCGATGCGGATCGACGACCAGAAGATAGGCGGTCAGGATTATTTGGTGGAAAACGACAGTTTCGGTTTTCGCTTTTTTCCGCCGGCGATTGCGCGGATGCCGGCGCCCTTGCGAATTCCGGCGCATAAATCTCCTGGCACTTATCGGATCTTCATCTTGGGAGAGTCGGCGGCCATGGGCGACCCTGAACCGGCTTTCGGGGTAGGGAGATATCTGGAGGTCATGCTGCGTGAGCGATTTCCCAAAGCGAAATTTGAAGTGGTTAATGTCGCCATGACCGCCATCAATTCACACGCCATTCTGCCAATCGCCATCGATTGCGCGCGGCACGATGGCGACTTATGGATTGTTTATATCGGTAACAACGAGATGGTCGGGCCTTTCGGGGCAGCGACAGTTTTCGGATCTCAGGCACCGCCTTGGCAATTGGTCCGACTGAACCTGGCGATCCAGCAGCTGCGCCTGGGGCAGTTGCTCGCGGCCGCCGGGCAGAAACTTAAAGGCGCGGATGCCGGCAAAACCTCGTGGGGCGGAATGCAGATGTTTGCCGGGAACACGGTGGGTCCGGACGACCCGCGCCGGCAGGTGGTCTATCGCAATTTCGAAAGGAATTTGGAGGACATATTGCAGGTCGGGCTGGATTCCGGCGCCCACATCTTACTCTCAACCATGGCGGTTAACCTCAAGGATTGTCCGCCCTTCGCATCGCTGGTCAGCAATAATCTTTCCATCGGCGATCGCAATCAAGTCGCCCAATGGCTGGCCGAAGGAAACTCGCTGGCTGGCCAAGGAAACAACGCAGATGCCCTGAAGTATTATGAACAAGCCGGCCGACTCCATCCCCGTTCGGCGGAATTGGATTATCAATGGGGGAGTTGCCTCTTGCAGCTGACCAATATTCCTGAGGCCCGGTTGCATTTCGAGCAGGCGCTCGATCTCGATTGCCTGCCTTTCCGCGCTGATACCCGCATCAATGCGATAATAGCGGACACGTCACGTATCAAGGCTTCCCCCGGGCTGACACTCTTTGATGCCGCAACCGCGCTCGCAGCGGGATCCACGAATACCATTCCCGGGCAGGATGATTTCTATGAACACGTGCATTTGAATTTCTCTGGAAATTATCGGCTGGCTCTAGGTTGGGCGGAAAACATTGCTCCCTTGTTACCGCATGATCTCAAGACGGGCGCGGGCGCAAAATGGCCTTCTCAGGAGATTTGCGAGCGGCGGCTGGGCTTGACTGACTGGGATCGTTTTAATGTATTGGCCGAAGTTTCTCGTCGCATGCATCAGCCGCCCCTAAGCGGGCAGAGTAACAATGCACAACGTCTGGAAGCCTTAATAGGACAGGAGGCGGAACTGCGTAAGCGAATGGATGCAGGCGGAGCGCAGACAGCGCGTGAAATCTATCTCGCCGCTTTAAACACCGATCCAGACGATTACTATCTCCTTGAGAATTTTGCCTATTTTCTCGCTGATACGGGTGACCTTGCGGGCGCTCAGGAACGATGGCAGAAAGTGCGCGCACTTATCCCACAGGATCACGCAGCATACTATGAACTGGGGCGCCTCGATGGCATGCAGGGCCGGTTTGCTGAGGCGAAATCTTTGCTCGGGCAGGCCGTGGCCATGCACCCGAGTTTTGCGCCGGGCTGGTTTGAACTGGGCAAAGCCGAGGCGGCTCAAGGGAATTATCAGTCAGCTATAGCGAGTTTTGATCAGGCGTTGAAATTTGAACCTCAAGACGCGTCCAGTTGGTTCGACGGCGGGCTGGCCCTGGCGATGCTGAATCGCCCGTCCCAGGCCATCAAATATTACCGTCAGGCGTCGAAGTTTGCCCCGGATGATTGGAAGACCCATTTCGAATTGGGCGGTCTGTTGGGCCAGGAAGGGCAAATGTCCGATTCCAAAACCGAATCCGAGGCTGCCATCCGGTTGAATCCCGGTTTTCCCGTGGCGCATCTGAATCTCGGTATGGCGCTCGTGCAACTCGGTAATCTGGATGAGGCAGAACGGCAGTTTGAATTGACCTTGCAGCTGGATCCGACAAACTCCAAAGCAGCCGATTATCTGACTCAGACCAAAGATTTGATCGTGAAAAGGCAACCGGGAGGAAAATGAAAATCAAGTTCGCAAGTCAGGGTTTTTCGCGCTTTCAAAGCATCTCGCAAATGATGTTCCGGTTGACATTGTGCGTAACAATTGATATTACATGTAGTGTAACCATTTTATTACGACTTGGCGTATAAGCGCTAAAACTATTATTAAGCTTGGTTTTTGCGGTTCCCTAAGCCACTTCGGTCAGAATTAAACTCAAAAGCTAACTCGAGCCTCATATTTTATGTTCGCAAATCGTAAATCAATCGGACTTGCCGCCTTCTCGTTGCTGGCAAGTTGTGCCTTTGCTCAGCAGGGATTCAACGGGCATGACCAGCAAGTCAGTGCTCTACTCTCCCAGATGACCCTCGACGAAAAGATCGGCCAGATGGTGCAGGTGGATAGTGGGGCATTGACCGACAAAGGCGACGTGGCCAAGTATTTTATCGGCTCCGTGCTCAGCGGCGGCAGTTCGGATCCCGCTGCCGGCAATTCCCCCCAAGCCTGGCTGGATGAGGTAAACGGCTTCAAGGCCGAAGCTCTCTCGACCCGCCTGAA
>JBEKMT010000140.1:0-14111 GCA_050008355.1 Verrucomicrobiota bacterium
AACCTGAGACCCCGTATCCTCCACCCGGATTCCCCGGCAGGGAAAGACCATCGGCGATGGTGGCCGGGGATCCGCCGTTGGGTGCGATTATCGAGCCATTGGCATTACCCACCGAATCGGAAGCATCGCTAACAAAACTGTAGCGATGCAGCAAGACCGGCGCACTTACTGCCAAGGTCGCGGAGAGGTTGGTGCTTCCGATCGTATTGGTGATCAATACCCCATAAGTTCCGGCATCCGCGGGCGTGACGTTGGTCAGAGTAAGCGTGTTGTTCGTCGCGCCTGCAATCGGTATACCGTCGAAACTCCATTGAAAGCTCAAACTTCCACCATAAGCTTGCACGCTAAACTCCGCCGACTCGCTTTGCACCACTGTCAGGTTGGTGGATTCCAGTGAAGCCGTTGGGGCTGTCGTCTGGACATTAATCACGGGACTGATCGCCGTTACCCCATTAACCGTCGCACTGACGGTTGCCGCACCGCCGCTGAGTGCCGTGATCAAACCATTGCCATTCACGGTGAGAACATTTGTGTCACTGCTGGTCCAGTGTGCGACTGCGGAAGTCAACGGAACATCGGCGACCTGTAAAAAACTGCCCGTGACCGCTGCGTTTTGGGTTTGAGAGCCCAACATGCTTGTCATCACGGACACATTGAGGGACTGTGGAGCGGTATTGGTGATCACCACACTCGGACCGGCAACAGCGCTGGCCGCCAGATAAACTGGCGTAACCGCCCCATTCCAAATCCGGAACTCATAGATCGTTCCATTAAATTGGTCATCACCATACACGTCATTCCCTAACATATTTTGAGTCGTTCCTCCCGGGCCGCCAATGCTGCCGGGAGCATAAGAAGTATTGGGATATGTTTGCGTGGCTTCCAAGAGGCCGTTAGTGTAAAGATTACCTGTCAGGGTGGAATTATTGTAAGTAAGGACGACGTATTGTTCCGAGCCGTTCGGGAATGGAGCATCCGAAGCCGTATAGATATCATTGTTGTTTGGATTGAAGGCAACTTCCGTGTCGTTATTGTTATTCGCCGGGTCAGGGATTAGCGCAAAATTTTCATTATCGTTGCTGCCAAAGTCCCAAATCTCCGCCCAGGTATCTCCGGCATTCTGCGTCACCCATGTTTCAACAGTTATCGAGGTGGTATTGGTCAAAATCCCATTGGGCAGGGATACATAACCTGAATAACCAAAACCGCCAACTGTATTCCCTGGCAGTGAAAGGCCGTTGCTTATGGTGGCCGGGGACCCGCCGTTGGGGGCCACTATCGTGCCATCCCAATTGGCACCACCGACAGAATCGGAAGCATCACTGACAAAACTGTAGCGATGCAACAGGGCTCGGGGGCCCACGGTGATCGGGGCACTGGTGCTATTGATACCGGCGACCGTGGCGCTCACTGTGGCCGTTCCAATGTTAACCCCAGTGATCAGACCGCTGCTGTTCACAAGCAGAACGTTCGTGTTACTGCTGATCCAGTTGGTTGCGTCGCTGGTGGCCAACAGTTCGTTGGTTCCGGTTTCGGGAAGCTGAACATATAGCGCGGCTTGTTCAGTTCCGGTGACGACCACATTTGCTCCCACGGTGAGACTGGCCGAGGTTGGAGTCAGGTTATTTATCACCACATCCGGCCCAGCCAGGGCGCTGGCGGAAAGATATCGTTGTGACACCGGACCGCTCCAGATGCGCATTTCATCGAATGTCCCGGTGAACACGGGATCGTTCCACTGGTCCAGACCAATATAGTTATTATACGTGAAACCCAGGCTTGCCGGCGTAATGGTGACACCTGTAGCAGTCGCCACCTGGACCCCGTTAAGATAAAGCCTGATGGTTTGACTCGGCGCATCGTACGTTACGGTGGTGTATTGTTCCGTCCCCGTTGGCAATTGTGCAGTGGACTCTGCATCCACATTAACGCCGCCGTGGTTAAACTCCGTCCAATATGGTCCGGGTCCGCTGTGCGGAATCAAATCTATATAGTTATTCTGAATAAAGGCATTATTCGGCCCGGTGGTGCTGCCGCCAAAAGACCAGGCGCGCGCCCAGGTCTCTCCCCCATTATCGGTCAGCCATGTTTCAATCGTTACCGAGTTGTTGCTGGACAGTATCCCATTGGGCAATTGCGCATAGTTGCCATTGCCGCCGGGGAGTGTGAGAACGCCTCCCCCCAGGCTCGCGCCACCCAAAAGCGTTATATTGGCCCCGGCAACCGAATCGGTGGCGGTTAAGCCTCCGCTCTCATTGAATGACCATTCGTGCTGGAGGGTTTGCGCCGCCAGGGTGCAAGGCAGAGCAGGAAGAAGCAGGGTCAGGGCAATCAGATGTCTTGCCGCAGCACGGATGGACCGGTGCATGGCGACAATCAGGTTCGAATTTGAATTCACAGCCTGCGGGATTTTCATACGTTTGTTTCTAATTTAGTTAAGGCAAGTTTGGAATGACCAAGCAATCCGTTGAATGATGCACACGACTTACTCCAGGCGCCCCACCATCTCCGGAACAAACCAGACGCAACAACCAAAAGGAACGCCTTCTGCAACAATCATAATGAATGATTATGTCTTGGATTCAGTGGTTGCATGCATGAATCATCCGCCATGAGCCCGGGTTTTTCCATGAGTTTTCGCGGCTAACAATTTGAGATCCTTTACGGAGCGAAAACCCGGGTTCCAGCGCACACTGTCGTTTGTTTGCCCTGAAAATACAGGATTCTTTTGCACACCCGATCAGATTGGGTCGGTCGCTTTACGTGTCATGGTCTTACTTCTAAAGACTGGTTTCACACTGGCAAACGTGTATAATCGGAAAAACTCACGAGTGGATTTCTCATGAAAAAGCCGCCACAGGTCGCTCTGATCGTCGAATCATCGGTCAGCTATGGACGCAGCATACTTCAGGGCATCGCCCGCTATATGTCCTCTCATCACCGCTGGTCGGTATATTTTGAACAGCATGAACTGGGTTCACCACCGCCTGCGTGGCTGGCGTCCAGCCGCTGGGACGGCATTCTGTGCCGCCCCACGAGCCCTGCCCTCGCCCGCCGCCTGCAGGCCATGAAAGTGCCGGTCGTGGACTTGAATGATCTTTATGAAAATTTGAAATTGCCGTGGGTCGGCTCAAATCATTTGGCGATTGGACGCCTTGGGGCCAATCATCTGCTGGAACGCGGCTTTCGGCATTTTGCGTTTTGCGGATTTAGCAGGGAACTGTGGGCGGTACAACGACGCGATGGATTCCGTGCGGTCGTTGAGAAAGCAGATTCACGCATTCCAGTTTATGAGTCGCCCTGGCGTGGATCCGCCGTATCCCGATGGGACCTGGAAATGGAGCATATCGGCAGATGGCTCAACAAACTGCCCAAACCCATCGGCATCATGGCATGCAATGACGCGCGCGCGTTGCATTTGCTTGATGCCTGCCACCAAGCCGGAATACTGGTACCGGAGGAAGTTGCGGTCATTGGTGTGGACAACGAGGAAATATTTTGCGAACTCTGCAATCCAG
The DNA here is from genome assembly GCA_050008355.1 of Verrucomicrobiota bacterium. Taxonomy (GTDB): domain Bacteria; phylum Verrucomicrobiota; class Verrucomicrobiia; order Limisphaerales; family UBA11358; genus UBA11358. The sequence goes on from JBEKMT010000140.1 coordinate 3,519, forward strand.
CCCTGTCAAGCATAGCACCGGATGCAGAAGGCATCGGTTATCAGGCTGCCGAATTGCTCGACAAGCTCATGTCCGGCCAATCACCGATGGTTCAACGAACGCTGATTGATCCTATCCGCGTTGTAACGCGCCGCTCGTCCGACACGCTGGCGATCAAGGATCGAACGGTGGCGGCAGCCATAAGGTTCATCAGCGAACAAGCCTCCCACGGTTGCACCGTAACCGACGTTACCCGGCAGGCCAAAGTCTCCCGCAGTCTTTTGGAAAGGCGGTTTCGCCAGTATTTGAAACGATCTCCGCAAGCGGAAATACGCCGTGTCCAGGTTGATCGTATCAAACAACTGCTCACCGAAACAAATTTTACCCTGGAAAGAATTTCTGAACTTTCCGGTTTTGAACACCCGGAGTACATGAGCGTGGTTTTTAAACGTTTGCTCAAACAAACACCCGGACAATACAGGAGGCAAACACAAGTGGGCCTCAACCAGAAAGTTCTTCGATCAAAATAATTTCTCTCATCATTCAAGCAAACGATATCACGCGGCCCCAGCCGGCTTCACGGTACTTTAATTTGAAAAAACACCACTCCAAGCGGAAACCGTTTACGAGAGCCATGAAAGTGTCATCCCTCTTCAGGGCGGTCTCAACCACCGCCCCACAGACGGCGCTCGAGCGATTGAACAATTATAGCAGAACTTCGGTCGCACAGAACGGTGATCCAGCCTGAGAACGGGAACTGAAAATGCCTTAAAGTTGACTGCTACTCACCTTGTCAATCGGAGAAAATGCTCCGACGGCGTGAGGCTTAATCAGGCGCTTCCAAATTTTGTCGCCGTCGAAGGCGAATAGGGTGTTCATGCCGGCGCCCCCCAAACAGGCGCCCATGACACGACCACGATCCGGTAAGGGCAGGATAACCTGGGTCGGACCGTCATCGGCACAGATCTGTATGCCCAGTCGCGTCGCCACGAACATCTGACCTTCCCGAGAGTAGCAGACGGATTCGGCGCCGGTGTCGTCATCCCCATCGGCAACGTTCAGCCAAAAAAAACGTTCTTTGTTGGAGAGGCTGCCGTCGGGATTTATCTGATAACTATATACCCATTTTGAATGGCCGTCGGCGACAGATAGCAACCATTGGTCGGGTCGACAAGCCAGGCCAGTGGCTAATTTCAGACCGGAATCCACAATGGTTTTCTGCCCGGCCTTGACCAGCCAGACTTTGCCGTTTCCACCGTCCTTTGCCTGGTTGCTCGTGACGTAGAGACTTCCATCCGGCATCGCCAGTATGTCATCACCCTGGATTCCGTCGGTTACTAGGCGGCCCCGGCCGGAGCCATCGTAACACAAGACCTTGCCGCTGCGATGAGACACCGTGTAAAGCTCGCCCCCGGAGCCAACGCACAGGCCGTTCGCCATTGCGGCGTCATTGATATAAACACTGACTTTGCCGCCGAGACCTATCCGGCAGATGTTCTCGGCAGCAGGGTTGATAAAAAACACATCGCCGGCTGAGTTACAGGCAGGGCTGACGGCACCAGGATATCCTTGGGCCAGTAATTCCCATTTGTCATCTGCATTAATGACATCGCGAACGCGGGGGGCGCCCGGACCGGACTCGATTGGTTCCGGCCAGTTCTTCCAGAGGAAGCGCATGGCTTCCGGGAAAGACTCGCGCCATCCAGCGACATGGGAGCCTTCGATGATGCGAAAGAGATGATCATAACCGGAAAAAGTGAGCGCCTTGTCCATTTCCTGATCCAGAAGAAACCAGTCGCCGGCGCAATTTTCCATGTCGTGGGTACCGGTGGTCAAATAAACGCGGATGGGTTTGGCTTCAAATTTGCGAACCAGTGTCGGAAATTCGTTACCGCCGCGAAAGGCGACAAAACTGCCACTACAGGCATAGACGCGGGAAAAGGCGTCGGGCCTTTCCCATGCGGCATTGAAGGCGGATATCCCCCCGCTGCTGCCGCCGGCGATGCAGTGATCGTTACCGCTGTTTGAGAGTTTCAGGTGGAAGGTCCTGGCCACATACGGCAAGAGTTCTCCGGTGAGGAAACGGACATAATTGTCACCGAGACCGTCATATTCAAAGCACCGATCACGCCGTCCCAAGGTGTTCCCGGCAGGTGAAACCAATTCGCCCGGTTGAACAAAGACGCCGATTGTCACGGGCATGTCCTTGCCGGCAATGAGCCGCTCCAGCATGCTCTTAACATTTGCATCATAGCCATCCTGCTGCACATAGACACAGGCCGGCTTTGAGCCATCATATTGGGCGGGTATAAAGACCGTGACCTTCCGTCGGGTACCGGGGAAGATCGTGCTATTTTTGAACTCAAATTCCTTCGACACGCCTTTGGGGATATCCAAAATATTGACCTGGCCGGCGGGAACACTCGCACCAGCCTGCGGTTTGAGCACCCATTCCAAGTGTTCGTCCCCGGGGTTGTCGTCCCACAGGTCCTGTCGGGCACCAACAGCATGGCCACCGCCGAAATCGTCGAGTCCCTTCGCCGGAGCGTGCTTCGGCACGAGGCTGATGGATCCGTCGGCATTATTCCTGATGGACCATAACTGCCAGGGTTTACCGTTGTCAGTTTCCAAGTCGACGATGGCGCGGTTGTCCGTTTTTCCTTCGTTCACGGTCAGAACCAGAGCGGTGGTGTAGGAGGGTTGCACCGTGTAAAAACCAGCGCCCTTGGGTGTGATAATCCAACTGGTGCGTGCACCAGCTGAGGGGTAGTCCAACGACACCGCAGTGCGGTCTGCCGTGCCGTCATTAACACCTGCCAGAACCAGCTCCGGCGCGCTTACCGGAATGATGGTAAAGGACCCGGCCCAGTCTTGAGCGCGTGCGGCCAGGCAGGCCGGGAGGCCCAGGAGCATCATGATTCCCAGGAAACGCAGGCACCGTTTAGGAGGAATGATGATCATATCAATTCAGCGGCCATTGATAATTTGCGGCGGCGCGGTAAACCAAACCTGAGGAATCAACAAATAAAACCTCTGCGGCGCACGGCCCAAAACTCGTGCGGTAATGGATGACGACTGACGAAGCGCCGACAAACACGCCGTGCAAATCAAATTGCAAGTTGGGAAACTTCTCCAGCGCTGCCCTCCAGTACGACCCAACCTTATTCTTACCAACCAACATTCCGGAAGCTTCACCGGTGAACTGAACGATGAAGGGCGAAATCATCTCAAAATCTTCCGTGTAATGTGACAAGACTCGCGGCAAATCATGTGCATTCCAGGCATCAACCCACTCCCGGGCGAAAGAGTCGGCCCACTGTAGTGTAATCACCATAAATTCTTCAATTCACAATCTGCAACCGGAAGTAGCTTTGGGTATTGGTTAAACCAATATTAAATGTGGCTGGAGTACCGGTGCCGGGAACGGGGCTGCCTACCGGAACCCAATTTGGGCTATTCAAATTATTGTTGTACTCGAGCTGATACATCAAGCCGGCCACGGTGGAACACGTGAACATGAGTGTAGTGCCCGAGGAAGGTTGGAGATTCAATTCCGGGGCAGAAAATCCTGAAGGAAAGGCGGTGGCGGAAAAGTTCAGGTTGTCAATGGCCAATCCCTGCGCTTTGCCGGTGTTGTCAGTCATTTCCCAGACGAGCCACAACGCGGCTCCCGGCGGCCAATTCGTGATGACTTGATTCACCACGCCCAAGTTGGTTTGGTTGATGGCTGCCGTGCCGTCCACGGCGGCGCCGCCACTATCGCCACTGACCGTCGGAAACGCCACGTTCAAAGCCGGCAAAAAGGCGGTCACGGCGGTCGGCCAGAGGTTGGTGGCAGTGGGATCAACAAAGTAAAAGAACTGGAGTGTCTTGGAGGTGTTGGATTGGCGCCAGACTTCACCGGTGAAATTGAGGGTGACGAAATCCAGGTTGGTGCCGGTGATATTGATTAGACGAGCGCCAAAAGCCGTGCCGCCGGTGGTACTGGTGGCCAGCAAACCCAAGGCGCGATTGGAGCCATCGGCTGGACCGAAATCAAGCACGCCGCCAGTGGTCTGGTCGCCATCGGTGGCGCCGAATTTCGGGGTCAACGCGGCATGGCCATACCATCCGGCCAGGGCAGACAAGCCCAAACCACCATTGCCGGTGGCAGCGGAGGGAAACGCAAAATCAAACGGATTGGCCAATGAATAGGTGACATCATTGATGGTGACCGGGTCGTCGGAATTGACTGAAGTGGCTCCCGGATCGGGAAGCGAATCGAAGTCCTGCGCATAGATCTGGCCCGGCGAGTCGTAAAGGATATAGGACGGAGGTGGTACGCCGCTGGCGTTGTTCGGGGCGCCAGGCGTCGGTTGATAAAATATTTCCCGAACAAAACTTTGCCCATTGGGGAAGGAACCATAGGAATCGTCGGCGGGCAAACCGGAGTAATTCACGTAATCCAAAACCTGGGGGGCGTTGGAGACCACACGGGTCAGGGCCACGGAACCGTCGCCGACGGGCAGGACGAAGGCAGTGTGGAGTTCGTTGGTCGTGGAGAGATTGGTCAGGCCATCAGCGAAGATCACCTCAAACTGCCCGGCCTTAATGACGGCGCTGCCAGGGAAGGCCCATTGCAAAAGATTGGTATAATTGTTTGCGAGATACAAACCGTTCAAGGAAACGCTGTTGGTGGTAGGATTATAAAGTTCCAGCCAGGGAGTCCGTTGCCCGGCGCGATTGGTGATGCCGGTCAGATTTTGCGCTTCGACTTCATTAAGCCACAATGGCTGGAAAGGCGGCAACACCGCGGCCACACTATTCCCGGCGTTCGGCGTGGCAAACGGCGCATTAGAAGAAACCTGCCAGTTGCCGACACGCCAGTTGTCCTGGTGCGCATCCACCAGTTGCAGAGAGGCCGCGCCGGGGTTTGTCGGCCAGGGCAAAACAGTTTGATATTGGACTTCGGTTACGACGACATTGGTGGTGCCAGGCTGGACGAGCGACAAGGTTTCGCCATCGGGCGACAATGTGCCATTGAAAGTTCCGAAGACAGGGTTGGTCGCACCGTAAGCCGCATCGAAACCAGGTATGCCGGCGGCGAGCACCAGAAAATTCGTCGGCCCGATGAGGGAGCCATTCGGGAAGGTGTACGCGAGGCCTTGCAATAGCCAGCCGGACAAATCAAAGGTGGTGTTGGTCGAGTTGTTATAGAGCTCGACGAATTGCGCACCGCTGATCAACGGCGCATACATAATTTCGTTGATGACAATATTGCCGACCGGTGAAGGCAGAGAATTGGAGTAAGTAACCGAGACCGTGGCGGTGTCGCCGCTGATCGCATTACCATAATGATCCACGCCGCTGAGCGTGAATTGGTTGACGCCATTCTGCAGCGGCACGGTGATGAGCCAACTAGTCAAAGACGTCCAGGTCAAAGGATAGGCCGATCCATCTACCAAGACAGTTTCCACATTAACCGGCGCCTGACCGCTGAGATAAGCCACATTATTGCTGACCGAAACCGTGGAGTTCGCGGAAAAATTCGTGGCATTCACGGCGGCGAGTTGGGCGGCGATGCTGGTTTGGGCCGAAGTGATCCAAGGAATGAGTGCCGAGTTGGGATTTTCGACAGACAGACCGTTGGCGACGAAGGCATTGTATTTGGCGTTCAACAGCGCACCGGTGGTCAGCGAGACATCGAGCGGACCGTTGACCAATTCCTGCTGCGCACGCCAATACATGCGCAGAAAAGCGGGTGTTCGATAAATGACGCCCAGGTTTGGGTCAGAGGGGTCGTAGGTCAGCAAACCCTCCCCTGGAGCCCAGGATTCCGGTCCTCCCAAATCGATATTCAAATCCCAGGGCATGAGGGTGTATTTGGTGCCATTGACACCAATGTAGCCGTACATATTCTGGCTGATTTCAGTGCCGAAGGAGTCAATATTGCCGGCGGCATGGTTGGCTGCAAACACGCGCATCCACTCTTCGACGTTTGCGATGTTCTCCATATTCGCCACGTAATTCGGGCTGGCGGAAGAGTTGGCCGCGTTCACCAACGAAAACACATTGGTAAAATCACTGTAGCTATCCGGCGTGCGACGAACCTCGAAATTATAGCGATAGCGCGCAGGTTTCATAGCACCACCGGTCGTGGTGAACGGCAGAAGATAGCAATAAGCCTCAGCCGTGGCACCGATGGCGTAGCCTGACGGGAATGGGGCAAATTCAAACCATGGCTGCATCTTGTAAAGATACCCGCCGGTGTCGGTGGGGAAATACTGCTTCACCATGTCGCTATCCGGCACTTGCGCATCTTCCATCAAGAGACCCCTCCGGTTCCCGTTGACATAAACGGCCACAAAGCGGCGGTAACCCCACGGCACACCCATGGCGCGCATGAAGCTCCAGGTTGTCTGCTCGCGTTGCAGGCTCGGATCATCACCCGGCGAGTTGCCGGGTTGATGGATTTTGTTGAAATCCGTGGCACCGAGAAATTTGTCATCGTCCGGAAATTCCCATTTGTATGCGCACAGGTTGCCGGCCGGAGAATCAAACTCCTGGTGATAAGGGCTGCCCGAATAGTGGCCCTGAGCATTGTAAATGATCCGGTTGTGGTCATAGACGAAGGTGAAGTCATTTCCCTCGTTGCTCAGGTCGGCCAGTTCGGCCCAACGATTGACGTTAGTTTGCGTGAGCCAGACGTGATATACGCCAAAACTGCCGCCAGGATTGCCATCGCCGAACATCACGACGCATTCGCGCGCCGGCTCGTTATCCTGAGGGCGCAATGCCGGGAAACGGGTGGACGCCCCCAAATCATCCGTGGCAGAGATATAGAACGCAACAACCTGATTCGCCGCCTGTCCAGGAATGGTGGCGCTGAAAACTCCGTCGCGGGCGATGACATCGCCGTTGCTGCCGGCGTCATTCATCGGCACGGCAGTGTAGCTCGTAGATGGATCAAGCCGGTAATACACCGTGAGATTTTGCACGCCATCGGGGTCATGCACATTGGCGGTAACGACGACCGGCTGATTGGCGGCCGGCACCGGCGGATTATGGGTCACATTGTAAATTGCGGGACCGGCATTGGTAATAAAGGTGCTGTTCGGCATGCCCGGGCTGCCCAAATTTTCCGGGATAGGGAGAACGGCGGTGGCTTCCAGCCAATTGCCATTCAACCGCAAATCGGGTTCCGGGCAGCCGTGCAACCAGCGGGCCTCGTAGCTCAAGGTCACGATGTCGCCCGCGACCATTCCATTGGCATTCAAGACAGCCTGGCAGGAATTCTCCGCAGTCCATAGCTTGTCGCTGCTCCGAATGTGCAACGCGTAATCGCTTTTGTAACCGGGAGTCTCCAGGCTAGAACGGACATGGCTTCCCTGTAACGACCAGTTAGTGAGTCCCGTTTCGAAGGTTGAGTTGGCAATGTAATTCGTGCCCTGAAAGTTGGCCTGAACGTTATCCACCAGGCAATCGCCCACGTCCAGAATGCCGATTTGAGCGTGTAGAATGCCCGCTTCGTAATTGGCACCGTTGTCAAGGACGCCGGTCGACTGGACATTGGTCCAGACCGATTTTTGCGATTCATCACTGTCTTCCCAGTTGGCCGCGAGCCGGTGATTAGAGTGCGGATCAATCAATTCCAAACTACTGCCACCACCCGACGACCATTCACCCCAGCGACCACCCGTCCCATATGTCACTTCGTCCTCCTCAACATAAATCGTGTTCGTGGCATACAGTGTCTCCGGCTGCGCCAATTCCAATAACTCACCGTCATGCGACAGTTTGCCGCTGTAATTGCCGACGGTATTGCCGCCATTCAAGTTGGAGTACTTGGCGAATAAATTCGTCATGTCCTTCGCGACCACCAGGTAGCCGTTCGGAGCGATTGAAACTGAGGGGAATGTAAACGTAACTCCCGCCGTGAATTGCCAACCGGCCAGGTTAACCGTGTTCGTCCCTTTGTTGAATAACTCAATGTACTGGTCAGCGTCGTTGCCACTGATCGGGTCGTACATCAACTCATTGATGACAATGTCGCCGATTACGATGGAACTGTTATTTGTCCCGGGGCTGTTCGTGGTAAAGGCATAGAAATCATTCGCGCCGTCCGGCCAGCGGCCATAAGAAACGCCATCGGCTTGCGCCCCGAATTGAACGGCGTCGAGGACCCGGCTGCCATCCGGCTTTATAAAATATAGCGTTTCTCCGGCGCCATTGAGCGTGAATCCAAATTGCGCCTGGGCGAAGGAAACAAAGCCACCCGGCCCGATGACTGTCCCGGAGGGAATCACGAATTTGTTTGTGGCGGGGTCATCCGTCAAAATACAACCTGAGACATCGACGCTATTTGTGCTGTGGTTGTAAAGCTCGATGTACTGCGGCACGGCGGGATTCTCCGAATGCGGGAGAATTTCGTTGATGACCACGCTGCGCAACGGGCTGGGCCGAAAGGATTCCATCTGGCCAGGTGAACCGCCAACGATATCGCTGATCGACCATGCCCGCGGGTCGGTTGAACCATAACTGGGATTGGCCAGAACCAGGGAATGTCCAGTTCCATCGGTTGCCACCGGCCAGGGAAAGGTGTCCGAGTAAGGAACGGTCAAAAGGACCGATCCCTGTTCATCCAAAAGCTCGAGCGTTTCGGAATGTTTAAGGCTGCCGGTGTATGGCCCCATGATATTGGTGATGCCGTAAACACTTTCAACATCCGATGGCACAGCGGCAACCACCAGAAAACCGCCGCCCGGAACAATAGTGTTGGACGGAAAGGTATAATTCATGTCCGCACAGGTGAGCTGATAACCGCTGATGTCCTGAAACCAGGGATTCGAGTTGTAGAGCTCGAGAAACTCCAGGTTTTTACCGTCCGTGCGCGGCGCAGGTTTCCACATGATCTCGGAAATAACGATGGGGGTAGTGCGGCTACATGACGCCAGAGGCTCCGAAGGAGAAGCAACCGTGGCGACCACCGCATTGGCCGGAGTATTGGTAATCTGAAGAAATTGCGCGGTGACACTTTGGTTGGTCACATCACTGTCCACGACAAAACCAAGGTATACTTGATTGGACATGGCGATGGTCTGGCTGGCCAGCAACGTCCAAGTCAGCCCGTCGTAGCTGGCATAACCGCTGAACAGATTGCCGATACGGTTCAGGCGCAACCACGTATTGGGGTAATTGTCCGGAAAACTGCCGCCGGACTGGCTGGCGCTGTTGGTGGGATCACGCCATTCAAAGAAACAGCCGTTGATAACCGGCGTGGCAAGCGAGGCGGCAAAACGTCCGCCTGCGGTCAGGGCTTCGCGAGCCATTAGACCCGCCTTGGCCCAGGTATCAGATAGACTCAAACCGCCAACACGGACGGAAACATCAAAATTGCCTGAGACCGCCTGGTAGCCGAACTGAAACTGGTCGTCAGTGCCGCCGATGGTGGTGCCGTCACTGCTAATAGTCAGCCCGTTGCTCACTACCAGCTGGCTGCCGGAAGGGACCGGCATGCCGATAGCAACCGGCAAATACAAGCTGGCAATAAACCGGGCCTGCGAATTGTCGGCGATGACATTGCCATGGCTGGTTTGGTCGGTGAGATTATTGACGGTCAATACATAGCCATCTTGATCAATCATGGCAGCCACGGTAAGCACGACGTTACTTTGGGACACATCCTGAGTGGCACCCAGAATGGCCACCTGTCCTTCGGGACCGGTGATGGAATAATTTGCGGCGTTCGTAGCGGTGACCGGCGAGATGCGCTTGGACAAACTGACTTCTACCTGGGTCAACCCCAGCGATTGCGCGCCCAACAATACTGGCGGCTGGGTATCCGCCAGAACGGTCAATATCGCCGGGCTGCTGGTGACGCTGTAATCGACATTGCTGAGGACGCTTGAGGCGATCAATTGCAACGATCCTCCGTTAGCCGTTAGCGGAGTCAAAGGAATTGTATATGCGGCATTGGTGGCACCGGCGACTGCGGCACCATTGAAATACCATTGCAGAGAAGGATACGGGTTACCGGCCAAAATCGCGCTAAAAGTCACCGGGTTGACTTCGACCACGGTGGTATTGGTTGGCTGGGTGATAAACGACGGGGGTGCCGGTGGCTCGACGATTCCGCTGAGGGCATAAATGGCCGTGGAAGTGGCCACGTCAGCCATGCCAAAAGTCAAGCTGACCAGGGGCTTGTTGGCCGGACCAAGCAAGGAGGCAAGATTAAGCGTAGTTTGATAAAATTGGGGGTCGTTTGGGGCACCCGAGGTCGCTCCGCTGCTCAAGGCGATTCGCTCAGTTCCCTGCAGCGCGATATTGGCTGTGCCGGTAAACCAGTCAGGCGCGTAGTAGGTGGTGGTGTACGTCGAACCGTCATCAAAATGCAAGGTCACGGTGGCGGGCCCCACCGTGTCGCTATTGGCGGAGTTCGCAATGATCGCGATGGATTGGTAAGTCTGCGGGGTGGTCAGAGCCAGGGTACCGGAACTAATGCCGCTTTCGCTGCTCAACACCAGTGCATTGTGATTGGTATAAGATTGAAATTGAAAGAGGCTGCCGTCGACTGCGCTCAGAAACGATCCGGATGCCGGCAGGCCATAGGAGTAACCCGGCAGCCCGGTTTGATAG
>JBEKMT010000141.1:0-13946 GCA_050008355.1 Verrucomicrobiota bacterium
GGCCGGACTGTCGTCAATTTTGTTGTCATCGCCCCCGCCGATAAAAGCATAGGTGACGTTAGTGCCGATGAAGTTGTCAGAGCCACCGGCGATAACGTTGGCGGCAACATAACCCGGATCATAACTAAAGCTGCTGATTTGATTGCCATAACCACCGCCGATGAAAGAGGTTATGTCATTGGCAAAAATGTTGTTATTTAGGCCGCCGCCGATCGTGGTGCCGTCGCCATTGGTACCGATATTGTTGCCACTGCCTCCGCCGATGGCGGAGCCGTAGCCGCCGGCCTGAATGGTGTTGTCCTCACCACCAATGAACTGTCCGTTGAGATCGCTGAAACTTGTGGCGAAGACGGAGCCGGAAAATTCTGGATCATATCCCAGTTGCGAGGCGGGGAGGGTGCCGTTCAATTGGTTGGCCGAGTTTGCGGTGGTGGCCAGGACGGCGTAAGGCGTGGAGTTTAGGGCTTGTAGGGGAGACAGCGAGGTGTAGCCGAGGGTGTTGGCGGGATTATTGGTGCGCACATCGACTTCCAGCCAGTAATTGACGCCCGTAAAAGCGGCCGGGCCAAAATCCACCGAGGTAAGGAAGAGGCCGTTCGTGACGAAGATGGCGTTCGTTATATAGGGGTCGCCCGCATAGTTGTCACCCAAAGGATCCAGGGCGAGCTTAAAACGGAAATCGTAAAGGCCGTCAGCAGGGTTGCCGCCGTCGTCCAGACGGCCTTGATAAGTGAATGCCGTGCCCTGGGCGCAGGCGATTGACAGTTCAGTGTTCAGGGCTGCCAGTGTGAGTAACGCCAGCGCAATAAATAAATAGCATGATTTTGTTTTCATTCTGGATACAGGGTTGGTTGGCCTCGCCCGGACGGCGGTTGAATCCGTCGGGACACTGGTTGTTTATACGCTTGACCTGATTAAATTCAACAGAAAAAAGGCGGGCACAAATGCATGCATTTATTTCTGAAGAAATGCGGACGAGAGATGACAAAGTTCTTTGACTTTCCATGGAAGAGAGTGCCGGGTGCACGTGGCGTCGCAGGGGCGAGTGTGACGCTGACTTCAATTGGAGTTTCAGGATTCGAGTTCCCGCTTTTGCCGGACCGAGGTGTGGCGAGTTCGCGTCATTTTTGTGTGGCGAGCTGTTTCACGATGGCTTCCAATTCGTTCAATTGCTTTTCGAGCAGGTCCACTTTATCGGCTTTGGTTTTCAGTTCCTGGATTTCCGAATCTTTGTCTTTCAACTTCTGGTTGAGGCCCTGGATGGCGGCGAGTTCCACGCCGTCGAATTCGAGGGTGCTGATGCCCCGGTCGTCGCGGCCGGGATAGAAAGCCTGTTTGAAATCCTGGGCCATGGGCCCGATATTCGGCACGTCAGTGTCCTTCTCCCATTTGTAATTCCACTGCTGAATCGGAATGGCTGCCAGTCTGTCCAGCAGAGCCACAGTGTCGACCGGCTTGAAGTTCTTCTTGGCGTTGCGGTCGGAAACGGTGGTCCAGGAGGTTGCATTCGGCAACAGTGCGACGCCGGCGCTGCCGGTGGCGTAGCTGGTGGGAGACGCCGCGGTGGAGGTCAGCAGTATGACGCCTCCAGAAGCCCGCGCGAGGAATTGGTTGTTAGCGAACGATTTGGTGATTATGCCGCTGCTGTCGCTCCAGACGAATGCGCCGGAGTTCATTGCCTGGGCATGGTATCCGGCGGCAAAGGAATCGAGACCGCTGGCGGAATTCAAAATGCCGCCAGGAACCGTGGAATAGCTTCCGCTCGCGATGTTGCCATAGCCGCCGCCAACGGACGATTGATATTGGCCAGTGGCCAGGTTTTGTTGACCACCGGCAATCGTTCCCCCATTGCTGCTGTTGGTGTTGTATTGGCCGCCGCCGATGGTCGCATAGGCTGCGCCGTTCAACAGCGTGTCATAATAACCGCCAGGGATCGTTCCCTCATAATCAGTGTTGCCAATGGTGTTATTGTACCCGCCGCCGAGGGCGGCGTGGTCGGAATTGGTGCCGATGCTGTTGTTTTCGCCACCGCCAATGGTGGAGTTGAAAGAACCTGGATAAATCGTGTCTGAGTCGCCACCCACGATCACCGAGGTGCCAAAATCGTTAACATCGCCGTAAATGTTGTTGTAGAGACCGCCGCCGATGAAGGAATAGGGGGCATTTGTTTGGATGTCATTTTGCAGGCCGCCGCCAATGAAAGAATAAGCAATGTCGCTGGAGACACTGTAAATGCCATTGCCATCCCCGCCGCCAATGGCGGACACGGCGGCATTGTTTTGGATGAAATTTTCCATGCCGCCCGCAATGATAGAATAACCGGAATTGGTTCCGACGGAGTTGTTATAGCCGCCGCCAATGGTAGAATCAGCGGAATTGTTTTCGATATAGTTGTAATAGCCGCCCCCAATGAAACATTGACTGGAATTGTTCTCGATATAGTTGTAATAGCCGCCTCCAATGAAGCCCTCACTGGAATTGGTTTCGATGAAGTCGCTAACGCCGCCGACGACGGTGGAGTATGCAGAATTGTTTTGGATGAAGTTGTCATAGCCCCCGACGACGGTGGCGAACGCAGAATTGTTTTGGATGAAGTTGTAATAGCCCCCGACGACGGTGGAGTATACAGAATTGGTTTCGATGAAGTTTTCCAGACCGCCACTAATGGTGCAATAGGGGGAATTGGCCTCGATGGTATTGTCATATCCACCGGCGACAGTGGAATTGTAACTATTACTTTGGATGGTGTTATAGTGGCCACCCCCCAAGGTGGAATCGTAGGAATTGGACTGGATGGTATTGTTGTGGCCGCCGCCGATGGCGGAGTAAACAGCTTCAAACTGGATGGTGTTATTAAATCCGCCGCCAATGGTGGAAAAATCTGCCTGGGAAGCGATTGAATTGGTAGCGCCGGTTCCCAGCCAGTTCGTCGCCCCACCGCCTTCAATCACGGCGCCCACGGTACCGGGCGCCACAAAATTGGCCGGTGCCCCTCCAATTACATTTGGCGCGCCCGTTGGAGCCGGGGAGCCTTCTGAAACTCCATAGCTTGACACCCCGCCTGGTTCCAATCGGAGTGCGCGTAAACTGAAGGCATGCAGTTCGACTGGTTGATTGTCCATTGTGCCCAAATAATTCACTCCCGCGGTCGTGCCGCTGTTGCCGGCGGTCTGCCAGAAGTTGGTCGCGTTGAGTCCGCTCACAGTCGCGGCGTTAACGTTGGTCAGGCCGCCGCCATTACCGGCGAAGCTGTTGGCTGGATTGTCAAAGTTCACAGCACCAGGGTAGGTGCCACTTAATTGACCGCCCGGGATGGGGCCGGAGAGTTGCGCGGCGTAAACGGTGCCACTCACATTGCTTGCGGTATTGGCAAAGACAGAATACGGGGTGGGAGTCACGCCCTGCAAGGGAGCCAAGGTGGTGTAGGCGAGCGTATTGGCGGGATTATTCGTGCGCACGTCGACTTCGAGCCAGTAATTGCTGCCGGTAAATATCCCAGCACCGAAGTCCACAGTCGTGATGAACTGTCCGTTCGTCACAGGGATGGCGTTGGTGAGATAGGCGTCGCCCACGTAATTATTGCCCAAGTCGTCTGAAGCCAGCTTGAAACGGAAATCATAAAGGCCGTTGGCGGGATTCCCGCCATCGTTGAGACGGCCTTGATAAGTGAACGCGGTGCCCTGGGCGGAAGTGGTTGACAATTCAGTGTTTAGGATTACCAGCGTCAGCAATATCAGCGTAAGACATGAATTGCATAGTTTGGTTTTCATACGGGATATAGGATTGGTTGGCCTCGCTCGGACGGCGGTTGATTTTCTCTGAACTGATATTGTTTATACGCCTCTCTTATTTTAATAGAAAAAGGACGGCACATGTGTATACATTCATTTAAGAAGAAATGCGGGCGAGGGATTACAAAGTTCTTTGACTTTCTTTGGAAAAGTTGAGGGGCGAACCAACGTGTCACTGGATGTTGAATGCCAGGTGCACGTGGCGGCGAAGGGCTCAGCGTGACGCTGAACCCAATTGGAATTGCGGGATTCGAGTTCCCACTTTTGCCCGGCCAAGGTGTGGCGAGCCCGCGTTATTTTTGTGCGGCGAGCTGATTCACGATGGCTTCCAATTCGTTCAATTGTTTTTCGAGCTGGTCCACTTTATCGGCTTTGGCTTTCAGTTCCTGGATTTCCACATCTTTGTCGTTCAACTTTTGGTTGAGGCCTTGAATGGCGGCGAGTTCCACGCCGTCGAATTCGAGGGTGGTGATGGATTTGTCGTCGCGGCCAGGGTAGAAGGCGTGTTTGAAGTCCTGGGCCATGGGGCCGAGGTTCGGCACGTCACTGTCCTTTTCCCATTTGTAATGCCAGCTTTCGATGGGGACGCTGGCGAGCTTGTCCAAGACGGCCTGATAATCGACGGGGGAGAAGTCTTTCTTGGCATTGCGATCGGACAGTGTGCTCCAGGAGGTGGCATCCGCGTTAAGAAACGTGCCGGCGGTAATGTTTCCCGAGGTGTCCACACCGGTGACGATGTAGAAGCCGCCCGTGGAGCGGACATTGAAGGAATTCTCGATTCCTTGCGGTCCGGATTGAGCATCTGGATCGAAGACATAATTGAGAGAGTCGGCCCAAACAAATTCGCCCGGCGACTCGGCGACGGCATCGTTACCGGCGGCAAAGGAATCAACACCTGCGGCGGCATTCTGATTACCACCGGGGACGGTGGCGAAATTCGCGGTGGCGACGTTGCCATAGCCTCCGGCGATGGCGGAATTTGTGCCACTGGCCACGTTATATTGGCCGCCGGCGATGGTGCCACCGCTGCTGCCAACGGTGTTGTGTTGACCGCCGCCGATCGTTGACCAGTTCGCGTTGGTTTGAACAACATTGCCATTGCCGCCGCCAATCACGGAATCTGCGACGTCCGGCCCGGTCTGGTTGCCGACACCGGCGCCGATAAACGCGCCGGTGGAATTGGCATTGATGACGTTTCCACCTCCAGAAACGCCGCCGCCGGCGATGACGTCGCCCCCGGACCCGGGCTGCAAAATGGCATTGGCCAAATGGCCGCCAATCACATTGCCTGCGCCCAGGCCGCGGGGGTCAGGCTCAAGGCGTAATACGCGAGCGTCATCCACGTGGATTTCAAATGCATTATTGTCGGTGGTGCCGGCAAAGTTCACGCCGGGAGTTGTGCTGCTATTGCCGGTGAGTCCCCAGGCATTCAAATTTGTCAAACCGCCGCCATTGCCGCTGAATTGGCCGGAAAAAGTATTGCCGGTATTGTCAAAATTCACCGCGTCGAGGTAGGTACCGCTCAGCTGACCGGGCGGGATGGGGCCACTTAATTGCGCGGCGGAAACGGTGCCGCTCACATTGCTGGCGGTAATGGCGAAGATGGCATATGGGGTTGGCGCGATGCCTTGCAATGGCGCCAGGGTGGTATACGCGAGGGTGTTGGCGGGATTATTTGTCCGCACATCCACTTCCAGCCAGTAATTACTGCCGTTGAAAATGCCTGCACCAAAATCGACGGTGGTGACAAACAATCCGTTGGTAACAGTTATGGAATTGGTGAGAAACGGGCCGCCCACGTAATTAGTGCCCACCTCATCCAACGCCAGCTTGAAGCGGAAATCGTAGAGACCGTTGGCAGGACTGGCGCCGTCATTCAGGTGACCTTGATAGGTAAAGGCTGTGCCCTGGGCGGAAGCGGTGGAGAGTCCGGTGTTCAGGGCTGCCAGCGCAAGCAACGTGAACACGATGAATGGGTAGTACAGTTTTATTTTCATACGGGATGCGGATACAGGAGTTGATTGGCTTCGCTGCGACGGCGGTTTATTTTTTGCAGACTGGTTTTAGTTATACGTCTCTCTTATTTTAATTCGACCCCAAAAAAGGCGGGTGAGGAATTGAGAGCGTTGGCGGGTACAGTTGTAAGGGTACGGGGCATAGGTTGAAAGTTGAAAATTAATTTCACGGTTTGATCTTTGCGGATTACGCCAGCGCCGTGCTGCGGCATGACAAGGAAGAGGAAGCCGAATCAATGCATTTCAAACCTGATTGTCTGCGCCAGTGATTTTCAGAGCTGCTTCTTCGTCATCGGGATGCACAAAGATTTCGATCAACCGGGCGGCACCGGCAAGGCCGCCGGTGACGGCAGTGATGGGTGTCATTTGACGCATGGGAGTATCGTCGCGCTTAAGTTCGAAGCGGATGTCATCCTGCCCGAATCGGTCCAGGAATCTCTCGGCATCCGCGACGGTGAATCTGCCGAGGCTCCGATAGGGGACGCCATCGACAGCCTCCAATTCCTGCACGGAGAGGAGGGATTTGTCGAACAACGGACCGGTTGGACCGCCTGCAGGATTGACCTTGAGGTCGGTGGTCACGAATTGTGCGCACCAAAAGCCGGAGCCTACGGGCATGGAAAATGATTGCCCGGCGGGAAAGGAAATGCGTCGCGGCTGGATAGTCCAGGTACCTTGCATTCGATTGGTATCGATGAGAGCTCCGAGGTAAAGGATGGGCGACGACGGCAGCTCGTGTTCGCACTTGTTTCCTTTCGCCAGAAAATATTCCCGCAAGGTGATGAGGGTTCCATCTTCTTTCCAGACATAACCCACGGGCATCTGTTTGGTGAACTCGATTGCCGGAGAATTGAAGTAGCCATCAATTGTGCCGGTGCCGGGCGTGCCGGCAGGGGCATCTTCCGTCACTGAACCAGTGAAGCGCTCCAGCCAACCTTGTTTAAGCTTGAGGGTAAAAGCCACTGAATGCGTGCCCGCCGGGTCTCGATGTTCGCCATAGCCAAAAACGCCGCGCCAGACGCCGGAGACTTTTTTCCGGGCCGCGATGGAATCGGGCAAAGTCTCACCGTCGGTGGCGCAGACCGTGGCGTTGTCAGGATATTCTGTTCCGCAATAGGGACACGTTTTCATAAGTGAGCCATGACAGCGGATTTAACAAGCGATCCACCGCCGACTGGCGACGTGAATCGCAACCGTTCTGGGATTGACCGCAGTGGCGGCAGCTCAAGCATCGCGGTTCGCGGTTTAAGCTTCACGGTTGGGTGATCAATGACGGGTTAAGAAGTTGAAGACGGGCTATTGCTGAAGGAACACGTCAGAATCAACGTGGAATCCGAGGATCTGCCATTGGTCATTATGTCGGATGAGAGTGATCTTGATTTGTGCGGAGCCGGCGTCGAATGTTGTGGTTGCGGTGTATGAGGCGGTGATGGTCTTGCCATTCTGGCTGGTGAGGGACACATAACTCTGTCCTTCCGAACCACCATAGGTACGCAACTTGCCGAGTTTGCGGAACATCACATAGAGCTTGTCGAGCTCATCCTTCCTGCTGGACTGAATAAATTCCGGACTGGCCCGGTTTAAGAGTTCCTGTTCGTCCCATGAGGAGACAATGATGGGAACGGTGCTATCCACGTAGGCTTTGCTCTGTTTGTCGAGGGTTGAGCCCTTGACGACAGCCAGACCAATACCTACCACGGTAAGCATAATGATAACCAGGAAGGTTGCGCCTAGAAGAATCAGCAACTTTTTCATGGTGTCGGGTAATGGTGATCTGACAGATCAAACAGCTGTGCGGCTGGTCCAATGCCCTGAGCGGCAGAATTTTCCGAGTCGGCATCGTTCATGAATTTATGAAAGCTGACTGGCGAATGTTTGGCAAGGTTTAATCGCAAGTCGCCGCGTAACTAGCCGTCGGCCGCGCAAAGGAGGCGGGCCGGTTGAAGGGGGTTATGCGTTTGAGCGGGGCAGGTCAGGCCCGCCAGAGTTAATCGAGATTAACGCGTCAGGGCACTTGGTTTGAGGGCACAGGTTGAGAGTTGCTGGCTACGGGTCGCTGGAGGCTGGCTTTTCTGGCAAACGAGGCGGAGGATGAGGAAGATTCGAGGCGTTGGCGATTGAGAGGCTGAAGCTCGAAGATCAAGAGTTGAAATTTACGACTTCTCACGGCACGATCCCATTACAATGAGCGTTCTTCACAGGCAGGGGTTTTCCTCGTTTCACAAGGATGAGGAAGTGTTAAAGCACAAGCTGGCCGCCGGGACGGTGTCGCGGGCGCGTCGGTTTGTGCGTCCGTATGCCGGCATTCTCGCGTTTTTCCTGTTCCTGGTGATTCTGGATGCGGCGGTCGGCGTGATTAATCCCCTCATCTACCGACAGTTGATCAACAAGGGAATCCTGCCGGGGAACACCCACCTGATCGTGGAGCTGGCACTAATAGCGGCAGGGGTAAGTATTGTTGACAGCGGATTGACCTTTTTGCAGCGGCATCTGGCGTCGTACATCGGCTCGCAGATTGATCTCAGTTTGCGAACGCGCGTGTTTGAGCATATCCAAAAAATGTCGCTGGCTTTTTTTAGTCGCGCGCGTACCGGGGCGCTGGTGAGTCGTTTGAACAGCGATGTCAGCGGTGTGGGTGGAGCCGTGACGGATCTCCTATCCACGGCAATTGGAAATCTGGTGACGGTGGTGCTGGTTTTGACGGCAATGTTCGTCTTGTCCTGGCGGCTCACGCTGGCGGCCTTGCTGGCGGTGCCGGTGTTTTTGTATGTGGCCAGGCAGATCGGGCGGAAAATCCGAACGCTGACGCGCGAAACATTCGACCGGGTCGCGGAAATGAACAACTTGATGGTGGAGCGTTTCAATGTCGCCGGCGCGATGGTGTGCAAGATTTTCGGGCGGCCGGAGGAGGAAACCGCGGCGTTCGCGCGCCAGGCCACTCGTGTCCGTGAGATTCGTATGACGATGTCGACTTACAGCCGCGTTCTGTTTATCGGCCTGGGATTAATGGCGTCGTTGTCGGTGGCGGCGGTTTACGGCTGGGGCGGGGTGGAGGCGGCGCGGAGGGTTCTGGATGTGGGCACGGTGGTGGCGCTGGTGTCTTATCTCATCCGGTTGTACGGGCCGTTGACCAGTCTTTCGAGTTTACAGTTGGACGTGATGACCACGCTGGTTTCTTTCGAACGCGTGTTTGAGGTGCTGGATTTGAAACCGGGAATCACGGAAGCGGTGAACGCCCGGCCAATTTCCAGGGCGCCGGTACGTATCGAATTTGACGGCGTTGGCTTTCGTTATCCGTCGGCGGCGGAAATCTCCCTGGCATCGTTGGAGTCGGTGGTGGCGCTGGACAAGCATCCGGAGAAGGAGGTGTTGCACGAGGTTAGCTTTACGGCTGAACCGGGCCAGCTTATTGCACTGGTGGGGCCTTCAGGCGCGGGAAAAACGACGCTAGTGCAACTGGCGGCGCGGTTGTACGACGCCAGCAAGGGTGCGGTGCGGATCAACGGTGTGGATCTGCGCGAGGCGACCTCGGCATCTATCCGGGAGACGGTGGGCATGGTGATGCAGGATTCGCACATGTTTCACGAGACGATTCGGGAAAATCTGCGGTATGCGCGGCCGGAGTCCAGTGAATCGGATTTGAACGCGGCGTTGGAGGCGGCGCAACTCATGGCTTTGGTTAAATCATTGCCCAAGGGATTGGACACGGTGGTGGGAGATCGAGGTTATCGTTTGTCAGGCGGCGAGAGGCAGCGGCTCGCCATTGCGCGGCTGTTGCTCAAGGCACCGCGGCTGGTGATTCTGGATGAAGCGACCGCACACCTTGACTCGGAAGCAGAGCAGGCGATCCAGCGGGCGTTTGCGATCGCGCTGGCGGGTCGCACGTCGCTGGTGATTGCGCACCGGCTCTCGACGGTCCAGGCGGCGGATCAAATTCTAGTGTTGCAGCAGGGCAGAATCGTGGAACGTGGCCGCCATGAGGAACTGGTACTCGCGGGAAATCTTTACGCGCAACTGTATCTCAAGCAGTTCAAGGAAGGGCCGAAAAATTAGTTTGCGGAAGTCGGCCTTCAGAAGTGAGCGGCGGAGGGAGGGGGAATAGTTTTCAAAACAACGATTCCTGCCTGAAGCACAGTGAACGCCAAGAAGGCCAGGCACACCACGCCCGACACTTGCAAGCCAGGTGTGATTCTTGAGGTTTAAGCATTGTCAGTGCGGTTCCGGGCCCTGGGTCACTTGTGCCAATCCGTCCGCACGAATCCATTTCGCAAAAGCCTGTTGAACATCTTTCGCATTCAACTTCAAGTAGATTTCGCCGGCGCGAACCGGTTCATCCAACGGCAATCCAAGTGCGGTGCGAGTTAACCAGCCGTTGGCGATTTCATCCACGCTGGCCTCGGCCAAGGGAATGTCGCGCAGCAATAGAAGCTTCGCCTGATGTAATTCATGCGCAGAGACTTTTTCCGTTTGCATTTGTTTGACATCACTCAAAATGATCGCCCGGGCTCTGGAAACATTCGGCGGGTCGCAGGCATACTGCAACTCATAAATTCCCCTGGTCAATCCGACGTCAAAACTTGAGCTCACAAAATAGACCAAACCGCTCTTTTCCCGAAGATCCCGGTACAATCGCGTCGCATAAAACCCGCCGCCGAGGACATGGTTTCCGAGTTGCAAGGCGTAATAATCGGAGTTTGTCCGGGTGAGCTGCATGCTTTCGGCCAAGGTCACTTTATTTTGCACCCGGCTTGAATCCGGTACGTGGGTGACGGAGACAACATTGTCCGGCGCCGGCGGAAAGAGTGTGTTTGGCTGATCGCCTTCAGCCCGCCAACCGCCAAAATACTTCGAAATGACCGACAGTGCATTTTCCGGCGAAACTTTACCGACTACAACGATGGTGGTCAGGTCTGGACGAAATGCCGAATGAAAGTAATTCTGCACATCTTGGATGGTCAGCGACTTGACCGTGTCGGGCGTCGTCTCGCGTTGTGCGGGATCGTTTTTTGGAAATAATGCCTCGGTCAGCGCGTGTCCTGCGATGTGGTCGGGACTGCGCAATTCACCGGCCACGCTGGCGGCGAGTTGCGGCTGCAGGATGTTGAAATCCTCTTCCGGCAGTGCTGGCGAAAGTTCATTGTCGGCGAGCAACTGCACGCCGCGGTCAAAATTTTCGGGCAAAACCTGCAGCGAAAAATCGGCGCCGGCGGATTCGTTCGCGCCGATGTCATCCAATGCTTTTTGGAACGACAAACGATCCAGTGATTTGGTACCGAAGGAAAATAGTTGTCCGAGCGCCTCGTCCACACCGTCTTTGCCAAGCGGCGTCTGGACCTTCGCATTGTTTTTGACGCGGCCGTAAATGCTGATGGTGTCGCTGACTGATTCCGGCTGAACAATCAGCTTGATACCATTGGGCAAATCAGTGACGAAAGGATTCAGCGTGGAAGCGGGGACGGGCAGTTGTTCAGCCACTTTTTTGGCCCAAAACGGCAATGCGACATTCGCATTTTTGGTGGAAATTAGCGATTCGCCGCCGCCATAACTCTTTGACGAGATTGGTTTATCGGAAGGCGTTGGTGTCAGAATGGCGGAAATGGCGTGGTCAAAATCCAAATACGTTCTGGCGACGCGATTGACATCAGCGGCGGTGACTTGCCGGAAGGCGTTGATATCATCGTCGGGTGAATTTCGTCCTTCGATGGCCACGGCGGTGGACCAGGCGTCGGCGAGGCCGGAGACGGAATTTTTTTGCAGTTCGGCGTTGATAATTTCGCGGCGTTTCGCGGCTTCGATCAGATCGGCGGAGACGCCGTTGGTGATTTCGGCGAGGAGAATTTCTTTGACCTGATTCAGCAAATTCGTTGAATCCGCATCGGCAGGAAACCCGGCGATGGCATAGCCGATGCCTGCTTTTGGCAAGGTATCGTAGGCGAATTGAGCAAACAGGGCCTTCCCTTGCGGCACGAGGCCGTAGAGATTTCCGCGTTGACTGCTCAACACGTCGGACAATATCTGCGAGGCGGCGAAATCAGGATTCTCTGTGCCAGGAAAACGAAAGGTGATGGCGGTCAAACCGTAGGGCAAATCTGTATCCAATTTTAATGTGGCCGGCACGACCGGGGAAAAATCAAAAGCCGGACGAGCCGGCAAGGCCTTTGACGGGATGGCACCGAATGCATTCTCGACCTGCGCCAACACGGCCTGCGGCTCCACGTTGCCGACGACCACGAGAATCGCATTGTTCGGTG
This sequence comes from Verrucomicrobiota bacterium, assembly GCA_050008355.1. Classification (GTDB taxonomy): domain Bacteria; phylum Verrucomicrobiota; class Verrucomicrobiia; order Limisphaerales; family UBA11358; genus UBA11358. The sequence continues at coordinate 12,058 of JBEKMT010000141.1, forward strand.
CGTACCAGGAGTTGTGAAAGCCGCGCAAATCGGCGTCAGTGGTTTTGTCGAAGGAAGGGCGGGTGCCAAGGGCGTCGTGTTCATATGGCGAGCCCTTGAACATGGCTGCGAGCAGCTGCATATAAAAAACATATTCTGGATTCGACAAATCCTGAGCGACTTCCTGTTCAATGGCGCCCCGTTCCTTGGTCCAGAGCGATTCTTCCGGCAAAAGGTCCTGCATTCGTGTGGCTTCAACCCGCAACGCGACTGCTAGATTTTCGGCGGGCGTCGTGAAAAAGTATTGGGTGACGGCCTGCTGGGTATCGGCGTTATCGTCCCCTCCGAACGCAGCAGAGATGGCGGCCAGTTGATCGGCCGACAAACCGGGACTGCCGCGGAACATCATGTGTTCCGTGGCATGCGCCGAGCCGGGAAATCCGGGCGGGCATTCATCGGAACCGACGCGATAGTTCACCATGGTGGTGACGACAGGCGCGATGGTATTGCGAACAATGACGACCTGCAGACCGTTGGTCAGCGTGGCGCGCAGGACGCTTTCGTTGCTGGAGATTTTTGTCTCGTCAGCAAGAGTGGAAAAAACGAGTGCGAAAGTGAGGGAAAAACCGAGCAATAATGTGATAAGATTTCTGGAGCAGGCCGTCATAAGTTTAATGTTTGGACACAAGACACTGCGGGCTGTTCAAGGAGAACAAAGAACGGCCGAAAAAGGGGATCGAAGCGCATAGTTTACTGTGAATTGGTTACATGAAAATGGATAAGAAAGTGGATTGGGAATGCGTCCGCGGAATCGCGGCGTCGGAAATGGAGAGGATTTTGGAGGCTTTGCCGGAGCCGTTGCGTGTGCGCGCAGAAAAACTTGCCGTAACATTCGAAAATGTGCCAACCGAAGGTTTGTAAGCGGATGGAACTGAGGTTGATGCGCTGGGCTTGTTTAACGGTTGTGAATTAGTGGAAGAAGGGCGGGATCCACTTCCGGCACAGATCATATTTTTCCTTGAAAACGTCTGGGATCATGCGGAAGGCGATGAAAACATGTATCGAGAAGAGATTCGGGTCACTTTTCTGCATGAGGCGGGACATTTTTTAGGATTGGAGGAGATGGATTTGGAGGATCGATGGCCGGAAGAGGCCCGTAAATAAAGGGGATTTGTGGTTTTTGAGTGTCTTCAAATATTTTAAAAAAAACTCTTGCAAGGTTATGGTTCTCTGATAGATTCTTCGTCCCTTCGCGATGGTGACGAACGGGTGGCGAAAGCCGGTTTGAGACGGGGATCGAGGGATTACTTGTTCAAATGCAAAGCTTGATTGCTGGAAGTAAGCGGTGAAACAGCAATCAGTTTTCTTGTCTCCAATTGGGGAGGCGAACCAGACCAGTTTTTTGGTGTTCTTACACCAACTGCTCTTTGAAAATTGAATTGTGCGATTAGTAAGAGCCCCTTTAAAGCTGGCGAGTTAGTTCGCTGGTTTTAAGGGTTTTAACCAAATAATTAAGTAATAAGCGTCTGATCATACGATCGGACACGAATCAACTAACGTTTTTATACGGAGAGTTTGATTCTGGCTCAGAACGAACGCTGGCGGCGTGGATAAGACATGCAAGTCGAACGCTGATTTCAGGGTAGCAATATTTTGAAGTCGGAGTGGCGCAAGGGTGTGTAACACGTGGGCAATCTGCCGTGAAGTCTGGGATAACTCGCTGAAAGGCGAGCTAATACCGGATGTGAATGTAAATTCAAAGTTGGGGACCGCAAGGCCTGACGCTTTACGATGAGCCCGCGGCCTATCAGCTAGTTGGTGAGGTAACGGCTCACCAAGGCTAAGACGGGTAGCTGGTCTGAGAGGACGACCAGCCACACTGGAACTGAGACACGGTCCAGACACCTACG
>JBEKMT010000142.1:0-13924 GCA_050008355.1 Verrucomicrobiota bacterium
TACGAGGTGGCCGCCAGAAAGAAGCGGCCGAAAAAACGAAAACAATGAATCAAATCCGAATTCATGGTCATTCCATATAGCAACACAGTGCTTGAACGCACCCAACTTCGCTGGTTCAATGGCGAAAGTCAGGTTAATAATCCAGAAAGGCAATCCTTATGAACATTCAACGCATGTTCAAGCACATGGTTTTCGGCTTGATCCTGGCTGCGGGCTCACTTCCCGCCCCGGCCCAGACGACGATCTTCGACGAGGATTTCGACGGCGGCTATGTGGGCGCGTTCAACACCGGATCTTACATGGGAGGCAGCCCTTCGTTCACGACCAACGAAGTTATGGCGAGCGGCGGCAATCCGAACGGCGCCTGGCAGGAAACCATGATCACAAAAACCGTCAGCGACTATTACGGAGGTCAGGTGCAATTGGAGGCAGTGACCGGAAATACGGATACGAATCCCGCACACTATCAAGTATCGTTCGACGCCAAGGGAAGCCAGGCAGTGAAATTCCAGGCGGTGATCCAGACCTGGTCCGCTCCATATTTTGGTGGAACCGGGCCGGTTGTGAATATTTCGATCGACCCCCAGTTGACGAACGCGAACACCTGGCAGACTTTCCGCTACAATCTGGGCACCCTCACCAAGACCAATCCCACGGGTGCCACCTGGCAGTTTTCCTATCAACTCAACGCCTCACAATGGGCTGGTGCCGGCCATACCGACACTCTGACCATCGACAATATCATCCTCAAAAATATTCTGGTGATTCCAGCCTTGACGCTCACGGCCTCGGCCAACCCGGCAATCACCGGCAATGGGGTCACGTTCACCGCCACCTTGCAGACCAATGGTCTGACAGTGGGAAACGCCACGGGCCAGGTGGTGTTTTATGACGGTGCCGGCCCCTTCAGCACCAACACGGTAAATGGCGGGAGCGCTACCAGTTCGAGCATTGCTGATTTGGCGGTGGGTACGGACCCGATCACGGCCATTTATTCCAGCGGTAACTATCCGAATGAGACCAATGCCCTCGCTGAGCTGGTAAGCACCTTGACGACAGGCCAATGCACGGTGGATTGGAACACAGTTTATCAGCGAATAGACGGTTTCGGCGCCTCGTCGGCCTTCTCCCAGAATACCTGGACGCCGGCCGAGGCGGACCTGTTCTTTTCCACCAATTATGGCATCGGCCTATCGCTGCTGCGCAACGAGGTTCAACCTCCGGACACCACCAACGACGTGGCGTTCGCCAGCGCAACGGAAATCGGTCTGATGCAAATGGCGCAAGACCGGGGAGCCCGCGTCTGGAGCACACCATGGAGTCCGCCGACATTCTGCAAGGACATCGATAGCCTCGACGGAGGGGATTACATGGGAATCGGGGATAGTTATACGAACCAGTTGTACGCGAGCGAACTCGCGGGATATGTAGCCAACATGAAAAATATCTATGGCGTATCTCTCTATGCCATTTCGATTCAGAATGAACCAGACCAATCCACCAGCTATGCCTCCTGTCTCTGGACGGACCAGCAATACCATGACTTTGCCACGAACTTATATAATGCACTTGTGATAAATAACGTGGCTTCGACCAAAATCATGCTCCCGGAGCAGTCCAGCTGGCAGTCCGCCTATTACCTCACGGCCATGAACGATACGAATGTGGCTGCCGATGTGGGAATCATTGCGGACCACAATTACGATGGTCCCAATTTCGATACGGGTGCCACCGCCCCGCCGGCGGCATTGCCGAACTATGGCAAGCCGCTTTGGGAGACGGAAGTCTCCACGGGCGATGCTTATGATGGAAGCATTTCGAACGCGATGTATTGGGCCACGCGCATTCATCTGTTTATGACGGTGGCGCAGGCCAATGCCTGGCATTACTGGTGGCTCATTGACGAGGGAGCGGACAATCAGGGGCTCACGGACGGTTCCGGCAATCCCGCCAAGCGGATGTTTGCGCTCGGCAACTTCAGCCGTTTTGTGCGCCCAGGCTTTTACCGCATCGACGCCAACGGGCTTACGAGTGCCATGGTCAGCGCCTATGACGAGACCAACTCCGGGGCGTTTGTGATCGTGGCAATCAATACCAACGCCACCATCTCCATCAGTCAGACTTTCATGCTGACGAACTTCACTCACACCGGCTCGAGCGTGACGCCATGGATCACATCCATCAGCCAGAATTCGACCAACAGCCTGCCGCAGGTGCCGATTAGCGGTTCGTCGTTCACATACACTCTACCGGCCATGAGCGTGGTGACGTTCGTCGGCTCGGCTGCGGCCAACTCGATGCCGAGGCTGTCGATAATGTCGACCGGAGCGAATAACACCTTGGTCTTGTCGTGGCCAGGCTCGGGTGGCATAACGTTGCAAACAAACAACAACCTGAAAACGTCAAACTGGGTTGATTATAGCGGCCCGATAACCATCACAAACGGCACGAACAGCATCAGCATCACGACGACAACAGGGAATCTCTTCTTCCGACTTTTCAGTCCATAACCGCCGGCATACAGATTATGATCCTGCCCGAGGTCGGGCCTTGGATATAGGGAGTTCACCCCATTGTTTGCGACTTCCGGACGCGTGAATCTATTCGCGACATAATCATGAATACTCCAAATTTATTTACTCCGGTTCGCCTGGGTGCATTAGAAACATTGAACCGCATGGTGATGGCTCCGCTGACGAGGATGCGCGCGGGGCTGGGTCGGGTACCGACACCCTTGATGGCGGAATATTATGCGCAGCGCGCAGCGGCAGGCCTGATCGTGAGCGAAGCCACGTCAATTTCCAGGCAGGGCACGGGATGCCCCAATACTCCAGGAATCTATACTGAGGAGCAGATTGCCGGCTGGCAACTTGTCACGGCGGCCGTTCATCAGGCGGGCGGGCGGATCTTTCTCCAGCTTTGGCACATGGGACGGATTTCGCATCCGAGCTTTCAACCAGACGGCGAATTACCCGTCGCACCAAGTGCGATAGCGCCGCGATCCGGGCTGATTCTCACGGAGCAAGGAATGCAATCTTATGTGACGCCACGGGCCCTGAACAAAGAGGAATTGCCGGGCATTGTGGGGCAATATGTCGCCGGGGCGGAATGCGCCCAAACGGCCGGTTTCGACGGCGTGGAAATTCACAATGCGAATGGCTATCTGTTGGACCAGTTTCTTCGGGATGGCACCAACCAGCGCACGGATGATTATGGCGGAAGCGAGCGAAACCGTGCGCGCCTGACACTGGAGGTAACCGAGGCGGTCACAGCTGTGTGGGGCGCGGACCGCGTGGGCATCCGCTTCTCGCCGGGAGGGGTCTTCAATGACATGCATGATTCAAATCCGCTGGTGACCTTCAGCCACGTATTGCATGAGCTAAATCGTTTCAAGCTTGCCTACGCGCATTTGATTGTGTCCACCGAGGACGATTTGCAGCATGGGGCGGTGCCTGTTCCGTTGCTGGCGTTGCGGAATGAGTTTCACGGGCCGATGATTGTTGCGAATGGTTACACCCGCGCGACGGCGACACAAGTGTTGGCAGAGGGCGTGGCCGATGCGGTTGCGTTCGGGCGTTTGTTCATTGCCAATCCCGATCTGCCTCATCGCTTCCGCTTGAACGCAGCCCTGAATCCACTGGATGAAGCGACTTTGTATGGCGGGACGGAAAAGGGATATACCGACTATCCAGCGCTGGGGCCCCAAGTCGTTCAGAGATGAATCGCCGAATAAAATGTCAGGCCGGCTCTTTTGCATTCACGTCCAAATTTATTGTCGTCCTTGCCTCATTTAAACGCGTATCTTCATTTTACTGCAGCCGTCCGCTCACCACCGATCAGTTGACGAACTTCCGGAAACAATGAGTTACGATCAGGTTTGGATAAATCATCAGTAAGCCCCCATGCTCCGTATCGACTATAGGCGCCGGACAGGGTGAATTGCATCGCGAGATTTCCACCGAGATCCCAGAAACAGTCCGCGAAGTTGTGTTGATAGAGCATAGCCTGGCGCGGGTCACGAATGGCCCTGATCCGATTGGCACTGTTCACCGTGCTGCCGCCGCCAATGTCCGGACCGCTCTCGTAAGCGACGAAACCTCCGGGCAAAGCGAATCGCCGCGCCAGCGCAACCATCGCGACCCGGTCCGACCTGGCATGGTCGATGGCCACTCGCATGTTGCCGAGCACCTGGTCCACCGTATAATCGGCGGTGCCGACTTCGCCAGAGGCACCGTTGCCGCCATAGTAGGCTGCCATGGAGATTGCATAGATGTAGTCCCCGGGATCTCCATCGATGGCCTGAAGGTAATCCAGCATGCCAGGCAACCGGCCGACGATAAAAAATCCATTGGGATCAGGTGTCGTGCCCGCAAGCACTCCCCGGATGCGATGGTTCACCGATTCCTTTCCGAAAACACTGGCAAAGATATCAATGATGTTCTTCACTTTCTGGGCATGCCGGCGCTGCGCCCAAATCTCCTCATTATTGGTTTGGTCGTAATTGTATTGGGAATTTCCTTCCTGCACTTCCTCCTTGGCCCGGGCCTTGTTCCAAGAATACTGGAGGAAACCGAAATTCCACATTTCATTGCCATGCTCGAGGTAAACATTCAGGTTCGGCTTGAGGGTGGCTTTTATAAGAGTTGCAAGGTTGCGGATATAGTCGTCATCAACCGAGACGGGAATGTTAATCCACATGTCCATATCCGCCTGGTTGCAAAGCTGGATGGTGTATTCCCACGGCCAGCCATCCTTTTTATTTAATGGCTCGATGTTTTCCACTGAAGCGTCGGTGGGAAGCTTGCGATTGTTCCACGACTGCGTCCGGGTATGATCCTTCCCCCATTCGATGTTGCCGTTGATCCCGAGGACTGCCATGAAACGAATCGTTGAGAAAGCGGCATGCGTAAGACATGCAAGATACTCTTTCGTGAACACCTGCGTGGTGTCGGCGGGGTAGCCGGGGCGGATGAGCCGGAAATCACTGATTCCGGTGTTGGTTAGACTCGTGGACGACCGTTGAGTATCCCGGAAATCCAAAACGACCAGACCATGATTGGGTCCCGGCTTCGAAATGACGAGATCGAACAGGGTCCGGTTGACCGCGGCATCATATTTCTGATGGAGGATCGAAAAGGGGCCGTCGACCTGTACCAGCCTCGCCTCTCCGAGGAACGAACCTTTGTAGGTTCCACTGCGATCAACACGGTACGCCTCCGGATCATCAATTTGACCTGCCCACTCGGCGCATGGCCGCGAGTCCATCACCCAACGGCAATCAGACTTGGGCCATCCCTGTTTGTCGACGTCGCCAGGCAGCAGCTTCGTCCAACTGCCCTGGCTGTCCGGTTTTTCCCAGCGGTAATTTTGTTTTACGATGTCGACAAATGCGTCGTCTGCCGCCTCAACGCCGAGGCGGCCGGTGTAGCGCGGCGAAGCCATGGCCGCGGAAAGACAAACGTCCGACAGAACGGCGACCAGGCACAATAGTAAAGTCTTCTTGACCCTGTTCATCGCTGCAGGTCTCCCGGCTTTTCCGGAATACCCGGATCATCCAGCATCTGGACGGCGCTCGCCGGGCCGAGATCGGTCCAGTCCTTAAGGGCCCAGATGACTTTCTTGTCTGGCGTGACTTCAATCAACTGGCAACCCTTACCAGCATTGCCCCGGGAGCACAGGACGGTATTCCCGTTAGCGAGACGGACGCAGCTTTGAGAGTCGAAAAACCTGATGCCAGGGGGAACGTCGGCGCCGAGCTTAAACTCCCAAACCATTTTTCCGCCGGGATCGACTTCACGAGTGAGGGCTTCACGCTCGTCGGTGATAAGGGTGTTGCCGTTGTGCAGCCGAATCGCCGCCCAGGGACTGGGAATATTGTAAGACCAGACTTCGTTGAAATGCTTGTCGTATTCGACAACCTTACCCAACTCCAGGTAGGGGACGAGATAGGTTCCGCTGGCGGTCATGCGGACCCGGCGAAACTCGGCATGAACCCCCGGCCCGGAATAAGGCATGGCGTGGTTGACCTCCACGACGGCGGTTTTTGTATTGACCACCAGCAGCCTGGCGGGACGGCCATTTTCCATGAGCAAGACCTTATCCAGCCCAATGGGTTGGACCGTGTGGATTTCGGTTCCGACGGGCGCATCAAGGCGCCACACCACCTGTTTTTCCGGTGTCACCTCTGCGGCGTAAGACATGCGGGAGAAAAGAACGTTTCCATTCGAGAGCAGCCAGGCATCGTCGTACTCCCACCCTTTCCCGGTGTCATAAGTCCAAATGACCTTACCCTGATTGATGATAAATATCCGGTTGCACCCTTCGCCGATATAAAGCATCGGATGCTGCGCGAGCCGGTTGCCGGGAAGATCAACGATGTCCGGCGGCGACACTTTCCAGCCCGGCGGATCAATCGGGATTTCAGCGGGGCCGACGCCAGGCACATCAGCGGCCGTGAATCGGGACAAAACATCCAAAGCCGGCGTGGAAGAGTCTTTTCCGTTTTCCGGGGAAGAGGTGGAGCACCCGAGAACGAGAATTATCGGGCTCAGCATAGCGAGCGTCGACCGGCAAATATTTGAAATGATTGATTTGCACATATTAACGTTGGGGGCGTTGCATAAAATTCTTGTCAGGGGGTTGCCGGTGACAATGATGCTACACAAATAACGGGTGGCGTCATGTCCCCAATTTAGCGGATAAGGCGGCAGGCCACTGCGAGCGCGAGCGGGCAACTTTTTCCAATCGCAATTGTTCATTAAATGGTTAAATAATCAGAAAGTATGGATTTGGAATCATTAATCAGCCAGGCCGCGAAGAACGGCGCCAGCGATTTGCATCTGGAATCCGGCCTGTCACCGGCGATGCGCGTACGCGGCACGTTGCGCCTGGCGGGCGACGCCATCCCGGCGGCGGTCCTCGCCGAAATGGTGCATCGACTGCTGGGCGAGGAGCAGTGGCATGCCTTTCTGGAACGACGTTCATTTGATTTTTCAAAAACGATTCAAGGAGTTCGCTGTCGCATCAATGTGTTGCAAACTTCCCGCGGTACGGGCCTGGCAATCCGCCTGCTGACTTCCTTTCAAGCGACGGTGGAAAAATTAAACCTGCATCCCGACCTGAAAAAACTGGTCAGGCACACGCATGGTCTAATCCTGGTCAGCGGCCCGACGGGCTGCGGCAAATCGACGACACTCGCCGCGTTGATCCAGGAGATCAATCTGACGGAGACCCGGCATATCATCACGGTGGAAAGTCCGATCGAACATTCTTTCCGTACACGCCGTGCCTACATTCGTCAACGCGAAGTCGGCCGCGACACCCCGAGTTTCGAGCAGGCGCTGCTGGATGCGTTGCGCGAGGATCCGGATGTCCTGATGGTTGGCGAAATGCGGGAACCGGAAACGATGCGATTGACGCTCAACGCCTCCGAAACGGGCCATCTGGTTTTGGCGACGGTCCATTCCTCGACGTGTGCGGAAGCCCTGCAGCGAATTGCGTCGGCGTTTCCGGCGGAAATACAGGGGAGTGTTTGCGCGCAACTGGCCGACTGTCTGGTGGCGGTGGTAACACAGCGGCTTCGCTGGCGGCCGGAATTAAACATCCGCGTGCCAGAGTGCGAGGTGTTGCTGGCGACACACGCGGTAAAGAATTTCATCCGCACCGGCGAATTCTTCAAGATCAGCACGGCGCTGGAAACTGGTGCCGAACACGACATGTGGACATTCCAACGCTATGCAAAATGGCTGGAGAGCCGGACGAATTGGTTTGTGCCGGGCCAGAATCCGCAGGCAGCCGACAATGATTTACCGGATCATGATCCGGTTGAAGCCCTGCCATCGCCGGCTTCCCTGCCACCAATGGTCAAGGGCGCGAAAATATCCCATAAAAGTTCAAGCGCGACACCAAGCACGGCAGGCAAGGAAAAAGCCCGGATCGAAATTGAACCAACCGAAGGCGGATTGGAAGATATCCTGAGAAAATTCGGTTGATCCCGGACGAAGGTCGCGAAGGTCGCCATGCAGCCGGCGAAAGAAATCATTCCGTCGCGCCGGTGGCTCGAGTGAACACATGTTGCAAGCTTGCGAGTTGGAAGAAATGTCCCTCCCGCGCGAGCAACTCCGCATGCGTGCCCTGCTCTACGATTCGCCCATGTTTTAAAACCACGACGCGATGGGCATGGCGGACCGTGGAAAAACGATGGGCGACGATCAGCGTGGTGCGGCCACGCGTGAGACGGATCATTGCCTCCTGCACCAACTGCTCGGAGCCGGTGTCCAAAGCGGAGGTTGCTTCGTCGAGAATGACGAGGTGTGGATTGCGTACCAGCGCACGAGCGATGGCGAGGCGCTGGCGCTGACCGCCGCTCAAGCGGGCGCCGCCTTCACCGAGGGGCGTATCAAGTTGCTGCGGCAGGGCCTGAACGAATTCCGCCAGGTTGGCATCCGCCAGAACTTTCCAGAGCGTCTCGTCGGGGACCATTTCCAATCCGTAAGTCACGTTTTCACGCAAGGAGCCATTAAAAAGCAACGTGGTTTGTGGCACGACACCGATCTGCCGGCGATAAGTTCGCAAATCCAGTTCCCGCAAGTCGCGCCCGTCGAGGAGAATGTGGCCCGCGGTGGGTTGACGGAAGCCGATGGCGAGATTTACCAGCGTGGATTTGCCAGCGCCGGATTCGCCGACAAAGGCAATGGTCTCACCGGCAGCAATCTTCAAGGATATGTCTTCTAGCGCCACTTCGCGTCCCCGGGGATAGCTGAAGCCAACGTTTTCAAAAATAATTTCACCGCGCAAAGGGTCGGGCGCGGCAGCCTTGCCTTCATTCAGTTCCACCTGGCCGCCTTCAAGCACTTCGCCGAGCGAGCGAATGGCGTCGGCCCCCTGTGCCAGTGCGGGAAAAACGCTGAGAAACTGCTGCACGGCGCCGATCAGCATTCCGAAGTAGGTGTGATACATCACGGCATCGCCAATGGTGATGCGGTGATGCACGACCAGCCAGGCGGAAAAGAGGAGGCAGGCCAGTTGGAAACACATGAAGGTGAACCACGAAGAGGAGGCAAAGAATTCCGTGAGTGTATCCACCTGCAAGCCGCGTTCGCGGATGCGCTCAAAAACGCCACGCACGCTGCGGGTCTCGATGGATTCCAGGCCGTGGGCGCGCGTCACGGGGAGCATCTGCAACATTTCGCCGACCCGGGCGTTCATGTGCTCGGTTTCGATGCGCATGGCCTGGTATTGTTCCTTGAATCGGCGATCGAATAATTTCAACAGCGCCACCCCGGCCGGCACGGTGACGAGAAAATAAATTGCAAGCAACGGCTGTTTGATCAGAGCGATAATCGCCACATAGACAATCACGAGCAAGCCGTTGAGACCAGTGTTCATCAAATGGCGGCAGAGGGCGTCAATGGCATCCACGTCACGCATTAATTTCGTCTGCAGTGCTCCGGTCTGCTTTTCTTCGTAGAACGCGATGGACAACTGCTGTAGCCGCTCCACCAGCGCGCTGCGGAGGTTGAACTGCATGTGCCGCAGGGCGCCGCTCATCAGCCGCACAAAAGAGGTGTGCACGAGTGGATTTTGCAGCAGCAGCAGGAAATAGGCGCCGGCAATGAACAAGATCCGGCGAAACGCGCCGCTGCCACCCTTGCTCAGCGTATCCACGATCATACCGACGGCGAAAGGCAGCATCGACGCCGGGGATTGTTTGATGATGTATAGGGCCACCGCGCCAAATACGCGACGGCGCTGGTCGGAAAACAAATTCCATAAAGTGCGCCGCGGATGTTTCGAATCGAACCGCCCGTCGAGCAAATTCTCCCAGGGCGTGGCTGGCGCGACTGTATTCATCCACCTGATTGAAGCGGCATAAGGCAGGGGGATAAAGGATTTAGTTGTTTATAATCAATTTCGAAATTTGGAGCATCCATCACCGCTCACACCCGGGAACGGACGTTCCGGCCGAAGTGATTATTTCGCTTCCGTCGTTGAAATAATTCTTACCAAAGTAGGCTGACAGGGGATTGCAATCAGATCAAGTGTCTCAAAAACATACACGATATTGTTCCGGCTAGCGGTTTTGTCTGGTTATTCGCCAAAAACAAGCTGGCATCGTTTATGCTTACATGTCTCGCCTTGCAAAACAAACTGGCTTTCCACGCGTGTGGAAAATCAGGTCCTCACAAAGAAAAAATCAAAACGAAATTCAACGAAAATGAAAACAATTCTGTTCACATCCAAATGCCTGGCGGTGGCCGTTGCCGTCCTCGGTTCACAATTCATCGGCGCCGCGACCGTTTGCGCTCAGGATCTCTATCCGATCAGCTTCAGCGCTGTCGGCATCTCCACCAACGCGGAAGGCCATCTGGTTTATAAATCCCTGGATAACCGGAGTCTCATTCAGGAAACCGCCGAAGCCCAGGGCATCACCAACCTCACAGGCTTGTCTTTAGTTTACAGTGTGGAAGGAAACGATGTCGAAGTGGTCAGCGGCACCAATAAGACCGTGATTGGAACGCCCTTGACATTCAGTGGCGGTGTTTCGTTGACCAATGCCAGCGGCACCGAGGGACAACTCTTGGAATATGTTGATTGGGACACAAACTCGGAGGCCAGCGGAACCCTGGTTGCGGGGGAATTGTTCCATTACAATCCCACCAGCAAAATCACCGATGTCACACTGCAGGGACAACTACAGCTCGGGTTGCCGGACAATGGCACCAATGGGCCCGCAATTTATCTTGGGAACATCTTCGTGCACTATAGACAGACTCCAGTCGTGATTGTCAACTCGGTCGTGCGTTAACCAACGCACCCGACTCAATCAGGTGGGAGGGGCGCTCCGGCGGATGAATCAGATCAATGATTCGGAGTTTATGGCAGCCAGCCGGCGCCTCGTCCCACCTGACCGGAACCATTCAAACATTATTCAAGCCGCCACCGGAATCAAATTACTGATGTCATCGGAATCAGTATTTATATCAGTGAACAGCCAGGTTGAAAGATAACGTTCGCTCGAAGACGGCACGATGGCCACGATGGTTTTGCCTGCATTTTCAGGTCGTTGGGCAACTTGCAACGCCGCCCACACCGCCGCTCCGCTGGAAACTCCGATGGGAATCCCGTCGAACTGATTCACTTCCTTGGAGATTGGCCCGGAATCGTCTTCGTTCACCTTGATGGTTTCGTCCAGGATCTTCACGTTCAGGTTGTCCGGAATGAACCCGGCGCCAATTCCCTGCAATTTGTGCGGCCCAGGTGCGCCACCCGAGATCACCGGCGACTTCACCGGTTCCACGGCGATGGCCTTGAAACTTGGTTTCAATTTCTTGATCACTTCCGCCACTCCCGTGATGGTTCCCCCGGTACCCACGCCCGCGACCACAATGTCGACTTTGCCATCGGTATCACGCCAGATTTCCTCTGCGGTGGTCCGACGGTGAATCGCCGGGTTCGATGGATTAGAAAACTGTTGCAAGACAACACTGTTGGGAATCTGCTTATGCAATTCGTCCGCCTTGGCGATGGCTCCTTTCATCCCCTTAGCTCCTTCAGTCAACACCAGTTTCGCGCCGAGGATTTTCAACAACTTACGCCGTTCCAGACTCATCGTTTCCGGCATCGTTAAGATCAACTTCAATCCCCGCGCCGCGGCGACGAACGCCAGTGCAATGCCCGTGTTGCCACTGGTTGGTTCGATCAGGACCGTGTCCTGACCAATCGCCCCTGACTTCAAAGCATCCTCAATCATCGCGACCCCGATGCGGTCTTTTACACTGGAAAGCGGATTGAAGAATTCCAGTTTGAGCAAAATATCGGCCAGTGCTCCATGCCTTTTGGCCGTCCGGTTCAGCCGCACGAGCGGAGTGTTGCCGATGGTTTCCGTGATGTCATTATATATGCGTCCCATATGATTTATTGCTTGGTTTTGATAAAAAATCCAAAGGTTTCCCCACCCCCGAAATATTTTATTCTTTGGGCGAACTTTCGCCGTGGATTTTATCCAGTCGCAGTCGCTCTGTTTTCTCGATCTGGATGACCCGTGAATCGTGCACCACAATCTCCACCACCCCATAGCGCAACGATTTGACTTGTTGCGCCACCAAATCCAACCAATTAGATTGGTCAGCGGCACCCTGTTCTTTGGGCGGATTGCTCATTTCAAGGTACTTCCAATGAATATTTTAATAGCGATAAAATGAGTCGTTTTTACAGCCAAATAAAAAGCCCTTGGACAAATCAAAATCTGATCACAAATGGACTCAAATGGGGACATCAATAGCTAGAACCAGACTCCCCATTGCACCGCCATAAATACGACTACTCTAATGGTTATTTTCCACAAACAGCTTCGGACGTCAACGTTTTTTTGAGAATTTCTTTCGATCAAATGGCCCAATCGAAATCTTCGGCCTTTTTCTTCGCGGATTTGTTGAGGATGGTGAGTTGTTTTTCCTCGTATACTACCAGGGAATCGGGCGGTATGCTGTGCATCAGGAAAACGTTGGCTCCGATCGTGGAATTCCTGCCAATGACCGTCTCGCCCCCGAGGATGGTCGAATTGGGATAGATTGTAACGTTGTCCTCCACTTCAGGATGTCGTTTGCCACCCTTGACAATGTGGCCGGACTCGTCTTTCACAAAACTCCGCGCGCCGAGCGTGACGCCGTGATAAAGCTTCACATGGTTCCCGATAAGGCAGGTTTCGCCGATGACGACACCCGTACCGTGATCAATGAAAAAGTGCGAACCGATTTTCGCGCCAGGATGGATATCGATTCCCGTGTGTGCGTGCGCCCACTCAGTCATCATGCGCGGAATGATCGGCGCACCCGCCTGATACAGCACATGCGCGAGCCGCTGAATGGCCACTGCCTCGAGGAACGGATAGGACAAGATAATTTCCTCGCGATGAATCGTCGCGGGATCGCCCTCGAAAGCTGCTTCTATATCCGTGCGTAACAGTTCGCGCACGCCGGCCAGTGACTCGCAAAACCGCCGCAAAATCGGCGGGGTGCGCCCGGTCGGTTTTTGGGGATTACCAATGCGGACGCTTTTGCGGACTTGATTTTCAAGCCGCGCCGCGACACTCGCAAGCCGGTCGCCGGTTATTTTTGCCACGGACTGGTGATGCACAGCATCATCGTCGTGAAATCCCGGAAACAAGAGCTGAAGCAAATCATGGCAAATCTGGCCGACCGCTCGCTTGGAAGGCATGTTATGCGCATCGCGGTTATTCAGCCCGCCGACGAGCTCGTAAGAAACGAGCAGATCCCGCACGAATTCTTTATAGTCATCCGACAATGCCTGCGCCGCGGGCAACGCCGAATTTCCATTGTTCGCCGCCGCAGTGCGCTGGTTCAGGCCGGTTTTCGTTTGTTCCATGGCATTTTGGCAAGGAGCAAGCCCATGCCGCAAAAATCGGTGATGCCGGCAAAAACCAGTCCGCCGCCCACAAAACCGGAAAGAGTGAAAAACCAGCGGTTCACAAACCAGCCCAGCACCACTCCGGTGAAAACCAGCGAACCGGCGACAATACGGACCTGGCGTTCCAGGCTGATGGCTTTGGTGAGACCACGCGTTACCGGCAGACCGGCATCAATCCACGCGAGGGTGCCGCCTTCAATCACAACCGGCTGTACGAATCCCGCACCAGAGAGTTTTTCGGCGGCTCTCGCTGCGCGCTGGCCACTGCGGCATAACAAATAAACCGGCTGATCCTTGGGGACCGTCAATAAATTGGGAATGAATTCGTCCAACGGGATATTGTGCGCCTCGGGGACGTGCACCTCCGCAAACTCCACCGGTGTGCGGACATCCAACACCGCCGCGTCCGGCTTTTCACCAAGGATAATTTTGAGTTCAACTGGTTGAATTGTTTTCATATGAGTCGCCTTTCTAATGCAAACACAAATGTCACCGA
>JBEKMT010000143.1:0-13851 GCA_050008355.1 Verrucomicrobiota bacterium
CAGCGCTGCGCCGACTGGAATCGCGACGTAGAAAATTGTCAGCGCGTTATTCCGTTTCGCCGGACCATAGCTATCGGAAATCAGGCTCGGACTGATGGTCGCGTAACTTGCTTCGCCCAGGCCAACCAGTGCACGAAACGTAAGCATGATCGCAAACGTCGTCGCAAACCCTGTCAGGATTGTGCCCAGGCTCCACACCAATATGCCGACAGCGATCAGCCATTTCCGCGGGCAACGGTCGCCCAGCCAGCCGAAAACGGGTGAGGTGACGAAATAGCCGATCATGAATGCCGTCACGAGCCGCCCGGCCTGTTCGTCATTGATGCCGAGATCTTTTTGCAGCGGCGACAACACCGCGGAAAGCACGTAACGGTCGAGGTAATTGAGCAGATTAAGCCCCGTGAGGATGGACAGAATCCAATTGGGCGAGAGTTGCTTGCGCGAGGCGGTCAATGTCATCGAAACGTTAATGTAGCGTGGTCAGAGGTAGGAAAACCCGCCGCGCCTTTCGTGCTCCAAGCCAGGACGATTAAACTTGGCATAAATTTGCATGACAATGTGCCCGGCCCCATCCCACTCCCACAAGGGCTTTTTGTGAATTAGGGAGCAGATGTTAATAAATGATAAAATTTCGAATATAATTGAATTCTTCTGCCTTGAGCCGTTTGCCGCAGTTCAGAAGGCAACCGGGTTTTGCATTATCTTGTCAAATCAATCAGTTCGTGTTTGGCCAAATTTTCTGACGGGATTTTCCGTGCGGTTTCGACTTGCTGCTGGTACGAGGCCGGATAACACGCGATCGTTACGACGGAGTTGTGTGGATTTCACTAGCCGGGAATCGCCGGGCAATTTGATCTCCTCCCGCGAATTGCTGGCGACGCATTGTTTACCATCAGAGGTACTTCGGAAGTAGTGTCTCTGATGGAATGTCATCGCCACCGTCATTTCTTAGAATTCTCTCTATTGCCGCCAATGATATGCCATCGGGAAATGGGGCGATCAGGGTAACTTCGGGCTTTAGCCTCGGCTTGCGAGCAAATTCAATCGTGGTTGTATGGCCGGTAGCCATGATGACAGGAGCCGTCATGCGTGCGGAACGCAGCTTTTCGATCACTTCAACGCCCGTCAGTTTTGGCATTGTATTTTCCGTGATCACCAAATCGAAGTATCTTTCCTGAAGTGTTTCCCAACCGTCAGCCCCATCTTTGGCATATTCCACGTCATAACCGTGATCAATCAGCATCTCGACTCTGAGCTGCCGCAGGTCAGGGTTCTCATCCACCACAAGGATGCGATCCCGCAAGCTCATTAGGCCTTGGATTGGTGCCAAAGCTGATTATTCAATGGATATTTCTCATTCCATTTCATAAAAGTAGTGCTTGGAGATCGTGAAGGTTGATCTGAAATATTTAATTAAGTTTGCACTCAAAGATACCTTGGAAGAAGCATCTCCATGTGATGCAAGTTGCCGTCATCGGTGCGCAGGACTTTTCTTACTGCTGCCAATAATTCGTCATTGGAAAATGGTCTTTCCAAAGTTGCGTCCGGTAACAACCAAGGCTTGCGCTCAAATACAGTCGTGGGCACCTCGCTCGTGGCCATGATGACCGGCAATGGCAGCCGCGTATAGCGCAGTTTCTCAATCAATTCAACTCCGGTCATTCTCGGCATTTTGTTATCGGTTATGACCAGATCGAAGTGTTTAGCCTTAAGCGCCTCCCAGGCACTCGCCCCATCAACCACCGCGTCGACGACATAATCCGAACTGACCAGCACATCAATGCTAAGCTGGCGGGTATCGGAATCGTCATCGACCACGAGAATACGACGCAGCCATGGATTCCTTCGCCCTGCGATTGAAACGCATGCCGACTCCTTACCGGATGGAATTTCACTCTTTTCCATTGAATATACAAGTACCTCAGCTTACACATTTAATCAAATTCTTCCATGGGGTGTTTCCCCCATGTCAAATACCACCGCGATTGAACAGAACACACTGAAGTGGGGGGCGGATGTCCCGGGACTGCAATTTGGAACCCAAAACCGGCGAGCAATATAAAATCGGAAATCCCCCCGGAAACAATGATGCGATTTCTTTGAGCCACAGCTCTTCACTTGTCCCGAGTTGGGAAGATTTATCTGTGTCACGGCCAACGATAAATTCTCCCCGCTAATGCTGAAGTCTCAGGCGATAATAGGCCTGGTTTGCGCCCGTGGTATTTTCCAAAAGGACTGGTGACCATGTGTTTAAGTCGAATGATTTCTCCACCATGACCGCATAACTACCGGTCGGGCTGGCAATTAGCCCCTGATTGGGAATGGCAAAACCATCCTCCGCCATGAAATACGAGATGAATTTAGCATAGGGGGGAAGCTCGCCACTGTTGAGCGACAAGTTTCCCGGCCCGGTGAACTCCGCTGGCTGGCCCGGCTCCAAGGTGAAACCAAGCGAGCCGCCCGGTCCTGAAAAGTTTGCATTTACAGGTTCCGTCACGCCAAAGAGCCGCATCGTCTGATTCGAGGCAATCGTGATTCCGATCGGATCGTGCGCGATCGTTTGGGTGATGATGCCTGCGTTCGTCAGCCTGTAATAAGTGATGAGTGCCGCGTTGGAAAAAACCAGTTCCGCCGGGCCGGCGAGCGCATATTGGGTTCCACTTTGCAGTGGCGCAAAATAGCTTAGCGGAAATACTTCGCCACCGCCTTGCGCCACTTCTGTGCTATTGGTAAAATCGCCGAACGTCGAGGTAATGATGATAGCCGAGTTGCTCGACACCAGCAGTCGATTGGTTGCCGTGGTCGGCCCGATAAAAGTCGCACTCTGCGCGAAAGTTGCAACGAATGCGATACAAAAGAAAATTGCGATGCTTGGTTTCATAATCAAAATGTTCTCCATTTTATCTATTAATTTACGACACCTACGCGGCCCTGGCGTCCCCTAACGAATAAATTCGGCCTCTTTGGCCCGTGAAGTGAACTCTGGAATGCCACAATACGCATCAATATGACCTTATTTCCGACCTTCCCCTTTGTCAACGGGAGGTTCGAAGGGTTTCCATCAAAACGGCCGGAAGAAAGAAAATTGCACAAGATGGAGCGACCGAATTTCAGCAACCCAAATCAAACGATTACGCAACGGTGTCTTCTGATCACCCATAGGTGATTCTCATCATTGATTGCGAAAAACGACGGTCACCTGCCGGTTATCATGTTGCCGACCTATTGCCTTTGCCTGCAACGCCAGCCTTTGCTTCTCATCGGTGGTCAACGACGTCCCGTTAACCACGATAAAAGTCCCGTTGTGGCGTGGCAAACAGGTTACCACCAGATTAATCCTCGCCGGCAATTCTCGGCTGATCGCCCGCGTGAGTTCAACTCGAATCTGCTCGGACACTCGGGCATCCTGCGCGGTTGGACCATGCGACGCCACCAGAGCCGAAAGCACGACCAGGAAGATCGCCAGAGCAGCCACTCCGGTCGCAACTCTGAATAATAAGTTTGTAGTTTGTGGCACGAATCTAAAGTGATTGGGTTTCAGCAATGCGCGCATTGAAGCCAAGTTGGTCGCAGTGCGGAACACAACTAAACAGCCTGCTTTGGTTGAATTGGGTTGTTAACAAGTTGTTTTGACCGCATGTGATAAACAATTCATTGATTGCCTCCAATGCCCGGTCTTGCAGATCCATGATGGATCAACATGTTCATGGTTGGTGATCGACCTCGTGGCCCGGTGAAATGTCTTTAGATGTTTTTCAAGCACGTTAAGCGCCCTGCTTATGATTCAACCACCGCTGGTCCGTAGATGCCCCTAATTCTAACTTTCGGATTCCATGGACACAAGTGTCTCCTGATCAAAGACGAACTTTATTCGCCATTACTCTCCGCTTAGGATGGGCAACGCGCGCCTCGTGTGTAGTTCGACGCTCGCTCGCGCCAAACTTTCCCCTCAAGTCCTGACGTTTTCAATTTTCTCCCCAAAGCACGATCTTGAATATACAAATTGCCTCAGGCATCGCCCGCAAACAACTTCTGGCGTTTCTTGCCAAAACACCGCTTCATCCGGCCCCGGACCCAGCGCAAGTGCAGTATTGGAAAGATATTGCCAACGATTTGAACGAGCGTGAACCAGAAGACGACATTCCATCGGTTCTGTGCGCATGCGTACATTATATAGGGGAAAAGCAATACTGCCGCCCATAAATGGGCAGCCTCCGCCGATTCAATCCGGGCAAGAACCATATCCGGATCAGCGGGGGATTGACTCAAGTACACTTCCGGATTTAAAAAGCGAAGCGCAGTCCGTCGCAGCAGTAAACCGAAGACGGGCACCCCCAGCACTGGATAAAGCTTGCTCTTTAATTCCCATGTCCGCACTGGTCGCAACCAGCGCGGCATTTTCAATCGAAACAGCGGGCGTCCAATGGTCACTACGCCCAGGAAACAACACATCACATCCAGCGAAAACCATGGCGATTTCCAACCCACGGCCCGCTGGAACATAAAGAGGCTAAAGCCGAATGTTGCGATTGCCGCTAATAAGAGGATTAACGCCAGTGGTTTTTTCATGGAGCCGTGGTGGATAGCCCTGAACACCTGATTCAACAAAATGAGCCACCGTGGACAAGGCTTGTCAACTGCCAAGTCAAGAAGCACGACGCTCATCGGCCTTGGCCCGCACGTTTTGTGCGCTTTCTCAGTTAGTTCACCTTCTCACTCGTCCTGCCAGCAATCCAATCAACCAGCAGAAACGTACAAACAAAGAAGGGAAATACTCTGTAAAGCGTATCGCCTACCGAGTGTGAATGCCGGTCGATAGCCCTAAACACTGTCACGCAAAAAACAAGTGCAAGGATGCACACGACCAGACCCGACAAAGATACCGGAACATGGAACCAACCGATTCGCTTGAACCATTTCAATTTCATAAGCGTTTTAGTTAATTGCGCCACGTACTTTGTGTTACAAAGTAAGTTCGGTCAACACCAAAAACCTCTGGCGCTCTCCCATCCAGTCCTCAGGTGCCAACAAGCCGGCCCGACGAAACATCAAAGTGGGTCTGACAGCGCCAAAATAACGTTAGCTTGTCGCTTTTTACGCGACCCCTATTCCAGGATGTTCTTGCTGCTTTCTTTGGGAGGCGGTCCCATATTCTGAGCGCAAAAGACTGTACATGGCATGATCCACAAACCGGTCGTGAACCCATTCAATCTGACGGGCTACACCTTCGAATTTGAAGCCTAGGCGCTCCGGAATAGCGCGGCTGCGCGTGTTTTCTGTGGCGCACTCGATGGTGACGCGGTTCAGTTTCCAGACGTTGAAACTGTGATCAATCATGGTGCGGCAGCAGGAGGTCATGATGCCTTTTCCCTGATGGCCGGCGTCCAGCCAATAGCCCAACGCAGTCCACCGATTCGCCCAGTCAACATTTAGATGGTGAATGATCCCGCAAAAAGCCCCCTGGTGCCAGATACCTGCATAAAAGCCTCGATTATTCGTATATTGTTGCTGCCAGTTGGTGATGGCCCTTTCGACCGCGGGTGCGGCACGAATGTTATCGACCCATGGATGCCAGCGCCGGATATGATCCCGGTTGGCATCCAGGAGCTTGAATAGTTCCTCAGTGTTTTGACGGTCAATCAGGCGCAATTCAGTTTGGTCGTTAACGCAGCAACAAAACATACAACCGAAGTTTAAAGCCTTGGTTGATGTCGGCGCCACTAAATTTGATCGGACTGCGCAATTTTGCTTTCGCACCAGTGGGTTTCGAACTGCCGGAGTCTTGAGAGGCAGGATGCTTGGAATTCAAGGGTTTCTTAGCCGCATCCCGGGTAGAAGTCCGGACAAGGTTGATGCCAGAAAACGAGTCGACCGCATTTACCAACATGATGCCCCGCCGGCTTGTATTGTTAAGATATGGAAACAATCGTTCTCACCGGTTGAAAGACCCTGACCGACACGAATATACTCATGAGGTGTCAATCCCGCATACAGTGGAACGAGTTGATTTACGCAAGTTGATCGGCCATCGGGAATATGTGCAGGCTTCCGATACACTTGAGATGGCACATAAGCGGTTTGCCGGTCATGAGTTTGAATTCATGCTGGTGATGGACGGCGAGCGTTTCATCGGGTTGTGCGAACGGCAAAAAATCGGGATGGTTTTGGGAGCGCGGTTCGGTTTTGCAATGCATTCGCAACAACCGGTGCGCGAAGCCATTTTGCCCGAGGTGACGACCATAAAGGTCAAGCAACCACTTGGACAAATCCTGGCGACCGTTTGTTCCCGCTCGGATGCGACGCTTTATCATGACGTCGTTCTAATGGACGAAACTGGAACGGTGCTCGGATTGGTTTTTTCGCGGACACTGGTGCGATTGCAGAACAAACTGTTACAGGAGAATGTCCAGCAACTCGAGCACCAGCAGCGGGAATTGAACAAAAAAAACGAGGAAATGGAAGGCGACTTACTGCTCGCGCGGGAAATTCAAATGGCCATGCTTCCGAGCCAAATGCCGGTGGTTGCAGGGAGTGGGGTAGACCGGAAGATGACCCTTCGATTCGGTCATCGGTTTGAAGCTACGGGTGTCGTTAGCGGTGATTTTTTCCACATCCTTAAAATCTCGGAGAGTTGCGTGGGTGTTTTCATTTGTGACGTGATGGGGCACGGGGTTCGTTCAGCATTTGTGACCGCAGTGCTCCGCGCGTTGGTGGAGGAAACGCGCACACTGGGTAATAAGCCCGGTGAATTGTTGACCGGGATCAATGCAGAGTTGATGCACATTCTCAAGCCGATGGACAGTCCACTCTATGCGACTGCGTTTTATCTCGTGGCAGACATAGGGGAGTGCCAAATCCGTTTTGCAAGGGCCGGGCACCCGAATCCGTTGGTGATGCATCGACAGACAGGCGAAGTCAAGGCTCTGAAATGCGCCGATGGCATGCAAGGACCCGCGCTCGGCATGTCCGTGAACGCCCGATATAGCTGTAACGAGTGTCCGCTGGAGCCGGACACCCTGATCTTGCTCTTCACGGATGGAATCTATGAAGTTTTCGATACCGACGAAAAAGAGTTCGGCTTGAAACGATTGGTTTCCGCCTTTCAGGAACGACGGGAACAACCGCTCGATGCCATCCTGGATGGCCTGATTGGCCAGGCGAGAAATCATTCGGCGACCAAGGAGTTTGACGACGATATTTGTCTGGTGGCATTGGACACGAGGCAAGCATGATTCAAATCCCCTGATCTGACGCGCAATCATGTTTTTGGGTCTGGGCTCTTTGAACAGCAGAGTGTGATACTTGCAGCATTTAATAATTTGTTTGCCATCGGCGCCTGGGCGGGATGTCTTAATCCATTTCTTCAGATTCAGACTCTTCCACTTTGTCCGCGTCGCCCAGAGCTTACGAGGCCGGACCTCCAGGTTGCCCGCTCTTTGACATTGAAGTGATCCAAGGTCTGAATTAACGTTTTTCCAATGAGAATCAGGATCATGAGAAAGGATCTTTTATGGATCGCCGTGTTCACTGGAATTAGGATTCTTTCCTACCAGTCCGCTATCGCAGCCTCCGGCCCGGTTTTGCTGTCGATCAATGATGCCGATCCTGCAGCGGTCATCATTACTGCCACCGGCTTGAACCCGAGTGTGAATGATAGCAGTAATACCGCCAATAATGGCGTGGATTTATTGGGTTTTTTCGCTGCCAGTGAATTTGGTATGACGCTCGGTCAAGACCTGACGGGTACGCTTGTGGGAGGCAATACTGGCGTTTCCTATAACGATGCCTATCGTGACAATTATTCCACGGGGGGTGGTTCATCATATACAGATCTCGAACTCTACGTTGATATTAACTCTCCTGGAGAAAACATAACCGAATCGTTTTCGACCTCGCAACCTGCTTTCACCGGTTCATGGACCATCGATCTTTCCAACCTGGGGATTGACGCTGCAGCGCTTCCTGCCGCGGGCACACAAGGGGAGATACTGTCCGGTTTTAGCGGCGATCCCGGTAATGTAATTGGAGCCTGGGAAGTCACGTCACCGGTTCCTGAACCCACTGCTACCAGTTTGTTGGCTCTGGGTTGGGTGGTAATTGGCACTTTGATTTATCGTCGGCGGGCAAAATCGCCTAATCCCGTTTCAGCTGGTAAACAGTTGATTTAACGGATGTTTTGCTCTCACTCTCCTGACGATCATGTGTTTTGGCTTTCGCTATTCATGAAGATGGGCATCGTGGTTACGCCGTAGTTCAAACAATGCTGCTTCCAGATTTGTGCCGTGGTTGCAGAATGTTCACAAAGCTCTGCACCGGAATGATTCAGGCGGGCAGGGCCGTCTGACCGTCGCCTTTGCGCGAGGAAAGTCGCCCCAGTTCTTCCACCACGCAAGCAACCACCGGCTGCCACTGAGCTCTTTGTTTTTGGCGGAATAATCGCATGGTTGGGTACCATGGCGTGTCTTCTCGTTCCAAGAGCCAGCGCCAATCCGGCGCGAAGGGAAGCAGGGTCCATACGGGTTTGGCCAGGGCACCAGCGAGGTGGGCAACAGCGGTGTCCACAGCGATGACTAAATCAAGTTCTGCCAGAACTCCGGCCGTTTCAAGAAAAGTCTCCAACCGGCCCCTCAAATCAACTACTTTGGAGGAAGCGCTGAGGCAAGACCGGAATTGGTTTTCGTCCGGCGGGGGCACCGATATCTGAAGGCTGTAAAACATGACTTCGGGCACGTTCAATATTGGTAGGAATTGTTTCAGGGCAATGGAGCGGGCGGCGTTGTTGTGATGAAGCGGATTGCCGGCCCAAACCACACCCACTTTCAAACGGCCTGCGGAAACGGACGGCAACCCGTTCGAGATCGGCGCTTTCAAGTAAGGCACTTGGTTGGGAATACTCGTGAGGGTAGTGCCCAAAAGTCCCGGGAGGCTGGCGAGTGAGGTGAATTGATCAAATTGCGGAATGGTCTCACCATACGCGATGACCAAGTCGGCAATTCCGCAGTGTACAAAGAAGGATTTCAACTCCGGCCGGCATTCGAGAATGACATTCGCCGCGCGTTCGCGCACCTGCGGCAAAAAGCGGGTGTATTGGATGGCATCGCCGAATCCCTGTTCGGCATGCAGAAACAACGTTTGGCCGGGAATCGGTTCGCCTTGCCAGGCTGGTTGGGAAAACTGGCGCGGCTTGATCCCATGGGTGCGCCATTGATTATATTCGCGAAAGCCTTCCGCCAACCGCCCGGCGGCGAGTAGCGTAACTGCCCGTCCATATCGAGCCATGGCATAATGGGGGTCGATGTCCAGTGCCCGATCATAGGTCTGGAGGGATTCTTCCAGGCGATTGCAATCGTTCAGGCATTTTCCGAGGTTGTTCCAACTGGCGACATCACGTGGCTTGATTTCCACCGCTTTTCGGAAGAGCGACGCGGCGCGTTCCACTTCGCCGAGCTGATGACAGGCGTTGCCCATGCTGTAATACGTGTCAGCCGAACCCAACCCCAATTCGATGGCCCGGGCATAACATTCCACAGCGCGCGCATGATTTTTCAGGCTTTGATGGACGAAACCGAGGCTGTTGAGAATCCGTGCAGACTTCGGCTTCAATTTGGCGGCCGGTTCCAGGTACTTTAAAGCTTCCAGACTCCTGCCCATTTTTTGCAAGACCATGCCAAGGAGAAGCAGCAATTGGCTCTCCCCTGGCATCTGTGGCAGCAATAGCCGGCATAGGGCTTCGGCATCTGCATGACGACCAGAGTTGTGCAAGTCATATGCAACTTTCAATACCCGTTGCAAGGCGCTCGGGTCTGACGCCGGTGCGAAGGCGTTCTCTGCTGGTTCCGACATGCGAGAGTTTTAGCGAGGCTGTCGCGACATTGCCAACGAAAATTGCAGGGAAGTGTGTCGGATTTAGCGACGTTTGATTAGGGTTCGCCACCCGTTTTACCGGGTGGGAACCGCGCCGAGAGGATAATCAGAAGTCCGCGACAGATTTAGAAGGATTGTGCTGCAGAAAAGATCATAACGTCCAAGACTTGCACACTCACCCCTTTAGCAGCGAGAGCCGTTGTGGCGAGGATTATAAATTTGGCTTTCATAGCACAGTCTATCTTGATCCAACTTTTTATCCGAAATGAGAATAGCCGGCACTCGGAAAAATTTCTTCATGTTTGAGGACATTCCGACGCGAATTTCAGACATTCCATTCAAAATGGAAATCATCGGTTTTAAATCAAAATCAGTGTTTTTGATCTCGTCTTACTAGATTGAAAACGGTTTGTAACATTCATGTCGCCGGGTTGGCCCCATCGGACTGGCGCGAGCCCTGAGGTTTTGAATACTAAATGGGACAATTTTAAAGCAGCGATTTAAGACTCTCTGAGGCGAAAATTGGCGGAGGCGGAATTACTTTTCGGGAATGAGTTGTGAATTAATTTGGCCAGTTGATATCAATTCTGATCCAGGCATTGTCTGATGGTTTGCGCCAGCTTTTGGGTCTGAAACGGTTTGGCCAAAAAACTGACCCCTGCTTTCAACAATAAATCCTGGCCGGCGATTTCCGCGGCATACCCGCTGGCATAGATCACTTTCAATTTTGGATCCTGCTGCAGAATCTGTTGGGCCAGATCCCTTCCGGTCATCCCCCCCGGCATCACCATGTCGGTCAGCAATAGACGGATTTCTTCACGGTGTTGCTGCCACATTGCCAATGCTTCAGCACCAGTGGCAGCCTCCAGGACGTGATAACCGAGGCGCGAGAGGGTGATTCTCATGGCGGAGCGCATGGTGGGTTCATCTTCAACCACCAAAACAGTTTCGGTGCCGCCGCGAATTGAGGCCGCCGAAAACTGGATGAAGTTAGTGTCGGAACTTTTGGTCAGCCGCGGCAGAAAAATCCGGAAGGTTGTTCCCTGGTCAACCTTGCTGTAAACAGTGATCCAGCCTTTATGCTGCTGGATGATGCCAAACACCGTGGCCAGCCCTAGACCCGTTCCTTTGCCAACATCTTTGGTCGTAAAGAATGGTTCAAAGATCCGCTGCAAGATTTCCGGCGGAATGCCGCAGCCGGAATCAGTGACACTCAAACAGACGAACGAACCGGGGCGGGCCTGACTGATTTGCGCCGCGGTGATTTCGTCAAAATCGATGGCGGAGGTCTCAACCACGATATCTCCCCCCTTCGGCATGGCGTCGCGGGCGTTCACGGTCAAATTCAGAAGGATTTGATCAATCATGCCCGGATCGGCGTGAATGTACATGGGCTCTTCCGAGAACTTGAATTGCAGATGAATATGCTCGCCCAGGGTTCGCTGGAGCATTCTCGTCATGTTGGCGACGACACCTTTTACATTGAGGTCATGGGGCTGCATGGCTTGCTGCCGGCTGAAGAGCAGCAGCTGGCGGGTGAGATTGGCGGCACGTTGCGCGGCCTTCTCAATGTCGTCGGCAAAATCAAGTTGTTGCAAGGAAAGATTTTGCTCCGATTTGAGTAAGCCGACTTGCAATTGGATCACCGCCAGGATGTTGTTGAAATCATGCGCCACGCCGCCAGCCAACTGGCCGAAGGCCTCCATTTTCTGGGCCTGGCGCAGTTGGGCCTCGAGCTGCATTTCACGCGTGACGTCGCGCTGCACGGACACATAGTGGACGACTTCACCCGTGGCATCCCGCACGGGAGAGATGGTGGCTTCCTCCTCGTAAGTCCTGCCGTCCTTGCTCCGGTTGATGAAACGGCCCTGCCAGACTGCACCTTGTTTGAGCTGGGCCCACATTGAACGATAAAATTCGGCCGGTTGTTGACCGCTTTTGAGCAGGCGGGGATTTTGGCCCAGCACCTCTGCACGGGAATAGCCGGAGATCTTCTCAAATGCCGGATTGACATAAAAAATCGCCCCATTGGTGTCAGTTATCACGATGGACTCGGCAGCCTGCTCAACCGCCGTTGCCAGCCGGGCTTGGGATTGCTCAGCATGTTTGCGCGCGGTGATATCCCGTAACGCGCCTTCTACCCCGTCAGGTTTTCCCCCGGAATCGAAAAAAACATGCGCATTGACCGAAGTATAGACTAAACGTCCGGTTTTGGTCTTGAGACGGAGCTCATAGTCAACCACCTCCCCTTTTTCGCGGAGAATTTGCAGCATCTTGTCCCGGTCTTCCGGATTGAAATATACTCCTTCCACCGGTTGGCCGATCAAATCCTCGCGGTGATAACCGGAATACCGTTCGATGGAAGGACTAATTTCAATGATGATGCCCTGGTTGTCGGTCTGATAGAATACATCCTGTACATTCTCAAAAATCTTCCGGAATTTCTCCTCGCTTCTGCGCAATGTTTCCTGCGCCTGTTTGCGCTCGGTGATGTCGCGGACGGCGGCTATGAGGTAATCGCGGTCCAATTGGACGTAACGCACGTTGATTTCCACCGGAAAGGTCGAGCCATCTTTTCGCTGATGGCGGCCGTAAATAATCTTGAAACCAAATTGCCGTATTTCTTCAACATTTCGGCCCCATGATTCAGAAGTCACTCCCCCCACATCAACATCCGGCACTCTCATGGTGAGCAATTCTTCGCGGGTGAAGCCCAACCGCTGGCAGGTGGTCACATTGACATCGAGAAAACGGCCGGTTTTGGGATCAATGACCTCGATGCCGTCATTTGATCGGTCCAGCAAGGTCCGGAACAGATTTAATGATGCCTCGACACGTTTGCGTTCATCGCGCATGCGCTGTTGTTCCAAGGCTTGTTCCACGGAAACCCCTAAACGTGTCATCCGGTCCTTGAGCAGATAATCCGTTGCGCCATGTTTCATTGCCTCTACCGCGACGTCTTCGCCCACGGTCCCGGAAATTAGTATAAACGGAATATTGAGCCCGCTACTTTGCAACAATTTCGCTGCGCGTAGCCCGGTGAATTGGGGCATGGAATAATCCGAGAGGATGATTTGCGGCAGGTTATTTATCTCAGCCAGAAATTCGCGTTCGGTTTCCACCCGTTTCCACCTTGGATCGAAGCCCGCGCGTCGCAGCTCAGCCACCACTAATTCGGCGTCCGACGGCGAATCTTCCACAATCAAAATGTTCAGCGGGGTAGCCATATACAATCAAGGCATTGGCGGCTGATTCAATAACAGCCAATACATCCCGAGTTCCTGCACGGCTGCGGCGAAGCCTTCAAAACCCACCGGTTTGACGATATAACTGTTGACGCCCAGCTTGTAACTTTCCAGTACATCCCGCTGCTCTCTGGATGAGGTCAGCACGACCACCGGGATCATCATACTGAATGGGTTGTTTTTGATGCGTTTCAAAACCTCAAGGCCATCAATCTTCGGAAGCTTCAAATCCAACAAGATCAACTTGGGTTGTTTCTCCGGCCTGGTCCCAGCCTCCGCGCCCGCGCCGTAGATGAACTCCAGAGCTTCCGCGCCGTCGCGGGCCACCTGGATATGGTTTGCCAGGTTGGCCTTACGCAATGCCCTCAGGGCCATTTCGAGGTCGTCCGAATCATCCTCAACCAGCAGAATTTCAACTTCTTTGGGTTCGTTCATCTTTTTGTGATTCGATGGTGAAATAGAAAGTGGCACCCTCATTCAACTGTGCCTTGGCCCAGACCCGGCCACCGTGGCGGTGGACAATGCGTTGCACAATCGCCAACCCAACGCCAGTACCTTCAAATTCATCCGCCCGGTGCAGACGCTGGAAGACCCCAAACAGCTTTCCAGCATACTGCATGTCGAATCCAACGCCGTTATCACGCACGAAATAAACATTCTCGTTTTCTTCGCGGGTGCAGCCGATTTCCACGACCGCCGGTTCGCGGTCACGGGTGTATTTGAAGGCGTTCGATACGAGGTT
>JBEKMT010000144.1:0-14058 GCA_050008355.1 Verrucomicrobiota bacterium
ATTCGCCACCCAATGCGGCAGACGACTTCGACCCTGTCTTCGAAACCCTTCCCGACGGAGAACAACGCATCTGTGGCTACACTCCCCGTGCTGCCAACGAAAAAACGAACCCAAATGGGCTCTCTTACCCCGCCAAACTGTAAAGACCGGAGACATGGTGGACACCTTTTTCGAAGCCTCAACGGCGCGGCCTAACTCTAGCCCAGAGCAACCGCCCTGGTTATTCAAACCACAAAAATCCAAAGCCCTGAAGGGGCACTCTAAAAACCCAACACTGCAATCGTACAGCCTATATCCGCGAACAAGGCGAGGAGAAAATTGGTCCCAGATCCTCTGGCGGTCCCGCTCAGCGGGTGGTCCCGATCATCGGGCGCCTCACCACTCATCACTTATGATTTGTCACCCATCACACCTCACTTCCTATGATTACATCCTGAAATGATTCAATGGCGGTTGCAGCTCAGCGTAAGTTCCTGACACAGCAAGTGAAACTGAATTCTTTGTGAACATATCATTACGCGAATGCTCGAGGCTGGTCTTTTTGTTGGCCGTCTTTGCGGCCTTGAACGGCTTCGCCTGCACCGGTCGTGCCGAAGAAATTCCGGATTTAATCACCAATGCCGTGGCCGAGTATCAGCACGGACATTATGACCTCGCCATTGATGATTTCAGTAAACTAATCCAATCGAATGTGCGAGAGGCTTATTACGGCCGGGCCGGGGCGTACTATCAAAAGCGGGATTACGACCTGGCCATCGCCGACCTCAACGAAGTGATCAAGCATGATCCATCCGCAGCGGCCCTGGAGTTGCGGGGCGATGCCTTTTTCAAAAAGGGCAATTATGCGAAAGCCGCGATGGATTATAGCGGAGCAATTCAATTGAGGCCGCGGAACGCTGGATTATTTGTCAGCCGGGCCGACTCCTTTTTTTATCAAGGGAATACTGCGCGTGCCTTTGCCGATTATGACCTCGCCATCCAGCTTAAAACGACCAATGCAACGGCTTATGCTCATCGGGGTGAATTGTGTGCCGCAGTCAGGGGTGACTATGTCAAAGGCATCGCCGACTGCGTCGAAAGTATTCGCCTCGATCCGAACTGCTGGCTGGGGTATAATAATCTGGCCGCTCTACTGTCCGTCTGTCCAAACTCCAAACTTCGGGATGGACAGCAGGCTTTACTGAATGCCCGGAGGGCTTGTGATTTGACTGGTTGGAAAAATCCTCTCACCCTCAGTGTCCTGGCCGGGGCCTATGCGGAGACCCACGATTTTGCCGAGGCCGTTAACTGGCAGGAAAAAAGCATGGAAATTGAAATGGATTCCGGGACGCTTGAGCCAACGGCCCAGAAGAAGCTGGATCTATACGAGCATCACCGTCCGTTCCGCACAATGAAGGATTAAAAGTCAGCGCGGACGGTGAGCAGGCTCCATGAGGGAACCGTGACCGATCCATTGATTTTTTCAAGCGGTTTCTCGCTCAGGTTGCTGCGCCAGACTTGCGAAGGTTGGGGCTCCGCCCAATTAATTTGCGCGGTTGCCGCCGTGTCCGTCGGATTAAAGAGCCGCGCGATCCATGCTTTGCCATCGCTACTGACCTTGAAGCTGGTCAGCAGTAAATTGTCGGGTTCGATGGTCATTCTGGGTATGGTCAAAGCGTCTGCCCTTGCGGGTAACACCACCAGCGGTTGACTTCGCTCGATCCCAAACCGGCTCGCAGCCATGGCATGGAAGGCATGGTGTGTTTGTAGTGAATAGCGAAACGTGAGCATGCCATGCTGGCTGGCTTTGTAGTTTGTTTCCCAATGGTTGTTGAAAATCCATGAGTAAATGGTCTGCGTAGGATCAACATGAGGACGGAAAGCGTTGGGATCTGATTGGGTACGGGGCAGGGTGGCGGTAATGCCGCCGACTTCCACCAACGGAGCGTCCAAAGTGGCCAGGGTGATACCGTATCGCGGGCTGGAGATGTCTGCCCAACGACTGACGGGAAACCAATTCTTATTCGCGCCCGGGATCTGATCCAGTTCCGGTCGCGTCACCGCAAACTGGGAATCTAGACGAATCTGGCCGTCCGGCAGGTGGAACGGAAAAGCGATATGTCCGGCCTCAACGTCGCGGACGTCAGTCTTTTCCAAATTATCAATGATATCGATACGCGGAAAGTCGCGATAAATGCGTATTTCCCGGCTTAAAGATTTTGCTCCCGCTGCATTTCCCTGCACCAGCACGGAGGCCACGAGAGGTCCGGATTCTTTAACGGTGATCGTCGGAATACCAGCATACTCGACATGCTCAAGTCCCGCCCCAAGCACATAGACATAATCGTTCAGGCTCGCGCTACTGTTATCAATCAGATTGTCGGGGTGGTCTGCGTTCATCCATTCCGTTATCCCCCCGGATTTGGCATCCAGTTTTAGCGTGAGCCAATCATTGGCCAGTTCCCATTTGTCTGCACGTAGCGAACTGGAAACTGTGGCAGCGGGACCTGCGACCACCATGAATCTCTTGGCTGCGAGGGGCGGAATCTCCTTCGCGAGAAAAACCAGTTCGCCAGTGCCCAGGCGTTGGCTGGGGACTGGATTACCCTTTGAATCAATAACTTGGTCGCCGGCGACTGAGGCTGCTTGCGAAAGTGTCACGATGTCACTGCGTGTCCAATTGCAGGTATTAAATATATCAAACTGATTTGGCGCAACGTTGCCCCGACTGCTCCCCGCCT
The DNA here is from genome assembly GCA_050008355.1 of Verrucomicrobiota bacterium. Taxonomy (GTDB): domain Bacteria; phylum Verrucomicrobiota; class Verrucomicrobiia; order Limisphaerales; family UBA11358; genus UBA11358. The sequence continues at coordinate 2,721 of JBEKMT010000144.1, forward strand.
TCTGCAAAAGATTGCTCGACTGTTCCCAGGCTCTCACCGCAAAAGCTTGCTTATACTTCCATTGTTCCTCCACCCCGGGACGATCCGGATTGGAAATGCTATCGCTGGCTCCCCAAGTGTGTTCGTCGTACAAAATGACGTCGCGCCATGTGGAGTAAAAGCTTCCGGTCGGTACATTCCGGGGATTAAGCAAGGCGAAGAGTGTTTCAGCTTGGACGAGTTGCTCCGCTGCCTCGCGATTAAGCGCAGTTTCATGGGCGGAAGAGCCGGAACCGTCCTCCCAGTAGGGCGTGAAATCGCCACGCAATGTCGGGAGTTGTTTGCCGTATCGATCCTCAAAAGCGTGGAATGCCTGGCTGGTATTGCAGATGACAAACCGCGGGGAAACGTGGGTCTCGTTCCAGTTCTTGACGAAGGGAGCCAGGCTGTCGTCCGGCTCGGCGTTGTCTCCGAAACCGTCCCAGCGAATGTAGACCGTGTCGTAAGGGTAATGATTCTCCTCCAACTCATTCAAATGAGCGATCAACCTTTCTTGTGCTCCGGCTCCGCTCAAAGGACCGATCTCCGGGGCGAGTGAGTAGCCCTGCCAGGGAGTCCAAACCAACACTTTGTTGTTACCCGAAGCTGAGACCCAATAGAAGGGTTTGTCCTCGGTGGCAACCAGAGTGTGTCCGATGCGATCGAAATAATTCGGGCCGGCTGATAAATAGCGGATTCCGGCTTCATTCAGGGCCTGCACGCATCCCCACGATAGGCCCGGCACATCGCTAATCATGGCCGAATCAATCGGTACCCCGGTTTGGTCCTCCAGCTTCAATCCGAAGGCTGTCAGGTTTAGTAACTCCTCCGGCCGGCAAAGTCCCGTCAGTTCATTGGCGTACCAGCCGTCCGGATAGACCTTGCCATCCCGGATTGCAGTAATCATTCGTATCGCCTTTTCCGGATGGTAGGTCAAATAGTCGTCCATGGACCAAAGAACTTCCGCGTTCCACACGAATTGGGCGCCTGCCGGATAGTCCTTGGTTCGCGTGATTTCATCCAGGGCCAGGTCAAGATTATGCATTTGTTTCTCACGAATATGCGGCTGGATGTCGGTATAACCCAGGTCGTGGTGGGAATGCGGCAAAACGTAAACGATCCATTTGCGCATCGGCTTCATTTCAACCGAAGCAGTAGTGTAAGTCTGGTCTCCGACAGTTACGGAGGCAGCGAACCATGTCGCCTGATCCACCGCCGGCACTGCAAGATCAACTGTTTGCTGCCCTGCCCTGATTTCGATTTGTTGGCTGTCTCCGTGATTATCAAACAAGGTTGCTTTCTGCAGATTTGCGCTGCCGGATGAATTAATCCAGTAAAGCGGTACGTGGAGCATCTGTTTGGGAGCTGCTTCTGAACCTAACAAAGCTTCATCGGCAGTGACCTTTCCAAACATCAGTCCGACGGGTTTCGTCAAGCTGGCCCCCGCCGGAGTTTCAAGTTGAAGAGCATCGTAGATAATCCAACTACCATTGTCTGTCTTGATGCTGATGAGATTGTTGGTTTGTAACATGGTTCCGGGGAACTCGAAGACGAGGCTCTGATGTCGGCCCTTTTCCGGGTGATTGTCCAGGGTGTCGTCACCGTTGCCGTTCGCAGGTCGTTGCGCCGGGAGTTGTTGACCATTGATGCCGATGGTGACTTCCGGCGGACTCCAGTATTGGGCATCCACCAGATCCAGTACCAAACGGCACTTGCCGTCTACTGCCTGGTCCATGCCGAATATGATGTTGAAGGTATGTGCCCGGGCGTTTGCCCAGGCATCATAGGAGCCGGGCTGAATCGCCGGCCAATCATTTGAGGGGGAGGACTGGCCGACAATATAGAAAGGGTCTTGCGGGAATCTATGAATGAAATCCTGGTCTGGATGCCCGGCACCCAACGCGAGTTCGGCGCTCGATTGATCCTTCTGCCCGATGGACCACAATGTCTCAGCGCCATTTGCTGTGTAAGTTACTGGCCCAGCCAGAAGAACAGCCAGAAGCCCGGAATGAAGAAATTGAATGAGTGTGGCGCGGCCTGTCTGGTCCCTCTTGTGATTTAATTTCATGGCGCAACCAATAATTGTTGTTGAAAATCGGTTCAATTGTTAGACATAAACACAAATGGATGGCAGTCAAGCTGTTTCCTTGTTTCTGCTATCGTTGCTTTTTTGGAATTCATCTTGTTAACAGATTCTGCATCATTGGAAACGCATGTCTTTCCGGTCATTCGGTTGGGAGTACACCATCGCGTTGAGCGAACGCAGGCAGCACTCTGCCCACGTCGGCGAAGCCGTATTGCGCTGCAGGATTGCGAAATTCAGTCCGCCTGGATAATGCCCACTGCCTTTTGGGAGGGTCGAACAAAATCGTCCGAACCCGCTATCATGCCTTGGCCCGGTCGGGAACATTGAAGCTGGCGGCCTCAATCGCATGTGCGAAGCCCCGTTGTTTTCGCCGACAAAGGGCCAAAATTTTAAGCGGGAAAATTCGCCAGCGTCATGCCGAATTCCCTTTGGAGGGACCATGATCGGCTGCGACGAAGGGCTTAAAGCGTTCGACTTGAATCAGTAGCAACGGCACTTGTGAAAATTGAGGATGTGTTTGATTTCGCGGGTGCTGTCGTGCGACCGGCATCATTGCGTCAAGGCTTTGCCCGGAGTTAAACTTTTTGTTGTCTTTCTCGCTGCCGGGTATTTTATTATTCAACCGACGAATTAATTTTTCCAACTTTGACTTTGCGTCGCATGGTAAGACGAATAAAGCTGAGACCGAAGATGGTACGACGAAACATTCGGTTGCCGAAGGCCGTTGCTGATTGGGCGGAGGAGTTGGCCGGCCGGAAAGGGCATGCCTCAGACATTTCATCATACATTTCCGATTTGATTCGACGAGATAAGGAGAAGCATGACGAATCTATGGTGACGGCGATGGGCAAGAGGTTTGATAAATCCTCCGTCAGTCCGGAGACGGCGCATCACCAAATTGTCCGTGTGATCGAAGAAGTCGCGCGGAATCTCCGCTTTCGAAAGAAACAATCCTGACCGCCTCCACTTCATCAAGACGGCGATCGTGTCGTTTTGAATTGATAATGTCCCGACATGTGTATCATTGCAGCATGTGGAAACAGATTTTTTTAGTCGTGGCGTTGATCGGAGTTTTCTGCGGTTGTTCGGCCTTATCGTCTGCGCCCGGACGGGCGCATAGTCCACCCGCACCGCCGTCGGAAAATGTTGAAAAACAACAGTTGCGCTGGAACGCCGCGGGTTTGCTGTACGATTTGCTGGAAGATGAAAAAAATGTGAGCAAAATTTTCATGTTCAAGAGCAGCAACAAAGAAGTGGTAATTCTGGTCCAATTGATCTCGGCAACTGCTTCGGCTGATGAAAAGGAATTGACCCGTCTGGCCAAGGGTGATCCGGGATTGAATCTCTTGTCATTGAGTTTACCACCCGGTGAAGCCGCTGCGCGGAAAGCGGAGGCAAAGTCTGAGGAATACGACCTGTTATTTTCCTCCGGTGCAAATTTTGAATTCAATTTATTGCTAACCCAGGCGCAGGCGGAAAATTATGGCTCGCATCTGGCGAAAGTAGCGGCCAAAAACTCAACCCTCCCTGCTGAGGCAAAGAGCTTTGGGGATATGAGCACAGAGATGCAGCATTTGTATGAGGAGACGATCAAGCAAATGCGTTCTCTGCCCGCTCATTGATTGGGGAAACGTTCATCAGCTGGTTTCCCGAACAACTGCCCGCAAATTTGTGGCGGGCAGGGACCGGTAAGCCCTGACAAGGACGAACGTGGTTTGGGCAGGAGTGATTCGACAAGAAATTCTTTGCCAGTTGCAGGATGCCATGGTGACCTCCTAAGCGGTTCAGTATTTGACCGAACGGTGGCCGGATTATTTGCTCAATCGGGCCCCCTTTCGTTAAGACCTTCTCTCCAACGGGTAGGCTCGACATCACGTTGGCTTCCATGAACCTTCAACTGTGCTGAAACCCGCTTTCTGCGGCACGGCTTGAGAACTTTGATTCAACAGCAACCCGGGTCCCGAAATCTCCTCCCGATTCTCCTCTCCGCGAATGGCAGCTTCTTTGACCCGAATCGGCTCTTACAACTGGTTTGTTTGCAAAAACAACCATTGAAACCGTTTTCAGGACAGGAGCGGTTTATCTTCAACCGCCGCGTTTTGCCGTCCGAGCTTTTTAAGAATATTTGAAAGAATTGTTGCGGTCCTGCGTATTGGTAGGTGGGAGTCTTAAATCATTTTTTAAGGGTCTCCAAAGAATCAGCAATATACAAATTGCCAAAAACCATGTTGCCGACCGCCATTACGAATCCCCCCAAGGGAATTGTTGCCAAAATCGTCTGCCCGCGATGCGTGACCGTGAATAAATTGCCTCCGCTGCCGGACCGGTTACCCGCTTACGTGCATGTTACAGCGACGTTGCACAATCCCACCCGCTCGAACTTTAGCTTGTTGGCTCCGACCCCTGGCGAGGTCAATTTCTGGGAGCTTTATGAAGATTCCGGCCGCCTCATCCAGACGGAACTGCATAGTCGGTGTCTGCAATCCGTCCTCAACGCCCATTTACCGGCGGGAGGAAGAATGCGAATGGACAATTCTATCGCGTTGAATGGCAGGCTCTTGCTCGATCGTCAGAAATATACGATTCGGTACAAATTCTGGGGTTATTACAGCGAGGCAAGGTTCACCGCGCAATGCCTGGAATAAAACATCCAAAGTTCGGGCTCCGCGCGCCCGTGAGCGTTTTGTGGCCGGAGCTGCGGCCTAAAACTGAACCGTCATTTATGAATGTTTCTTTGACGCCGGAACTGGAGAAGTTTGTGAAGAACGAAGTCCGCAGCGGCCTTTATCTGACCGCAAGCGAAGTCGTCTGCGCCGGCCTGCGCCGGCTCAAGGAAGAACGCGAGGCGAGTCTCCGGGTCGTGCCCGTCACGCTGGAGGAACTCGAGGCGAGGCTGTTGACCTCAATTGAATCATTGGAAGCCAACCGCGGCGTGAACAGCGAAATTGTTTTCGACCAGCTTCGCAAACGCATCAAGACGGCACGTGAAAGAGCCTGAAATCATCTTGTCACCCGGTGTTGAGCTGGAGCTCGGGGCAATCTGGGCCCGGATCGCCACCGACAATCCGGATGAAGCCACACGTGTCATCGAATTGGCCCGCGAAACCTTTAACATACTTGCCCGTAAGCCTGGATGCGGCCGGCTTCGGAAATTTCGCGGTTCCCGCTTGACCGGCATCCGTTCATGGCACATCTCCGGTGTCGACAATTACCTGGTTTTTTACCACCTCATTCCCAATGGAATCCAAGTGCTCCACGTTTGTCATGGCGCGAGAGAGGTTGAGGCGTTGTTCGGTGAAAAGGATTACAGTCTGAAGATCGAAAACGTCCTCCTCCCAACCGCCCCGACCGAGTCGCCGAAAAATTACTTTAAATTCCTCCCGCCCGTCGTCAGACAAATGCCCTGACGCACTAACTTTTTCAGGAATTGCGTTTGATCGTTCCCGGTGGCGGTTCGTTGATCACCGCCCAGAAAAACCCGAGCTGCTTGATGGATTCAATGAATTTTTGGAAGTCCACCGGTTTGACCACATAAGCGTTCACCCCGAGTTTGTAACTTTGCACCAGGTCCTGCTCCTCACGGGATGACGTGACCATCACCACGGGTATTAATTTCAATTGTTCGTCCGCCCGCATTTTGTAGAGTACTTCCAGGCCATCCATCTTCGGCATTTTCAAATCCAACAGCACGACCACTGGCAGCCCATTGGCGTGTCCGGCAAATTTTCCGCGATGATAGAGATAATCGAGCGCTTCCGCCCCGTCGCGGGCCACCACGACTTCATTGGCCAGGTTATATTCTTCCAGCGCCGCGAGGGTCAGTTCGACGTCGCGGTCATTGTCTTCCGCCAGCAGGATGCGTTTGAGGGGTGTCATAATTCAACGTGGGGTATCTGTTTTGGTTTTGGGCAGGGAAAAGCAAAACGTCGCACCGCCGTCGATTTTGCCTTCCGCCCAGGCGCGTCCGCCGTGGCGGTTGATGATGCGCTTAACGTTGGCCAGTCCGATGCCGGTGCCTTCAAATTCATCCGCCCGGTGGAGCCGCTGGAAGACGCCGAATAATTTTTCGGCATATCGCATGTCAAAGCCGACGCCGTTATCGCGTACGAGAAAGACCATTTCCTCGTCGTCGGAATTGTCCCAGTCGATTTGAATTTCCGCCGGATCGCGCGGGCGCGTGTACTTCACCGCATTGGCGAGGAGGTTGATCCACACCTGGCGCAACATCGCCGCGTCGGCTTGGACTTGCGGTAAAGCCCCGATTTTCCAATGGATACAACGCTTTTCCGTCTCAACTTTGATCGCCTCCAATGCCTCGTGCACCAGAGAATCCATCGAGACGTTGGCCTTGTGCATTTCCGAGCGTCCCATGCGCGAGAAAATCAGTAGGTCGTCAATCAGCGCACCCATGCGCTTGGCGGAGTCGGCGATGATGCCCAGATAGCGCCGGGCTTTGTCGTCAAGTTCTAGTTTCGCCTGCGTCGTTAGCAATTTTACAAACCCGTCGATGTGCCGCAGCGGGGCACGCAAGTCGTGCGAGACGGAATATGAAAAGGATTCCAATTCCCGATTGGCCGTCTCCAATTGCCGGTTCGCCGCCTGCAATTCCTGGCCGCGGGTGTAAATTTCCGATTCCATGTTTTGCATCCGCGATTTCAGATCGTCTTGCGATTCGCCGGCGCGATTTTTTTGCCGGACGAATTCCGTCACGTCTTCCACCCGGTGCATGATGAATTCAACCTGTTTCCCCTCCCCGAATACCGGCGTGTTGACCGGGCTCCAATATTTCTCTTCAAACCGGCCGGTCTCGCGGTTTTGCACGTCGTATTTTTGCACGGCCATCGTATCGCTGGTGCCGTTTTTGAGGACTCGTTCCAAGGATGCGCGCAGGTTGCGGACTCCATCGGCAGCGGGATCCTCCGGATTGTCCGGAAAAACTTCAAACAGTCCGCGACCGATGATTTTCTCCCGCTCCGTCAAAGTGGCTTTCAGATAGGCGTTGCTCGCAGCCACAATCGTGAAATCCGGTTTGAGCACCAGGAACAAACCGGGCGCGGATTCGAAGAGCGCCTTGAATTGCAGCCGCATTCTTTCAAATTCCTTTCGATCGGTGATATCCATGGAGATGCCGGCGGTGGCGTGGATGTTTTCGCGGGCGTCGCGCAGGGGAAAACAAATTGACCAGTGTGGATGCGGACCGTCGGAATAGGGAATATTCTCTTCCGTCTGCAGGGGTGCTCCCGTTGCTTGTACCTTCCGGTCATGTTCGCTGATGATCTCAGCGAATTCCTTCGGAAAAAGATCGAACACCGTTTTGCCTTTGATCTGCTCGCGGGAAACCCCCGTCAGTAGTTCAAGCTTGCGGTTGATATACAGATATCGTCCATCCAGATCTTTCATTTGGACCATGCCTGGGACATGGTCCAACATGGATTCAAACAACACACGTTGCTGGAGCAGTTCCGCATCGGTCTGCCTTCGTGTTTCTAAATCTCGCCGGATCACCAGGACTGCAACCAAGACAATGATACTCGCCAGGATGGTGCAACTCAGCGTCGTCAGTTCGGTGTGTTTTGCGCTCCTTCGCGCGTCTTCCTGGCGCTGTTTCAAAAGCAGATTTTCCGTTGCGATCATGGTCTCGATTCCGCTCCAGATGTTGGCCATCAAATTTTTGCCTTCGCGCGAGGCCACCGCTGCTGTGGCCGCCTGGATACCCTGTTTCTGACGCAGTTGGATCCGGTTGTTCAGGATGGCCAATCGTTGGGTGATGAGGCCGAAAATCTTTTCCAGCCGTTGTTCCTGTTGCGGGTTATCATGAACCAGTGCGCGGGTTTTTTTCTCCCAGCCGTCGATTTGCGATTGAGCGTCCTGTGAATCTTTGAGGAAACTTGGATCGCCGGTAAGCAGATATCCTCGCTGCCCGGTTTCTGCGTCCGTCAAAACGGCCAGGCCGGATTCAAGCGTGCTGATGACTTCTTGTGTGTGGGCGACCCAGTCCTGCGTGATGATGAAATTGGTCGTCGCGTGATAGCAAAGCCAACCCAATAGTAGCATGGCCACCATTGATGCGACAAAACCCAGAACGATTTTGTTCCCCAGGGAATATGTCTTTCTCATGATTGAGAAAATGCTTCGCAAATTCCTAAACCGATCTTAATCATGGGGATACAAAAAATCAATGGCAAAGTCTGCGTGTTTGTTGGAATTACGGAAATCGTTTGCATTGAGTCTGAACACCAAGCCCCAAACTGTATCCGAGAGTTATTCTCCTATGTCACTTAAAGTCTATTGCAAACTTTCCAATCTGAGTGACAATACCAAAGGACTCTCAATCTAAATGGACATCGAAAAACAATTCGGGACAGCCGTGAGAAAGTGGAGAGACAAGCTCAACCTCTCCCAGGAGGAACTCGCCAAACGTGCCGGCTTGCATCGAACTTACATTTGCGACATCGAAAGGGGCACTCGCAACGTGTCTTTGAAAAATGTTCAGAAGTTGGCAGATGCTTTGTCGGTTCCACTCTTCACCCTGTTTGCTGATCTGTCCTCCAAATCCGCCGCCGCCCCGATGACCATTGATCAGCAGGTGGACATTCTGGTGGTGGAAGACGACGTGAACGATGCCACCCTGACAGTCCATGCGTTCAAACAATGGGGCCTCAGAAATCGTATGTACGTAGTGCACGATGGTGCGACGGCGATGGATTTTCTCTTTGGTACCGGTTCTTTTGCTCATCGGAACCCGTCCGACCAGCCACAGGTGATTCTGCTGGATTTACATCTTCCAAAAATTACCGGTTTGGAAGTTTTGCGGCGGATAAAGGCGGATCCGCGGACCAACACGATCCCTGTCATCATCCTCAGCGGTTCCAAAGACTCTGGCGATATTGCTGAATGCCGTCGCCTGGGGGTGGAAAATTACATCCTCAAACCTGTGAATTTTCAAAGCTTCAGCGAGGTAAGTCTTCGGTTAAACCTGCAATGGATATTGATGAAGCCTCTGGCCGTTGCTGGCGCTTGATCCGGACTCATCTCTTTCTTCTTCTTCTTCTGGATTAAGTGACAGTCGGACGTCACCTGTTTACTGCGACGAGACGTGGCACCTCCTCTGCTATGGAGTACTGGACATACTGGGTCGGTGTGGATTTTTGCACGCGCGGGGAAGTGAATCGACCACCCGGAAATAACACAGTGTAGAAAATTGAAGGGGAAACTGAGGTCCCTCCGTCTGGGGTTTTACATTACTGAGTTGATTATTATGACCATTGAAAAAGTCATCGTTTTGGGGAGTGATTTGCATACTCGCAGTGCTCTGGAAAGCTTTCTGCGGAAATGTCGTTACGATGTCGCCTCGACGTCGACGCTTGCCGCGGCGCGCGACTACTTGGGTCGCGACAACTTTGACATTCTTTTTCTCGATCTTACCTTGACTGATGGCAGTGGTATGGAGTTTCTCCAGGAAATGAAAGCCCGCGCGGTGAAACCGCTGGTCATCGTCACCGCCGGGTCCGGTTCCATCGAATCGGCAGTGGACTGTATCAAGCAAGGTGCGTTCGATTATCTCATCCGGCCCTTTTCCGATGAACAAATCCGGATCGCCCTGCGCAAGGCCGAGGATTTCGTTCAGCTGGTGAAGGTCAATCGCTTGCTAAGTCAGGAAACTGAGGAAAGTGACCACAAGTTGTTGGGCAGCAGTCAGGACATTGAAAACCTCCATCAACTCATTCGCAAAGTCGCCCCCACCAATGCCACAGTTTTGATCCAGGGCGAGAGCGGCACCGGCAAGGAAGCCATCGCGCGTGCGCTTTACCGGCAAAGCTCCCGGAACCGTGCCCCATTCATCAAGGTCAATTGCGCGGCGATTCCCGAAAACTTGATCGAGAGTGAATTTTTTGGTCATGAAAAAGGATCCTTCACGGGCGCCTCTCAGCGCCGCGAAGGCCGCTTCGAACTCGCCCACGGTGGCACAATTTTATTGGACGAGATCAGCGAGATTTCACCAACCCTGCAAGCCAAGCTTCTGCGTTTGTTGCAGGAACGGGAGTTTGAGCGGGTGGGTGGCAATCGGACTATCAAGGTCGACGTGCGCGTTATCGCCACCACAAACCGCAACCTTGAACAAAGTGTCGAACGAAAGGAATTTCGTCAGGATTTATTTTTCCGCCTCAATGTCGTGCCGATTCACGTTGCCCCGTTGCGCGAACGCCGGGAAGATGTATTGCTCCTCAAAAAGGAATTCCTGCAGCGATTCAGCCGTCGTCATGGCATCCGCGTGCAGGGCGTTACCGATGGGGCCCGACAAGTGTTGCTCAATCACTCCTGGCCGGGCAATGTGCGTGAATTGCAAAATGTCATGGAACGAGCCGTTATCTTGTGTGGTGATAATGGGATGCTCGAAGCGCGCCATCTCGGTTTGACCATTCCCCAAGCGCCGATTCAAGCTGCCCCAAGGTATGCCAATAGCCGTCCCGCATTGGAAAATTCGAACACACTCAACGAATTTCCCACCATGGCGGAGGTGGAGCGTCGTCATATTCTCTCGGCGCTTGACCATTGTGCGGGAAACCGCACTCACGCCGCCCGGTTGTTGGATTTGAGCATTCGCACGTTACGCAACAAATTGCACGAGTATAACGGCACCACGCCGTCTCTCCAGTCAAACCTGGTCGGCGCCGAAAACTGATCCGGCCGCGGCCCGGTTTTTCCACGGTTTCGAACCGGGAATTGAGAATCGCCTGCTGGTACGCGTTTAACTAATGCGCGTCACTTCGATTCCGACCAGCTTGCCAAATTTTTTAATCCAGCTAACGGCGTGGAAATCTGCTTAACTCGATGTATCCCGCTCCCGGAAAATCTCAACCAAATATAAATGTCATGAAAGCTTGCTATCGATGAAAAGGAGCTTACTGTAACGATAGACACCAAGTCTAATATCCATGGAGATCACCACCACCAGCTCGATTAATGGCCCCTGCGAAGGCTTCAAGAAAGGTCGTATTTTCGAACTGGTAAACGGTGTTAAATGGCAACAGACAGTTGAAATGATCTCATTTTTCAAGAGCTGTAATGCCGTGGCGCAAATTTGGACGGAACATAAGCGGAACTACCTTGAGATCAGTGGCATGAGCCCAATGGTAGAAGTAAAACAGGTCTAACATAACTTAAATATCATGGAAATCGTTTCCCGTAGCAAAATCCGAGGAGCTTTCGAGGGCTTCAAGAAAGATCGCATTT
>JBEKMT010000145.1:0-13789 GCA_050008355.1 Verrucomicrobiota bacterium
TCGTAAAGGGCGCTGGCTTCTTGCGGCGTGGTCAGGGCGCCGGGCAGGCCCAACACATCCACCAGCTGGTTGACAGAGATCCGCGCGCGGATGGAGCGCTCGAAATCAGCGGCGGTCAAACCGGAGAACCTGGCGACGTTAGCCAAACAAAAAAACCTGCCGGTCTTTACGAGTGCACCGTTCGGCGAAAGCACCGGCCCACAGGATTTTGACGCCCCCGCTGCGCTGGCGAAGGCTGCCTTTCAGTTGAGTGCTGATTCGCCTTATACCGGCCCGATTGCCGGTTCCGATGCGATATACGTGATTGCGCTCGCCAGCCAATTGCCCAGTTCGATTCCGTCGCTTGACCAGATTCGCTATCGGGTCGCGCAGGATTTTGCGACCCAACAGGCGATAGCGCTGGCGCAACGCGCCGGTACAAATTTTTACTTCACCGCCTCGGTCCAAATGGCTGCCGGTCATAAATTCGCCCATACGGCCGTCGACAACGGTCTAACCCCGGTCATTTTGGCCCCGTTTTCTTTGAGTTCATCCGAGGTGCCGGAACTTGGAGACCATGCCGACCTTGGCCAGCTTAAGCAGGCCGCATTTACCACGCCGCCAGGAAAGATCAGTCGTTTTGTGCCGACGGCCGATGGCGGATTTATCCTGTATGTGGAATCCCTACTGCCGGTGGATCAGTCGAAAAAATCCGCTGATTTTCAGCAATATCTGGCGCAGGTGCGTCGTGCGCGTCAGAACGAAGCATTTAATCTCTGGCTAAACACGGAGCTCAATCGTGAACTCCGTAATACGCAATTTTTCCAGGACGAACAACAGGCGAACGCCGGCAAATAATTTGGGGGAAGGCATGCGGGCCGCCGGGCGCGATATCGCGGCGCAGTCAGATTTTGAGGATGCCGCCATGGCGCCTCTTGCAAAGCTTGAAGACGAACAGCATCAAACTCTCCTCGCCGGCCACGCGCGAGTTCTGGGAAATTCCCGTCCTCTTCGAGGACGAACATTTGCTGGCCCTCGACAAACCCGCGCGGCTCCTGACTTCACCAGACCGCTTTGACCTCGAGCGCCCCAACTTGATGCAATTGCTGCACGCCGCAATTGAGGCCGGCAAACCTTGGGCGTGTGAACGCAGCCTGACCTACTTGAGCAACGCGCACCGTCTGGATTCAGACACCAGCGGCATCCTGCTCTTTGCCAAGAGCAAGCCGGTGCTCGTGGCACTGGCGGATTTGTTCGGCTCAGAGCAACCGGCAAAAAAATACCTCGCCCTCGTGCGCGGCTCACCGGCGGAAAAAACATTTGAAGTCGACGCGCCGCTCGCACCCCATCCCCTTAAACCGGGATTGATGAAGGTTGATCCGCACACCGGCAAAAAGTCCAGAACCGGGTTTGAAGTGCTGGAAGATTTTCCGCGTCATGGCTATGCGCTGTTGCAATGCGAACCTTTCACCACCCGTTCCCACCAGATTCGCGTCCACTTGCGTCACGTCGATTTGCCGGTTGTCGGGGACGAACTGTATGGCGGCAAATCCCTCTGGCTCTCCCGACTCAAGCAGGATTATCGACTCAAGCCAGGTCGCGAAGAACGTCCGCTGATTTCACGCGTTGCGCTGCACGCAGCGGAGTTGTCCTTCCCGCATCCAGTCACGAATGAAACGGTGGTGATCAAGAGCGAAACCCCGAAGGACTTCAAGGTCGGCCTGAAATACCTGCGCCTCTATTCCGGGAATGCTGGCAGTTGAACGTAGCCGGCTCGAAATTCGATGCGCTGTTGCCTGACTTGCAACTTCCAAACGTTGGACCTCGAAGCTAACTCACAGCCCAATTCAAAATCGCTTTCTGTGCGTGCAACCGGTTTTCAGCCTGCGTGAAAATCGTGTCCGCATTTGCTTCAAAGGTCTCCTCGTCAATCTCCTTGCCCCGATACGCGGGGAGACAGTGCATCACGAGCGCATCGGGCTTCGCCAGCTTCACGAGCTGTTGATTGATCTGATAGCCGCCGAGGATCTTGATGCGCTCTGCGGTCTCTGCTTCCTTGCCCATCGAAACCCACACATCCGTGTAAAGCAAATCGGCGCCTTTCGCGGCAGCGGCCAAATCCTCGGTGCAAATGACTTTGCCACCGGCCCGTTTCAAGATTCCAGGATCGGGCTGGAACGCCTTTGGCGCCGCGATGCGCAATTCAAAACCCAGCTTCGCGGCCGCAAAAATCCAGGAGACGGGGACATTGCACGCACCATCGCCGATGAAAGTTACAATTCTGCCGGCAATGGTTCCCCGCCTTTCCGCGAAGGTCTGGATGTCGGCGATGATCTGGCACGGATGCTCGTCGTCCGTTAAAGCGTTGATGGTTGGGATTTTGGAAAATTCTGCAAACTCCTCCACATCGCTTTGAGCATACGTGCGAATGACCGCCCCATGGATCATCCTTCCCAGGACGCGCGCGGTGTCCTTGACGGGTTCGCCCCGCCCGAGTTGAATGTCATTGGCGTTGAGAAACATCACGCCGCCCCCAAGTTCGCGGATGCCGGTTTCGAACGAAACCCGCGTCCGGGTCGATGATTTGGAAAAAATAAGCGCCCAGGTCTGGCCGGCCAGCGGCAGCAGCTTTTGCAGGCCGCGTTCTTTTTTGAACACGACTGCGTCCCGCAGGATTTTTTCAAAATCCTCCCGGGACAGTTTTTCCAGTGATAACAGATGTTTCATGGGTTCAAATGCTTTTTGGGGATTGGCCTCCAAAGGAAATTGTTTACCTGAAGAGCGGGGCGGCGTCACTTCTTTTTCTTCGCACCGTCTGCGGCCCGCCAGAGATACCAGGCAGCGGTGGTGCGGTGCGGCCGCCATTTTTCCCCGTGGGCCAGCAACTCCCTTGGCTTCGGCATCTTTCCTTTCATGTAAGCGTGACCGAAACCGCTGCGCACGCCAAAATCATCCGCCGGCAAAACGTCTTCGCGGCCCAGTTGAAAAATCAGCAGCATCTCGACGGTCCAGCGCCCCACACCGCGCACTTCGGTCAGCCGCAAAATAATTTCTTCGTCAGTCAATTTCCCCATCTGCCGCGAGTCCGGCACTACGCCGGACAATGTTTTTGACGCGAGATCGCGGATGGCCCGGATTTTAGCGAAGGAAAAGCCGGAGGCGCGAATTTGTTCGTCGGTGACGTGCGCCAGATCTTCCGCCCGCGGAAACCTCCGGCCAGGGAAAAACCTTTTGAATCGCGTCAGGATCGTGTTCGCCGCCGTACCGTTGAGTTGCTGGTGGGCGATGGCCTGCACCAGCGATTGGAAGGGATGCCGCCGGGTTTCCGGTTCCAATTTGCAGTCGCCATGCTGGCGGATGATTCTCCGCATGACAGGGTCGGCGGCGGCTAGATGGCGAAGTATCTCGGGTCGCATGCGCTATCAGGGTTGAGCCGAGGCATCCGTACCGGAAGCCAGCCGCGCCTGGATTTCATCCAGAATCCGTTTGCATTCTGCGCGGTTGGTATGCGGAGTTTTTTCCTCTTCCTCCATGACACCCTGGTTGTGTGACACCACCCGGTAAGCGTCGCAGCCGATGACGTAATTACCAACAGGCCCTTTGTCGACGCTGGCCTTCAATCGTATCCAGACACCGCCGGTGTCCCATCCCCCATAAGCTGCGGTATCCCAGGCAGAACCCTTTTTATCGAACGTCAAATCGTCCATGTGCTCATAGCCGTTGGCTTGAAAAACGGCTTTCATCGCACGCAAAATCTCCACTTCGGAATGGCCGGAGATCTCGACTGAAGCCATCTGGCCGGAGTTCGCCTGGTCAGTATTGGTCTGGCAACCGCCCAGAAATAACACCGCGACCAGCCAAAGAGACCCGGCGATCCAACGGGAAAAGTGCTTCATAATATGCCAAGGATGCCTTCAAGCCAGTGCTTTGACAACCTCCTCAATTTTGGAAAGGCCTTCACCGGCTTCCTGCGGGTTCAAGTTCAGCGCCGGCAACAGACGAATGATCTGCGAGCCGGCGGGGATGGTCAACACACCAGCCGCGTGCAGCCGGTTGACGAATTGAAGGGCGGCAGGTTTGTCGCTCGCCGCGAAGGCGGGGATTTTTTCGGTCAGTTCGAAGCCCAACATGAACCCGACACCCCGCGCGTTTTTTACCACGTGCGGATAGGTGGCGGCCAGCCGATCCAGTTCTCCTTTCATCCATTCGCCCAGATGGCGCGCATTGGCGGCAAGATCTTCCTTTTCAATGACCGCGAGAACCGCCAACGCGGTGGCACAAGCCAGCGGCGTGCCGCCATACGTCGTTCCGTGTGTGCCGGCGCTTAGTAAATCCGCATACGGCGCACGCAGCCAAAATGCGCCAATGGGAAATCCGCCACCCAGCGACTTAGCCATCGAGATACCATCGGGCAAAAACCTGTCGCCGGCCGGAGTTTGCTCCAAAATGCGCTGGTAGCTCTGGAATTTCCCCGTGCGGTAATGTCCGCACTGGACGCCGTCCATCAGCAGCAACAGTTTCTTCTCGTCGCACAACGCGCGCAAGCCCAACAGATAGTCCGCGGTCGCCGGCGTGACTCCGCCCTCACCCTGAATGCCCTCGATCAAAATGGCCACGGTGGCCGGTGAAATCGCGTTGCGCGCGGCTTCCAAATCATTGTAAGGAATGTGACGGAAGCCCGGCATGATCGGCTCAAATCCCTTTTTGACCTTGTCCTGGCCGGTGGCGGCAATCCCCGCCAGGGTGCGGCCATGAAAAGAGTTGGTCGCGGTGAGAATCTCGAACCGTCCTTCATCATGTCCGAACTTGCGGGCGAGCTTGTAGAGCCCTTCATTCGCCTCAGCCCCGCTGTTGCAAAAAAAGACTTTGCCGGGACCAATTCGTTTTACCAGTGCGGCCGCCAGCCGGCCCTGCGGTTCGGTGAAATAAAGATTCGAGACATGAATCAATTTTTTTGATTGTTCCACGAGTGCCCCGGTAATCGCCGGGTGGGCGTGACCGAGACAAGTCACCGCAATGCCTCCGCCCAGATCCAAATAGCGTTTACCCGCCACGTCAAAAACATAGCTGCCCGCGCCATGACTCAGGACAATTTCAAAGCGTCCGTAACTCGGCACGACGTTTTTTGCGAATAGTTCGCGGACCGACTCATAATCATTTCGCACAATCGCCGGAGGTGCAGGAACAATTTCTTTCATTTGGTTTTTGCCCTCAATTTGAGTTCGTGGGGCGAATCGTAAGTTGTAATTCGCAATTCGCAAATCTCTTTTCGTGATCACCAATCCCCGTTCATCGCGTCACAACACAATTTCCGTCCCGACGCCTTTGTCGGTGAAAATTTCGAGCAGGACAGCGTGCGGCACGCGACCGTCCACGAAGGAGACTTTCTCCACTCCGGATTTGATGGCGGCGACCGCGCTGTCCACTTTCGGAATCATCCCCTTGTCCACAATGCCCGCGGCCTTTAAGGCGGGCACCTCGGTGGTCTGCAAATGTGCAATGACCGTGGATACGTCTTTCGGATCGCGCATGAGGCCGGGTACATCGCTCATGAACACCAGCCGCTTTGCGTTCAACGCAATCGCCGTCATTGCGGCGGCAACGTCGGCGTTGCAGTTATAAATTTTGCCGTCTTCGCCGCGCGCCGTCGGGCTGATGACCGGAGTGTGGCCGCACCAGATGCATTCCTTTAACGGCGCGACGTTCACTTCGATCACCTCACCGACATAGCCCATGTCAATTTTTTGGCCGGGATTATCCTTGTCATCGAGCCACAGCTTCCGGCACTTGAAAATGTCGGGCCCGGCGAAGCCAACCGCCTGGCCACCCAAGGCGTTGATGGTTTCGACCACTTCGGGATTAATCACCCGCGACAATACATCATCCACGATTTTGACCGTGGCTTCGTCCGTGACCCGCTGGCCCTGGATGAAGTTGGTCACCAACCCGGCTTTTTCCATCGCCCGGGTAATCGCCTTGCCACCACCGTGGACAACGATGGGATTGATCTCCACTGCTTCCAGGAAAACCAAGTCGCTCGCAACACTATTGCGCACATTTGCATCCGGCGAGTCCATGAAACTGCCGCCGTATTTCACGACGAATGTTTTGCCGCGGAACTTTTGAATGTAAGGCAGCGCTTCCAGCAGCGTTGAAGCTTTGGCGATCAAATCTTGCACGCGGAATTCTTAGCAGTTGCGGTGCGCAAGTGGAAGCCAGTTTAACCAACTTCCTTCAATCTTTTTACTAATCGCCGGCGGCGACCAGTTCATCACAGGTTTGGTTGAAGAATTTGACACATTGGGCAATTTCCGGGCTGGAATTATCCCAATGATATTCGTATTCCACACAGAAGGCCCCGTGGAAATTCTGCCGCTTGAGTTCCGCCATCAACTCTTTCGTTTTGCCGACGCCGGTTCCCCAAGGCACATCATGGGCGTCGGGACCCATCTTGTTCAGGTCTTTGAAGTGCAGGCAGATGATATGGCCGTCCAGTTTCTTGATGCATTCCAGCGGATCCAGTCCGGAACGCATCCAATGGCCGACGTCCGCGCAGGCGCCCATCAAAGGGGTGCGGCCTTTGATCGCCGCCAAGACGGAATCGGGATTCCAGTAAATCGAGTGTCCCTTCGGATGATCATGAATGGCAACCTTGATATTGTATTCCTTGCAAAGTTTCTCGACCGTGTCCAGGGCATCCGGCTGCGGTTCCGCCACTAAAATGCCAATTCCCCATTTCCTGGCGAACTCGAAAACTTTCCGGCACCTGGCTTCATCGGCGGGCAACTGCACGACCCCCATGTTCACAAAATTTCCAAACCCGTCCGCCCTGAGCTTTTGGTCAATGGCCGCCCGCTGCTCGTCGGACAGTGTCACGGTGGAAATTCTGTTGGTGCCGTCGAGAATGAGGCTGCCCGAAATGCTCATGTATTTCACTCCGAGCGCATTCGCCTTGTCGATGGCGTCAAAGATGGAGAATCTTTGGAACGTGTAGGAATGGATTGCCAGTTGCCAGCCAAGCTTATCAGCCGAAGTTGTGTCTAGTTTTGCTTGTGCGAAAGCACCGGTGGCCAGCATTGTTCCCAGCGCGCAGATCAATAATTTTTTCATGCAGGGTTTTCCGTAAATTGCCTTCGTACGTTCTCGAATTAAACCTGCGGTTCCCACCCCGGCTCATAGGTGCGCCTCCATAACGTCGTCGCATCGGGGTCATCCAGAATGTGTCCGTCCGCAGGATCACAATTTAATTCACGCTTGACCCGCCACGATATGTTGCCCAGATGCAGTGTGGTGACGCTTTTGTATCCCTCCACAATGGGACAGTTCAGCGGTTGGTTGCCGCGCACGGACTCGATGAAGTTGGAAACGTGCGCCGTGTCCATGCCGACTCCGCTTGCGCTCACCGTGTTGGTCGGATCGACCACTTCCGTGCCCCTGGCTTGCTTGATAATCTTCCGTTTCTTGTCGTAGATGATGTAATCGTCGCCATCCAGCAGCGCAGTGCCGTCAGTGCCATAAATCAAAGAGCCGCGTGACCTGCCCTCGACCGGGTAATCGTTGCAGCTTCGGCCTTCCCAGCTCATGCTCTTACCTTCGGCATAATCCCAGGCAATCGTCTGCGTATCCGGCGGCTCCCAGTCATCTTGAAATTGATAACGTCCGCCGTTGGAAGAAACGCGTATCGGCCAATCCACGCCCAACGCCCAGCGGCAAACATCCATTTCATGCGTACCGTTGTTGAGCGCCTCGCCCGTGCCATAAATCCAGCGCCAATGCCAATTGTACGGAACCAGATTATCAATGAAAGGGCGGCGCGGCGCCGGGCCCTGCCAGAGATCATAATCCAACCACTCAGGCACCGGCGCCGGCTTGCCATGGCCGATAGATACCCGGTTGTTGACGTACCAACCCCTGGCGAAATAGGTCTTCCCGATAATGCCTGCATGAATTTCCGGAATGATCTGTCGCATGTGAGCCGAGGAACGACGTTGAGCACCCATTTGCACGATCCGCTGATATTTGTTTACCGCCTGCAGCAACAATTCGCCTTCGTAAGGGTTCTGGCTGCACGGCTTTTCCACATAAACATGTTTGCCAGCCGCCATGGCGAGAATCGCCATCGGGGTGTGCCAGTGGTCCGGCGTGGCGATGGTCACTACATCCAATGACGGATCTTCGAGAACTTTGCGAAAATCCTTCATCCCCTTCGGCACTGCGCTCTGCTTCTTGGCCGTCTCCTTGAGTCCCTTGGCAATGGCGCGGTCGTCCACGTCGCAAATGTAAGTGATCTCCACCCCCGGCAGGTGTGTGAGGCAGCCGATGTGAGCCAGACCCCGTCCGTTGGTGCCAACAACCGCTGCGGTGATCTTGTTGTTTGCCCCCATTTTGGCAGCAGTGGTATCGGTTTGCGCCATCGAATTTGGCAGCGATGCGAGGTAGCCTGCCATGCTCAACCCGATGCCGGCGGTGCCGGTTTGTTTGAGGAAATGCCGTCGGTTAATGGAGTCATTCATAACGATTAGAATAATTGACGCCGGCAAAACCATTTTGGTTGCGATAATTCGCAACAGTTTGGCGGCGGCTGGTTACTTTTATGAAACCATGTTTGCCATATTCCCGTCGAGTAATTATCGTGGATGACATCAATTTTCATCCACAAACCAAAAATGAAACCAAAATTCCCGTCTCCATCGGCGCTGGCCCTCTCCCTGGTTCTTGGACTCGTCGCCGCGTTCATGTCGCCGTTTTCCAGTTACGCCGACACCCAAAACACGCTCACTGACCAGGAAAAAGCGGAGGGCTGGACCCTGCTCTGGGATGGCAAAACCACCGACGGCTGGCGCAGTCCCAAGTCCAATGAATTCCCAACCAACAGCTGGAAGATCGAGGACGGGGCATTCTCCGTGGTGTCCAGCGGCAACGGCGAGTCGCAAGCCGGCGGTGATATCATCACCCGCAAGCGTTATTCCAATTTTGAACTCCAAGCGGATTTCATGATCACCATCGGTTGCAATAGCGGCATCAAGATCTTCGTGCAACCGCATATTTCGCCGGTCGACAAGGTGACCGGCAAACCCACCGCCGTCGGTTCCGCCATCGGCCTGGAGTACCAAATTCTCGATGATGCCCATCATCCTGATGCGAAACTGGGACGCAACGGCGACCGCAAACTCGGCGCGCTTTACGACTTGTTCCCCTGCGACCCGGACAAACAGGTCAATCCTCCCGGAGAATGGAATCATGCCCTGATTATTTCCCGAGGCACGCACGTGGAACACTGGCTCAACGGCAAAAAAATCCTCGAATATGACCGTGGTTCACCGGAGTTCCGCGAAGCAGTTGCACTGAGCAAATTCAAGAACATCCCCAATTTCGGCGAATGGCCGGACGGCCATATTCTGTTGCAAGAACACGGCAGCGTCGTTTCTTTCCGCAACATCAAGATCCGCATTTTGCCGGCGAATTAAGTTTTTCCCGGATTCACCGATGAATAGTCAAAGCCGCCGTGGTTTTCTCCAAACGGTTGTCCGCGGCGGCGCCGGTCTGGCGATACTTCACGGGGTGGTCCCCGCCCGTCTGCTGGGCGCCGATGCGCCGAACAAGAAAATTCAAGTCGCACATATCGGTTGTGGCCGCATGGGCCGCAATGACATGGGAAATGTTCTGACGCAATCCATCGCGCGCGTGGTGGCGGTCTGTGATTTGGACTCAAAACGCCTCTCGGCCGGGAAGGAGATGGCCGAAAATTATTACCAGGGTCAAGGCGAGCCAGCGGTCAACGTCAAAACCTTTCGCGATTACAACGATATCCTGGCTTCACCGGAAATTGATGCCGTGGTCATTACGGTGCCGGATCATTCGCACGCATTGATCGCCATCAAGGCGGCGATCGCCGGCAAATCGGTTTATGTGCAAAAACCGGTGACGTATTCCATCGCTGAAGCCATCGGGCTGCGCCGGGCAGTCGAGGCGAGGAAAATTATTTTGCAGACCGGTTCGCAACAACGCTCCGAACGTCCGTGGCGGAGCTTTCGTGCCGCGAGCGAAGCTGTCCGCAACGGGCGCATCGGCCAATTGCGCACGATTCTGATCGGGCTCGGACAGGACAAACCCAGCGGCCACCTGCCGGCGCCGATGCCCGTGCCTCCCAATCTCGATTTCGATAACTGGCTTGGTTCCGCCCCGGAACAACCTTACATGGAGCGCCGCGTGCACCCACAGGACAGTCTTGACGGACGCCCGGGTTGGATGACGACGGAAGATTTCGGCCTGGGCATGATCACCAATTGGGGCGCACACCATATCGATATCGCGCACTGGGCCATGGGACAGGAGCTGGGCGGACCACTGACGGTCGAATCCCACGCTCAATTCATGACCAACGACGTCTGGACGGTCCACACCACCTATCACGTTGAAATGTTGTACCCCCAGAACGTCCGGGTCATCCTCGACCAGACGTTTCCAAACGGCATTCGTTTTGAAGGCGATGAAGGCTGGGTGTTTTGTTCCCGCGGCGATGAAGAAGCCGCTGGCAACGAAAGCAATCCTGATCTGCTCCGCCCGTTGCGCGCCAGCAATCCAGGAATTCTTTCGCCGCTGGACAATAATTCCGTGCGCTGGGCGCCCAGCAGGAATCACTATTTGAACTGGCTCGAAGGCATTGTCGCCAACCGGGAGCCGATTGCGCCAATTCAACAATCCGCGCGCAGCCTGGAAGCCTGTGCCGCGGCGTGGATCAGCATGAAATTGAAACGCAAACTGGCCTGGGATTCGGTGGGCGAAATGTTCGTTGGCGACGATGCCGCAAACGCCTTGCGGTCAAGACCGGCGCGCAAACCGGAATTTGATTTCGAACGCGTCCTGAAACAGGCTGCCATTGCCTGACAATTTGACTTTGACGGAAGCTCTGATTTCCCTACATTGCCCCCATGTCCGAAATCGTTAAATTTGTGAACAACGGGGCTGCCAGCATCACTCCCGCCCTCGCCGAAAAGGTATTGCGCCAGCTACCGCAGTGGAAACTGGAGTTTACGCAAATCAACGCGCCGAAATTTCCGCACCTCGTTGATCAACTCGAGTTCCTCACCGATGCCGTCGAGGACGCCGTCGAAGGGGCTTATAAGGATCTCCCCTACGGGGCGGTTGCACAGGCGGTGTTCGCACTGCTCTACGCGCACAGGAAAATCAGCGTCATCCCCGAAGGCGTGTTGGAAATGGGGGGGGCAGACAATTCCAGCGTCGTGCGCGCCGTACTGATCCAGAACGAAAAGGCGTTTGCGATTTACGCCGGCACCCAGGGCATCAGCTGGCAGAAGATCACCAGTCAGCCCTGAAATTGATGGCCATGCGAATTCCCCTGGTGATGACCCTCATCGGGCCGGACCGCACCGGTCTGGTTGAATCAGTTGCCCGCATTGTGTCCGAACATGGCGGCAATTGGCTCGAGAGCCGCATGTGCCGCCTGGGTGGGGAATTCGCCGGCATTCTGCGCATCGAAATACCGGCGGAGAAGAAACCCTCCCTGCTCACCGCGCTCCAGAGGATTTCCGGACTGCAAGTCGTCGTCCGCCCGGACGAAACAAAAATCGTCCCCGCCGGCGGACGCCAGACAAAATTCGAAATCGTCGGCTCGGACCGCCCGGGCATCGTCCGCGAGATCACCAGCGCGCTGGCCAGAGCGAAGGTGAACGTCGAGGAATTTTCCAGCGAAGTCATCAGCGCGCCGATGTCCGGCGAAACTTTGTTCAAGGCCGGCGCCCGGCTGCAATTGCCCGAAGGCTGCGACCTCGCCGCGCTGAAAAAGGATTTGGAAAAAATCGCCGCCGATCTGCTGGTGGATGTCTCGTTCGGAGAAATATCCAACTAGGGCATGTTGGCTTCTGGATTCTTTGCAATATGTTTATTATAAGGTATTAAGAATCTATTGCTCATGAGGCAGGAGCGGTTGGATGGATGCCCAATTCTGATTGTTGGAGCTGGTTGAAGGTTGGAGGATTACGGCTTACTGTTTGGGTTCGTTTTTTCCTTTTTCATGTTCTTTGGATCTTTCCTCGTCAGGGCTTCCCCCATTCGCCGGGTCTACGGAGGACAGGCCGCCTGCACCAAGGTTACGGCGCGACAAGACGAGTCACTTAAGAAAAGATATATTTTGGCAGACTCGGATTGGGTTCGTTTTTTCATTTATGTGTTTTTTTGATCCTCCGTCACCAGGGTTTCCGTCTCCGCTCGGCTTCCGCCGACGGTGCTCATTGGCGCGAGAAGACGAGGAGATAAGTCGGAGCGACAAACACGGTTTACCCCTCTCGGTTTACTGCTCACAGATCGCGACTGGGTTCGTTTTTGCGTTGATGCTTTCTTTGGATCCTCCTTCGCCCGACTTCGACGCGACGGCACGGTGTGACAAGCCTAACAAAGCAGTTTGCTTCAACACGCATTGTGCTGGAGGCTGGCTGAAAGTTCGGTTCACGGTTTTGGGTTCGTTTTTTCGTTTGTACATTTTCGAATACTCCTTGAGAAAGGCCACGGGCGCAGAACCGCGGGCCGGGCGAGGATGAGGATGACCATGAAGTCGGGTTCGTTTTGGGTTCGTTTTTTTTGGAATGCCCGTAAACCTTGGTGACGGTGGGTTCGTTCTCCAGAAATGGTCTCTTTCTTATCATAGTGGCGAAGACGCCCCGCGGGCGCTGATGCAGGAAGAAACGAGAATGGCAACTGCAGTTGCACGTCAATCGCTTCCATGTTTTGTTTCTTAAGAGCTAACAGAGGGAGCAAGGATTGAAAGTGGCCGCACCGCAGCCTGATTTTCAAATTTCGGGCAGATCGGACATTGGGGGCGCTCTCGCAGGTCACAGTCCGTTTTCATATTCCGAAGGGGACAAGAATTTTGGCGCGTTTCAAAATCCCGATTTCGGGAATTTGGAGACTGCCCCGATGACCACAACCGGGGCACAGGCAGCATTGAGTGTAAGCGCTGAGGCTGCGCTCTCCAATGAAAATGTCACTTTGCATTTCTTGCATACCTCGCAACCATAACAAACCGGTAAATTAATAAAAAGTGACGGTCCCGTTTTAGGCGATATTTTGACGAAAGGATTTTGAAATTAATTATCCGGGATGAGGACAGGAACACTCCTGTTTTGTAGAGAGTCCGATTCCGACCTCCGCCTCCAGTTCCAACTGCGTGTGCAGCAATGGTTTAAGAGGTGCATGGGTCCACACGGACACCAAAGCGGACACCATTTTTCCAATCCGTAGGAAACCAGCATAGTCCGGCATAATCTGCCGCCTATCGGTTACCGGTTCGGATTCGGCCTGAGTTATTCTCGCGGTTACGTGAAAACTATGAAAACACGTTACCGTCTCATCTGCCGTGGAATTCGCGGCGGAGCCTACTACAGTGTGGACACCACGACCGGCAAACGCACCAGCCTTGGCACCACCAACGCCGACGAAGCCAAGCAGATCATCGAAGCCCGGAACAACTCCGAGCGCCAGCCCGTGCTGAATCTGCAAATCGCCAAGGCATATCTGGCGGGCAGCGACAACGGGATTGCGACTCGCACCTGGCAACACGCGATTGAATCGTTGACTGGCAACAAGCACGGAGCCAACCAGCACCGCTGGAAAACGGCGGCGAAGGACAAGGCCCTGGTCGCGTTGCTGCCGCAGGTCATCATCGAAACGAAAGCCGAGACGCTGTTGAAAGTGCTGCAAATGGGAACCGTCTCGACGAACGTTTATCTGCGTCGGTTGCACAACTTCTGCGTGGACATGAACTGGTTGCCGTGGCCGATCGTCCCGAAACGCC
>JBEKMT010000146.1:0-13565 GCA_050008355.1 Verrucomicrobiota bacterium
CGGAACTTTCCAGAATCCAATTTCGCAGATGAATACTTTTCCTTTCAACCGTTTCGGGGTCATTCTAGGTGTTTGGCTGGCTTTTGCCGGTGGCGCACGCGCCGATCTCTCGCCTATCTCCACCAATCTCCACGAACGAGTCGTCATTCCGCGCCGCGCTAGCATCATTTTCATCCAGTGTCACGGCCTCGGTTACGGCGATTTGAGCTGCTACGGGCAGACAAATTTTCAAACTCCTAACCTCGATAAGCTTGCCGCCGGTGGAATCCGATTCAACCACTATACGCCGGGCGACACGAACATGGCGATCGCGCAGGCTGCCTTATTGACGGGGGCGAATCCGGCGGCCGGCGCCGTCTCTATTGCCAGTCTTCTGCAGAATGTCGGCTACAAGACCGGGCTAATCGGCGAATGGTCGGTCTCTGGCAAACCTTGGGAACAAGGTTTCGAGGAATTCTTCGGTTTTCTCAATCCGGACCTGGGCACTAACTATTATGCCGATGTCTTGTGGCGCCATACCCCGCGAATGTTTTACAACGCAACCAATAATACCTGGATGCCGTGGCGACCGGCAGATGGGCCAAACAACGGTGGCAACGAAACGGTCTACGACAACACCGGCGGCAAAAAGGGCACTTATCTGCCGGAGTTAATGCTGGGCAAAATGGTTCGGAACTTCATCCGTATCAATCAGCCGGATAGATTCAACGCCTTCCGCCCTTTCTTCCTGCTAGTGAATTTGTCTGCGCCGCGCTCCGCCACAGCAGGCAAAGATGATTTCCCCATTCCGACCGACGCCCCCTATTCTGATGAAGCTTGGCCGCAAGCCGCAAAGAATCGTGCCGCACTAATGACGCGCCTCGACGGCCAAATCGGCAGCTTGTTCGAGCAGCTGAATAAATTCGGGATGACCAACAATGTGGCCATTTTCTTCACGAGCAGTGCCGAGTCGGGAAAATTTGCGGATCCCGGGCTCGATTTCTTCCACACTCCGGCGGATCTACAAAACGAAGGCAAGAAAGACTGGTCTGCTCCCATGATTGTCTATTGGCCGGGGGAAGTTTCTGGCGGGCAAGTCAGCGATTTCAACTGGTCCGCGCAGGATTTTCTGCCCACCGCCGCCCAAATCGGCTTTTCCCAAGTGCCCAAACACATCGGCGGCCATTCCATTTTGCCGGTATTGCTTGGTCACGCAACTCCCAGCCAGCCTTGATGACAATTTCGCATTTTTCAAGTGCGTGTTTCTGGCCGGTTGATGAAGTCTGATTAGCGGCCTTGGACTGGTAAGGGAGCGCTGAAATCGCGCTCCTCTTGTTCACGATGTGCGGCATAACCCACCCATATGACCGCCAGCACGATGCCGAGCAGAACGCCCGCCAGCAAAAACCACGGCCATCGAAAGTTTCGCTTCGGCAGTTCTTCAAAGGGTTCGTCCATGGCTGCTAGTGTCGCATATTTTAAACAATCGAGAAGTTGATTTCGCACCGTGGACCACACTTCTGCGCACCAACCAAGCGGTGTATTTACGCCTGCGAAAACTCGACCGGCGTCTTATTTTTGCTAATTTGTGGTCCCTGTTTCATGCACGACGAAGAATCTCCTGAAAATCTGCCGGCCGCGCCGGTAGTCCAGCCGGTTCCCGAACATTCCTACGGCGTGTTCCGCAACATAGATTTTGTGAGGTACCTCGTCGGACGATTCGTGGCTTCGCTCGGTCAACAAATGCTCGTGGTGGCGATTGACTGGGAACTGTACGAACGGACCGGGTCTGCGTTGCCGCTGGCCTTCGTCGGCCTGACGCAAATGGTGCCGATGATTCTTTTCACGCTTCCTGCCGGGCACCTCGCGGACACTCACGACCGGAAGAAAATAATCTTCAACTCAACCCTGATACTTTCATTGGCCAGCCTGGGGCTGACTCTGTCATCGCTGTTTGCTGCGCCGCTCGGATGGATTTATTTCTTCCTGGTTATCCTCGGAACTGCACGGACATTTTTGTGGCCGGCCAGCGCTGCGTTCGTCACCGGGTTGGTGCCGCGACCCCAGCTTGCGCGTGCCATTACCTTCAACAGCGGGATGTTTCAAGTATCTTCCGTCGCTGGTCCGGTAGCTTTCGGGTTTGCCATCGCCTTGACCCCGCACTCACAGCGTGATCACTCGGCCTGGTCCGTTTATGCCTTCAACACGCTGGCCACACTTTTGTGCGCGGCGCTGATTTTCTTCATTAAGCACGAGCACAAAGTCAGATCAGCACAACCGGTCTCGGTCAAGAGCCTGATGGAAGGCTTTCGCTTCGTTTATCAAAACAAGCTCATTCTCGGAGTCATCACCTTGGATTTGTTCGCAGTGCTGCTTGGAGGGGCCGTAACCTTGCTGCCGATTTTCGCCAGGGATATATTTCACGGTGGCGCCTCTGGTTTGAGCTGGTTGCGCGACGCGATGGCTGTAGGCGCGGTCTCATGCGCGATTGTGGTCGCGCATCGCCCACCTCTGCAAAGGGCGGGAAAAACCATGCTTTGGGCGGTCGCCATTTTCGGCGTGGTCACCATCTTGTTCGGCCTCGCCAACCAAAATTGCCTCGGTCGCGGTCTTCCCTTGTCGAACACTTTCTGGTTCTGGTTTGCGTTCGCCATGCTTGCGCTGGGCGGTGTGGTGGATCAGATCAGTGTGGTTGTCCGCCAAACGCTGGTTCAAATCTTGACCCCTGACGAAAAGCGCGGTCGTGTCTCAGCCGTCAACAGCCTATTCATCGGCACGTCAAACGAACTCGGTGGTTTCCGTTCCGGGTTAGTAGCCTGGCTATTCACCACCCCGACTTTTTTGGGCAGCCGCGAAGCGACTGGCGCCATTGTTTCCACCGTCAGTGGTGGCATTGGAACCATTGCGGTGGTGTTGATCGTGGCATGGGTCTGGCCGGAAATTCGGAGATATGGCAAGCTGGCGTGAAATTCGCGGATGAGCCGAACCCGCCCAAACTATATATAATCTATTTTTCAAACCGGTGCCGTCCGGCAGGCGGTGCGGATTTAGGCCTGTTTGAGATTTGCCAATGCAGTTATTTGGTTCTGAAATGAGGCCTGAAGATGTTCCAATAAACTCGAGCGTTACGCGAGCCGCCGCATTCTGACCGCTTAAAAAAATTTGACGCGCACGGTCTGGGGTTTATTTTCGACACATGAGAAAAATTATACTTTGGGGTTTTGTTTTGGTTTTGACGGTTTCGCCCGGGCACGCGCAGGATGCCGCCACGCAACAGCAGTTGGATAAATTGGCCGGTGAAATCCAGGATTTGACTGACGCTCAGGCTCAGCAGGGCAAACGCATTGAGGCCATGGAAAAAGAAATCGGTGATCTCAGCGACAAATTGAGCCAACCCGTGGTGAACAACTCTGCCAGCGTTGACGATTTGAAAAAACTGGCCGAGCAAGTCCAGGAGATTGACCAGAAACGCCAGGATGACCGCGATTTGATTTTAAAACAACTCAGGGACTTGGGCAAAATCAACGGTGGAACCAGCCATCACGCCGCTATTTCTGATATTTCAAGTCCGTCCGTAAACGACACTGCGCCATCTGCTCCAGCGGGCCCACAAAATGGTCATCCTTACATCATCGCCTCAGGTGACACGCTGGCTGCGATCGCCAAAGCCTACCGTGAAAAAGGAGTCAAAGTGACAGTTAAAGATATTGAAGCGGCGAATCCGGGATTATCCCCGGATAAACTCTACGTCGGAAAAACAATTTTTATTCCAGATCCGGCTGCGAAATAACCCCCTGCCTCCCGAAGAGATTTGCAAGCCAACTAGCCAAATCCTCCACGCTCTGTGGAGGATTTAACTTTTAAGTTTGAGGTGAATCAGCATGATGCCGGCGGCAGCCAGAAGACAATAGAAGCCGAAAAATTTCCAGCGTCCGCCTTCCAGCCAGCGCGATAGCCACTTGAGCGCGAGCAGCCCGGCGACAAAACTCAATCCCATTCCCACCAATCCTGGGACAAAAAGATGAACCACGGATCCTGGTCCGCTCAGGGCATGGGCTTTGAGCAAACGATGCGCTTCCTGCGCTATGGCGACTGGAGTCAACACTACGGCTAGCGCAAAACTGAATTCTTCCAGCTTTTGTTTCGGCAGGCCAAGAATCAGTCCGGTCGAAATGGTTGCACCGGAACGGGAGAAGCCACGGAACGGCAGGCAAAGTCCTTGCACGAGGCCGATCCAAATGGAATGAGACGGCTGGAGCTCAGGATGCTGGTTGGATTTGTCTTCGTGCAGCCCGGCATAGATGATCAAAATGCCGACCGCCACGAGCGCTCCGGCAATCAGCGGCAGATTGTCGAACAAATCTTCCACTTCTGCGTGCGGCCGGCCATGCATGACAACTTTTTCGATGAACTCTTTCAATCCGAGTCCCACAACGCCGGTGCATATCGTTGCCAGAACTACTTGGATTGCGATCCATTGGAATTGTGCTTTTGAGGCAAAAAAATCGCGCTGCCAGCCTTTCCAGAAATAAACAATCACAGCGAACATGGTGCCCGTATGCAACATCACGAGAAGCATGGTCATTTCAGGGCTTGACGGGTCGAGATGCATGAGCTTTTCCGCCGCGATGACGTGCGCGGAACTGGAAACGGGCAGCAATTCACAGGCACCCTGGATCAAGGCCAATATCAAGATTTGGAAGTAACTCAACATGATTGTGAAGTTTGCCCGGTTATTTTAAAAATCACAATCACAACCGTGGGGCGGAAGCTGAAGATTTATTTTTTCCCGCCCCAGAAAGTCTTCGTTTCCACGGAGCGTTGTTTGACCTTCAGTTGACCCAGGATGGCGTGCCATCCGATGTAAACCTTGTGCCACTGGGTTTCAAGACTGCGCAGGGCGCCTTCGCTCATGTCCCCCAGGAAACGGAGCGACGGGGCGTTGCCGATTAGTGCATGAATTTCTTCGCGCGAAGGCGAGGTGGCTTCAACGGAGGCGTAAATCAGCTCAAGTTCCTGCACGATAATGCTTTTAATCTCGAGAAAGTGGTTTTCGTCCGTGGGGGAGAATTTCTTCGCCCGGGCGATCGTGATGAAATGATTGAACTGTTTCCAGCATTCGATGTGGGTCTCGATTTGCGTGACCAATTGGTTGATATCCTTGTGAGTCATAAACGTGTGGCGTTGGGTGTCGGCATTAAGGCGGTTTGCGGGAACAAAAATATGATGGCGCCGCCGCGCAATTCGCGGGCGGTGATGCGGAGGCTGCCAAAATGCAGGTTCACCTCAGCCAGCGGCATGTGTGCTGCGCGAGCTTCGCGGAATAATTCCAGCACGTCATGTCCAATCTCCTGCAATGTTTTCTGAGGAAACGCAGAGGACACTGTGGAGGTCACAATGCTACCGTGCCGGTCCACCGTGACCGATCCAGTTGGCAGTTGCTGGATCTTGGCGGAATCGCCAAACATCCCGCGAATTATTTTTCTTAAGAATCCCATGATGCAATTAGTTTTCGACTTTTTTCGGGCAAATTTCCGCTGGCGTCTGATGGCCAGCCCACCAGGTACGCGCGGTCCCCGCGAGCAAATAAGAGCACCTGACGTTCCAAGTTCTGGCCGGATACATGCAGGAGCGGCCCGGCTTCAAGCCGTTCACCCAGCCGGAGTGCAAGTTCGTTGGCACGCTGTGTCCAATGTGTCAAAGAGGCTATGCTTTGCGTTCCGAGAGCTTCCGGTTCCCCGTTTCCTTCGGTCGGTACGACAATGATGAAATCTGCGCCTTCGCGCGTAAGCTGTGACAATTTCCAAATGGTTTTGCGGTGGCTGCTGCTTTCCACGGCGTCCGGCTCGGTAGAGCTGGCGCTTTCGTCCATGGATTGGGCTGATTCGAGCAGCAGGGCGTTTATTGGTTTATGGATGGTGCGTCCCCGACCAGTTTCAGGCGGTAAATTTTCAAACGTCCCGGATTTCCAGCCCAACAGGCGGTGAAAAGCCATTTCCCCGCGGGCTCCCTCGGTTTCAGCGTCTATTAATTCACCTTCCTGAATCCATAACTTGGCCACCAGCGGCCCGCGCGTGATGCGCAGCACCGTTGAACTGCGGGAAAGGCATTCCATCTGGATGATGTCCATCAAACTTTTACTTTGAATGCCTCGAAATCCAGAACTACTGTCGCGTCCCAGCAAGGATTCGAGACACTCATTGAACAATTTTGAATTCCGTTGCATCTCGGCTTTCAGCCAAAACAAGTCCACTCCCAGTGCGTAGGCACGCGAGCGGTACTCTTCGTCTTCGAGGGCGCTCAACACAACCGTGCGTAGTTCGGGGAACCGGCGGCGCACGATGGCAAGCATCTGCAAACCGTCAATCCGCGGCATCTTTAAATCGCAGATTAACAAGCGTATTTGCTCGGTTTCCAGCAATGTCAGGGCGCGCCGCGCCGTGTTGGCAGTGAGAATTTCCGGCTTGCTGGGCAGGGTGTTCGTCAATAGCTCGCGACACAATGACAGCCAATCTGTGTCATCGTCCAACAATAAGATTTTGTAGCGTTTTTCCATGTTAATTTGGGCCTGCATCTGCCGTAATTCCTCAGACATAAGAGTAACTGTAAGTCCCCGTAAGCAAGCCCTGTTCCCGACGTCCATTTTATTTATCGCGGCGAATCTGTTCGTCGCAAATGAGACAAACCTGTGGTGATGAGTCCAACGGTGGGACAATTTTAGCCTACTTTTGCCCCTTGCAGGGTGATGGCGCGGATATTGCTAAATCCATGCCGATACCGGACTGCCGGTGTAACATTTTGGCCAAACCATGAAATTAAAATTTGCCGGATTGCTCCGTAGCCTGTTGGGTCAGGGTGGGAATACCGAGCCCTCCTCCGAGTCGTCCAGGCCGGTAGCCGCCGTACACTCGCAAGTCGCTCCGCCGCCGGTTCTCGCTGCGTATAATGAGTCTGCACCAAGTTCCCCCAGTTACGCCTCTTCTTATACGCCACCCCCGCAGACGGCGCAAAATCCCGACGAGATACAAATCCCTCTCGCGGCCATTGTCAACGGGCTGCCTATGGATCTGAAGGCGAAGCTGATCGAAACACCCGCACCGGGAAAAATGATTTGTTTGCACGTCGACAGCGTGGTTGGCCAGCTGGCCTTCGGCGCGGTCAAAATCACCTTCGGCGAACTGCGCCAGCTCGCTCCCGGAACGTTTGTCAACGGTTCAAGTAATGTCTATGACAGCCGACCGATCAGCCTGCCGCTGAATGAAATTCTGGCGCGGATCAATCCTGCTCTCCTGGCCCGTCGGCCTGCCTTGCAAAAACTTGAAGTAGCTGACGACATTTCCGGTCCATTCGGCGGAAACGGCCGCGGTGTTGTTTTCACCTCCCAGCCCCTCAAGGCTCCCGCACCCTCCGCCCCCGCTCCACCGCGTTTGCCTAAGACCGTGTTGTCAACTCCGCCTGCGCGGGAGACTAAGCCGGTTGCCCCGGCTAATTTTGCGCCACCCAAGCCGCCAACCGCAGCACCGGTTTCTGCACCGCGTCAGGCTCCGCCGGCTGCTACGCCAGTGCCGCCGCCGAAGTCCGAGCCGATCGCTTTTTCATCACGTCAGAACGCACCCCTTAACCCGCCTGTTCCATTTGCCGAACCATCAAAACCAGCTGCTAACGGTAATGGTAGCGCGGTGTTGCCCCCCTTCAAATTTACAGCTGCGTCTGTTCCACCGCCGGCGGCCCAGGTGCCGCCCGAGGAACCGCAGCCAACGTTTTCAATACTGCTAAAAGACCTCGCCGAGAACTGGCCAAACGAAATCAAAAGTGAAATGGTTAAGACGGGTATTTTGAACGCCGTTGTGCCTCTGCCCTTGCCATTTGTCGAGCCGGGCTTAAAACGCGGTCGCGTCACGATGACCTGGAAGGACTTGCGCACGCTCATCAAGCCAAATTCGCCCGCGTCACCCAGTGACGATTTGGATTTGGACTTACCTTTGAAAGTAATCGCCCCGGCTTTTCTCGCGGCACAAAGAAAATTATCCGCACCCTCACAATCTAAAGTTGCAGTTTCCGAGGAAATACCCAACCTCTTTTTCGGTTTCCCCCAACCTGAATCTGTTTCCCCGCCGGTGACACCTGTGTTCCGCCCCAATCCTTTGCCGGCGACGCCAGATGCCTATTCCCAGAGTTCTATTCCCGCCGCGCAGAATCCGCAAAATCCCAACGTGCAGAAGGTCGCGGATACCAATTTATTTGCCGCCAGTAAGAATGGTGGGTCCACCGAGGATGACTCCAGCCTTTTCCAACGCAAGCCACTGCCGGCGACGGACTTCTTAAGCCGCCAGATGCAGCCAAAAGATGTCGTTGTTGAGGCGATGGCTTTGCCTGGTGTGGCCGGCGCGGTCGTGGCGCTCGCCGACGGATTGCGCGTGGCCAGTGAAGTGCCTGCAGAATTCAATGCGGATACTGTCGCGGCCTTTTTGCCACAGATTTACGAGCGGGTGAACCAGAGCACGCGCGAATTGCGGATGGGTACGTTGAACAATGTGAGTTTCACTGTGGGCAACGTGCCTTGGAAAATTTTCCGTGTTAATTCCATTTATTTTGCGGTCTTTGGCCGGGCAGGTGAGACATTCCCTAAAGCCCAACTCGCCCTGCTGGCAACCGGGTTGGATCGGAAATCAAAGTAACATTTTTATGGCCATTATTAATCAAGCAACCAAGGAATTGCAGGTCAAGATCGTTTATTACGGCCCGGCGATGGGCGGTAAGACCACGAACCTGGTGCAGGTCCACGACCATGTGCAAACCAACGCCGGCAACAAAGGCAAGCTCGTCTCGCTCGCGACCAGCTCCGACCGCACGCTGTTCTTCGACTTCCTGCCGATCGAGGCCATGACGATCAAAGGCTTCAAAACCAAATTCCAGCTGTATACAGTGCCCGGCCAGGTGATTTACAATACCACTCGGCAATTGGTGCTCCGCGGAGTGGACGGTATAGTTTTTGTTGCCGATTCCCAATTTGAAAAAATGCCGGAAAACGTCGAAAGTTTCCAAAACCTGGTGGACAACCTGACCGCGCAAAAACTGAACCTTTCAGAGATCCCTTATGTGTTGCAATACAACAAGCGTGACCTGCCCAATGTGGCGCCGATGGAATATATGGATTTCCTGTTGAACAACCGTGAGGTGCAGGTACCTTCATTCGCGGGCACCGCACACAAATGTGAGGGTGTGTTCGAGAGTTTGAATATGATCACGCGGATGTTACTCCAGAAGTTTATCAACCAATCTGTACCGCAGTACGCATGACATGGCTACCTTGCCACAACTTATTGAGGAAGACATTCGCCAGCTCGACAACGCGCTTGTTGAGTTCATTCATCAGGCCGATGTTCTTGGAGTATTGGTGATCGACAAGGGCGGGTTCCTTATCACACACAAGGGCGACACCGGTGATCTGGACTTGACTACGATCGGCGCGCTGGCGTCGGGCGCCTTCATGGCAAGCCAGACCATCGCCGGCCTGGTAAACGAAAAAAATTTCAACAGCACTTTCCAGCAGGGGGAAAAATTCAGTCTTTATATTCTAGAGGTGGATGACGAATGCATGCTTGCCATCATCTTCACTTCGCAAACCGGCCTCGGCATCGTCAAGTACTATAGCTCCAGCGTCGCCAGCAGCATCGCCAAACAATTGAACATTGCGCGCAAGCGCAACCCCAATGGTGGTTTCGATCTCTCGGTGATGAACATCGCCAATTCAGAACAATTGTTTCGCAAAAAATCCAAGCGGTGATTTTTTTCTGGTTTGTGCGGGACATTGGACCTAGGCTGGCAGAAATTAAGCCTGCCTATTTATGGACATCATCTTCAATTGTCCGAACTGCGACCAGGAACTAGCTGTGGACCAGTCCGGAGCCGGGACCCAGATTGACTGCCCTTCCTGCGGTCAAAACATAACCATTCCCACTGGCGGCAAAGTGACAACCGGTTCGTTGCCGCCCATGGCTGCGCCCCCGCCCGCGCCAAGTTCCATTTCCACTTCAGCCGCGGCCAAGGTCGTGTTGCATCTCAAAGTGCCAGTGCGGGACAAGCCGGGTGAAATCCTGATTGATAAACCAAAGCCGCCACTTGAAATCGTCCAAAAGGGTGCGGGTAAACGGCTCCGCATTACCACCATCCGTCGGGCCAGTTGCGTGGAGTCGGGCCATGACCATTTCGATGAGCGTGTATCAGAATTTTTGAATGAAGTCACGGAAACCAACCTGATTGGGATTCACGTACTCAATTACGACTTCTTCGATGTCGCCACCCAGAAGATGACTTCCGATTATGGAGTCATGATTGTTTATCGGGGCTGAATCGTTTTGACTTGCCCGTGCGAGGCCGATACGTTTCTAGCATGAGTCGCCGTTTGACTTTATTTATTCTCGTTTTCGCGAACGTGGTGATGTTGCCACTGCGTTCGCCCGCCCCGCTCATCTACACTCCCGGTGAAGGCTGGTATTACGAAATGTTCAGTGGCAACACCAAGTGGCAACGACCCCGAGCCAAGGATCAAATCGATGTGGCCGAACAGGCCTTTGCTGATAAAGATTATGCCACTGCCATGCACGCGGCCAACCGCGTCCTCCGGGTGTTTCCCTTGTCGGATTATGCGTCGCGAGCGGAATATATCCTCGGTCGCTGTTTTGAGGTGAGGGGAAAGGATGAAGCCGCCTTCGATGCCTACCAGCACATCATCGAGAAATACCCCAAGAGCAGCCAATACAATGAGGTGCTGGTACGCCAGTTTGCGATCGCGAACCGTTTTCTCGCCGGTGAATGGTTCCGGTTATGGAACACCATCCCATTATATCCTTCGATGGACGAAACCGCGAAACTCTACGCCAAAATCATTACCAACGGCCCCTACAGCGCGGTGGCCCCGCACGCCCAGCTGAGCATCGGCACGGCGCAGGAAAAGGCCAAAAATTACGGGGACGCCGTGAAAGCCTATCAGACGGCCGCGGACCGTTATCAAGACCAGCCCGACATTGCCGCCGATGCAATGTATCGCACGGGTGTCGCCTGGGAAAAACAGGCCGATACAGCTGAATATGATCAGGGAGCAGCCGCGCAGGCAATCGCCGCGTACACAGATTTCATGGCATTTTATCCCGAGGACAATCGTGTGCCCGCTGCGCAGAAAGCCATTGTCTCACTCAAGGCGGAACAAGTACGCGGCAGTTTTGAGGTCGCACAATTTTACGAAAAAAGTCACAAGTGGGCTGGCGCGGTCGTTTATTACAATGATGTACTTCAGTTGGACGCCAATTCACCCCTCGCCGTCTTGGCCCGTCAGCGGATTGACGCTTTGAAACCACGGTTGCGTGCGACCACCGACTAATTTTGAATGCGACCGCTTAAGTTTTCCCTCCCCATTCTGGCCGCCTTTCTCCTTTTTGGTTGCGCCGGATATCATCTGGGGCCGGTGAACGGCGCGGTTGCCGGTGAAAGGTCTATCCAAGTCCTGCCCTTCAACAACCAGACCCTGCAGCCTAGGCTGGGCGATGCGTTGACCCAGTCCTTGCGCGAAAATCTGCAGACCGACGGCACGTTTCGTCTCGTCACGAGTGGCCCCGGTGACGTCATCTTGAGCGGGGTCATTCTTGGTTATACTCGGTTGGGTGTGGGCTATTTAAGTACCGATGCCGCGACGCCCGAAGATTTTCGCCTGGAAGTCACCGCTCACGTCACCGCTCGTGATGCGGTTTCCGGCAAAGTCTTGCTCGACAAGAATGTGATGGGGCACACGCTGGTTCATGTTGGTTCTGATTTGGCCAGCGCGGAACGACAAGCCCTGCCCCTTCTGGCGGGTGATCTGGCTCAGAATATTACTGAATTTGTGACGGAAGGTGCCTGGTAAATCATTTTTCCTGAAACTTTTCCACCTGTTGCCCTGTCCAATCAACCCTGAACGAACACAACTACATTTCAAAAATAACCAAGTGAAAAATTATCTCATCAAAATCATTTCGTCCGGGTTGATTGCTTTTGCATTGGCCCTTTCTCCCGCCACCATCCGCGCGCAAGATCCCACAAATACACCAACAGAGACCGCCCCCGCCACCCCTGAGAAGCATGGTGGCCTGCCTTTCCACGGCAAAGTCAGTGCCGTCGATACCGGGGCAGAAACGGTTACGGTTGGCAATTTGACCCTTAACATCACTTCATCCACCAAAATCACCAACGCGACCAACGGCGTCCCGGCCATCCTTTCCGACATTACTGTTGGAGAGTCCGTCAGCGGTTCTTACCTCAGGGACGACAACGGCCAGTTTTGCGCAAAATCAATCCATATCGGCACCAAAGCACATAAAACGAAGAAGAAAAAGAAAGCGATTTCCGCCGACGGTAGCGCCGCCACTAATTCCGTTCCCTACAAGTAAATCCGAGTATCCAAGGGTTCACGGGCTCTTTGATCAGACGGATGGCCGCGTTTGACTGGTTTATGATTTATTGGTTTATTTGTTTCGCTTCCACCAGCTGGTCGAACGCTTGGGTTGCGGTGTTTGTGCGGCAGCCTGGGTTTGTTGAACCAGTAATAAAGTGCGAGCCCGCTCGAAATCTCCAATTAACTCATCATAGTTCAAAAAGCGGTCTCCGGGGTCCTTGGCCAGTGCACGCGTAAGAGCATCACTCGTGGCCTGAGTAATTGGTGGGGCACCCTCGACTTGATTTGCTGGTGTCAGTGGTGTATACACATGTGCTTGAACCACTTCTTCCGGTGTTGGAGCATCAAACGGCACATGGCCGGTGATGGCGTGATAAAGAGTAGCCCCTAGGCTGTACATATCGGACAAAAATGTCTCCGGCTCGCGTTTGATCTTCTCTGGTGCCACATAATACGGCGTCCCGCGCGTAAATTCGCCCGATTCTTGTTCGGCATCCGCTTTGCGTGCCAGGCCGAAGTCCACCAGCTTGGGTTCGTGGTCGGCGTTGAACAAAATATTCCCCGGCTTGATATCGCAGTGCAATAAGTCGTGTTTCAGCGCCGTATCCAAGGCTGAGGCTATCTTGATGCCTACGTCCAAAACTTGCAACTCCGGCAAAGTATGATTCTTCTCGATACGCGCGTCCAGGCTACCCTGGTCGGCAATTTCCATCACGAGGTACCGTTCGCCTTGCCATTCGTCAAATGTGTAAATGTGAATGATGTTAGTGTGGTTCAAGCGCGCGCAGGCGCGGGCTTCTAGATAAAAACTCTCGAGCATCTGGGGTTCGTTCAGCAGCTCTTTTTTCATAAGCTTCACGGCGACCAACCTTTCGAGCGTC
This sequence comes from Verrucomicrobiota bacterium, assembly GCA_050008355.1. Classification (GTDB taxonomy): domain Bacteria; phylum Verrucomicrobiota; class Verrucomicrobiia; order Limisphaerales; family UBA11358; genus UBA11358. Next base: position 13,288 of record JBEKMT010000146.1, read on the forward strand.
GTGTCCCAGGCACGATACACAATCCCCATGCCTCCGGAGGCAATTTTGCTGCGTAACTCAAACTGTCGCAACATCATCGGCATCATGATTGGGTGGCCGCATTTGCTGCAGGGTACCGTGGCTAGCGGCGCAAGATCACCGGGAATAAATGTCTTGGTTTCACATCCCGGACAGGTCACCATTTTTAATGGCTTGTCACTCATGATGTAGTTAATTTAACATTGTCTGCCATTCCGACAACGGATTTTTGATCCCTGAAAAATGAGGTTGACAAGGAC
>JBEKMT010000147.1:0-13521 GCA_050008355.1 Verrucomicrobiota bacterium
CAACGATGATTCCACCTCCACCTGTCCTTCCACAATGAGATAAAAACGGTTGGCGATGCCGCCCTCTTTTAAGATCAATTCATTCGTTCTGAATTCCGCCGGCACGGAATCTTCCGCCAGCAGTTCGAGTTGTGCCTGGCTCAACCCCTTTAAGAAAGGCTGGGCTTCCAAAATTGAAACTGTGCTTGGCATGATCTTTTTCCTTTCGTTTTTCCGGTACAACTTTAAGTCTCGCCCGGCATAAACTCAACTGGCCTTGACTTGGGCGACCAGCGCGTTCAACGAGGCCTTCGCATCACCAAAGAGCATCCGTGTATTGTCCTTGTAAAAGAGATGGTTTTCAATGCCCGCGAAACCGGCGGCCATCGAGCGTTTCATCACAATGACGGTCTTGGCTTTGTCGGCGTCAATGATCGGCATGCCATAAATCGGGCTGGTCTTTTCTTCGCGGGCGGCCGGATTCACCACGTCGTTGGCGCCGATCACCAGGCAGACATCCACGCGTTCCATCGTCGGATTAATGGCTTCCATCTCGCAAAGCTGGTCGTACGGAACATTCGCCTCGGCGAGCAAAACGTTCATGTGCCCCGGCATGCGGCCGGCCACCGGATGTATCGCAAATTTCACTTCCACACCGCGCCGCCCAAGCTCATCGGAAAGTTCCCGCACCTGGTGTTGGGCCTGCGCCACTGCCATGCCATAGCCGGGAACAATGACGACCTGCTGCGCATAGCTCAAAAGCAACGCGGCTTCATCCGTCTGAATCGGCTTGACCGTCTTGCCCGCGAGGCTGCCCGCCCCGGCACCACCACCACCACCGCTCGAACCAAACGCACCGAACAAGACATTCGTGATGGGACGATTCATCGCCCGGCACATCAGCAGCGTCAGCAAGGTGCCGGACGAACCAACGAGTGTTCCCGCGACGACCATCGCGAGATTGTTGATGGCAAAACCATCCGCCGCCACCGCCAGGCCGGTGAACGAATTCAAAAGCGAAATTACCACCGGCATGTCAGCGCCGCCGATGGGCATGACCATCGCCACGCCGAAGAACAATGCGAGCAGAAAAAGGATGTTGAAGGCCAGGAACGTGTTTCCGCCGGAAGTTTGGAAGGTCAGCCAGCCGCATAAACCGAGAATCACCACCAGAATGAGGCCGTTTAAAATGTTTTGCCCGGGAAAGGTGAGCGGTTTTTCAAATTTTCCCTCCAGCTTCAAATAGGCAATGATGCTGCCGGAGAATGAGAGTGAGCCGATCAAAGTGGCGAAAAGCATGGCCGCCGCCACGAACTCGGTCAGGTCGGCGGCTCCTTTCAGGAACTCCAATCCGGCCACCAGCGCCGCCGCGCCGCCGCCAAGGCCGTTGAACAATGCCACCATCTGCGGCATCGCCGTCATCTTCACTGAATAGGCGCCGATGGCGCCGATGGTCAGGCCGATGACCGAGCCGATGACAATCAGGGTATAATTGAAGCTCCAGCCCTGCGCCCATACGTATTCGCCGCCCGGCTTATGCAGCGCCACCACCGCAATACACATTCCCGCCGCTGCCACCAGGTTGCCGGCCCGCGCTGTTTTCGGCGAGCCCAACAGCTTGATGCCGATGATGAACAAGACGGATACGCCGATGAAGATGAGGGCGATGGCGGAACTCATGGTTGTTTCTTTTTCTTGAACATTTGCAGCATCCGGTCAGTGACCATGAAACCGCCAAATACGTTGGCCGACCCGAACACCACCGCGACAAATCCCAGCGCCTGCGCCAGCGGTGTCGCCGCATCCGCCAACACCAGGATGCCTCCGAATAATATGATTCCGTGGATCGCATTGGTGCCGGACATCAATGGCGTGTGCAGCATCGATGGCACCTTGGAAATCGTCTCAAAGCCGACAAACACGGCGAGAATGAAAATGAAAAGTACGTTGGTATCCATAAAATTCAGTGGCGGCTGATGTTAGTTGGTTTTGGTGATCAGTTTTTCGTTCACGATCTTGCCTCCGTGCGTCACCAGACAGCCCTTGATGATTTCATCGTCAAGTTTAAGTACGAAATTCTTGGTTGCCTTATCCCAGAATTCTTCAACGAGCGCGACCAGATTTGAGGCGTAAACCTGGCTGGCGTGCAACGGCACACGGCCCGGCAAATTCTCAAGGCCAACAATTTTCACCCCCTTGCGTTCAGTCACCTCGTTGTGAACGACGCCGGCGACATTCCCCCCGCTCTCAACAGCGAGATCCACCACCACGCTCCCCGGTTTCATGGCGTCGAGCATTTCAGGTGTCATCAGAATCGGGGCCTTGCGTCCAAAAACCTGGGCGGCGCAGATCACCACGTCAGACTCGGCGCAGGTTTTCTGCATCGCCGCACGCTGCTTTTGAATCTGCTCTTCGGTCAAGGCTTTGGCGTAACCATCCTTGGTCTGGCCGGTCTCGCCGACATCAATTTTTAGAAACTGCGCACCCAGCGATTTCACCTGCTCCTCGACCACCGGACGCATGTCGTAAGCCAGCACTTTCGCCCCCAGGCGCTTTGCGGTCGCAATGGCCTGCAATCCGGCAACACCCACGCCAATAATGAATACTTTCGCCGGCAGAATCGTTCCCGCCGCGGTGGTCATCATCGGAAAAATCTTGTTGGAGTAACGCGCCGCAAGAATGACAGCCTCGTAGCCGGCGAGGTTGGCTTGCGACGAAAGCTCATCCATTTTCTGCGCCCGAGTCGTGCGCGGGATGAATTCCATGCTGATTGCGCTGATGCCGCAGTCGGCGAGGACTTGAATCAACTCCTTCTCATTGAATGGATCGAGCAGGCTGGCGTGGACCGACCCTTTCTTCAGCAGGCGAACTTCTTCGATTGTCGGTTTTCGCAGGCCCAGCACAAGATCACCCGAACTCAAAAGATGATTTCGATCCGTGGACACGGTGGCTCCGGCCTTGATATAGGCGTCTTCAGGAAAACCGGCGGCAACCCCAATCCCTGCCTCTACCTCCACTTCCGCACCCAATTTAACCAGCTTCGCAACTGCATCCGGGGTGAGCGACGCGCGGGTTTCACCCGGATACGTTTCTCGTGTAACAGTGATTCTCATCGCTTGTGAATTGGCTGCATACTACACGTCCCTTTCGATTGTGGGAATGACATTCTTTGCTGTTCTTAACTCATAAATTGCTGTAATCATTCAGGTTGAACTTTAGAACTAGGGGGGCGCTGCGCACCCTCTCCCGGAGTGTTGTTCTCACTGAGAACGCTGACGCTGACCACATCGATCTCCCTGAAATGAGCATGCCGTTCAATAGCTTGGTCGCGCTGGATTTGCCATCCTAAACGTGGCAAAGATCCAGGAAATCTTCATTGAGCAGTACGTCAAGCAACACATTGCGTTCGAGGTCAATTGTCGTCAAACACGCCGCCAGACATGATTACATTGCTTTGTTTCGTTCGGATTCCAAATGAGCCCCGCAGAAGTCGTCAAAGCCATTGATTAGGGAGTGTTCATGTCCGTTCTTTCACACTGGAAGCCCGGCTTTGGAATCCGGCAATTCGCCATCGAGGTTTTGGTCGGCGAACGGAATCCGCCCTGGCGTCGGCGGGGTGGTCACGCCGGTGGCACTCGGGGTGGTTCGGATTATTGGAAGTCGCCGGTATAGGAGACGCGCCAAATTGTGCTGTTGCCGTCCTCGGTCACAAGCAACGCCCCGTCATGCGCCACAGTAACGCCTACCGGTCGACCCCAGACGCTTTCGTTGTCCACGACAAAACCGGTGAGAAAGTCATCATACTCGCCAGTAGGAACGCCGTGATTAAGACGCACCCGAATGACTTTGTAGCCGGTGCGGGAACTGCGGTTCCAGGAGCCGTGGGATGCTGCGAATGCGTCTCCGATGTATTCTGCGGGAAATGCCGCGGCTCCTTTGGCGACGGTGTAAAAAGTCATTTCCAAAGGAGCTGAATGAGATTGCAGCAGTACGTCGGGGACAATTGCCACGCCGGCAAGATCCGGACGTTCACCGGCGTGTCGAGGATCTTCGTGGTTGCCGATGTAATACCAGGGCCAACCATAGAATCCGCCTTCTTTCACACGGGTAATGTAATCGGGTACAAGGTTGTCTCCCAAGGCGTCACGCTCGTTGGTGGAGACCCAAAGGTCGCCCGTTTCCTGATTCACCGCCATTCCCGCACCGTTGCGAATGCCGGTTGCAAAGGTGAGGAGGGGTTCGCGGCCTCTGGGGTCCGTCACGAGGATGTCAGCGCGATTGGCTTCGGAATCCCAAGCCGCACCCCGGCCATGCTCGGCTTCCCATAGCCGGATGTCCTCGGGGCTCTTTTTAGCCATGTTTTCGGCCACATTTGACCCGGAACCGACGGAGATAAACATGCGCCGGCCATCCCGGGAAAAAGCGACATCGCGGGTACTGTGGCCACCAGAGCTTTGACATAAGGTGGGAACAATAATTTGGGAGGGACCGCGCGCCTTGAGATCGCCGTTGCGATAGGGGAAGCGAACCACCGAATTATTGTTCGCCACGTAAATCCACCGCGGATTCTTCCCCGGCGGATAAAACGCTAACCCAAATGGCCGGTCAAGGTTATCGGCAAAGATTTGGTTATTCGTGGGCTGATCCGCGCCGTCGGCCGCGCGTAACACGCGAACACGATTTTCGCCTGTCTCCGCCACAAAAATATCACCGTTCGGGGCCACGCGCAGCAATCGGGGGCCCGACAGACCTGAGGCAAACAGGCGGACGGTGAACCCCGGCGGTACCGACAAGGTGGCCTCGTCCGGTTTCTTGACCACTTTTGGGCCATTGCCGGCGGAAATGGTGCTGTAAGGCAATGGTAAATCGGCAAGCGTAAAGTAATGCCTGACGCCGGGGGCGGCGTGCATCCAATCGTTAGTATCGTTTTGATTTAAGGTGGCAACAAAAGTGGTGGGGGTAACTCCGGTGGGGATTGTCTGGGTCGCTAGAAATGCAATGAGATTGCGCCTGGCCTGAGCATCCGCAACGTAGATAGGCATGGTTGTGCCGGGAACGTCTTTCATCGGACTCGCTAGGAATTTATCCAGGGTTGCAGGGCCCCACGTAATTCCCGAATTCACCATGGCTTTCGTGTACGTAAAGCCCAAGCCGGTGCCGGAATGACGACCTACGACTCCTACAAGGTCCGGTCCCTGGCGCACAATCACGGTGTTCTCTGGTCCCAATGTCGTGGCATGGCAAATGGCGCAACTCTGTTGAAAGAATAATCTCCCCCGGCTGGCATCACCGGACTGCAAGTCCTGCGCCATAGCCGGATTCCCGTTGTTAAAACTGGCAAGAATAAGAACGCTGGGGATTAATGAATGCGCGAATGAATTCATGGGCGGAATTAAAAAGGAACCTGGTTACTTGGCAAGCAGGAATGTGAAATCAACTTGAAAAATGCAACCGGCAGGTTTGTAGTTGATTTTGCCAACCCCCCTGGCTGTGCCACGGCGCGGCGCGCCGGGGAGAAACGGTTTCCGTGGTTTTGGATTCTAGCCGCCGATAGCGGTCATCACGCGTTGTGGTTGATAATTGTTCCGGAAGAGGTGCTCCACTGGTTTCACTGCGAGCGTGTGAGAAATCATTTCACGCAGCCCGGCTGGATCAACCTGTGGGCGCAGGGCGGGTTTTAAATCCGTTTCTAGGTGATTGCCGAGACAGGGGCGGAGTTTGCCGTCGCAGGTCAGCCGCATCTTGTTGCAGCGTTCGCAGAAATGCAGGTCGCTCAAAGCCCCGATCAAACCGACCTTCACTCCGCGCTTTCTCAGCCGGAAATATCTTGCCGGGCCGAATCCGAACGATTGCGTGAGCGGTTCTGGTTCCTCCTCCCGCCGAAATCGTTCGAACAATTCGGTCACCGGGAAAAAGTTTTTTTCGCTCAGCATTTCCGTAAGGCTGACGGGCATCAGTTCGATGAACCGAATGGTGATGTCATGTTTCGCCGCGAAATCGAGCAGCCTAAAAACTTCACCATCATTTTTTCCGCGCATCAGCACCGTGTTTATCTTCACGGAATCAAATCCCATGGCCTTAACCGCTTTGATGCCTTCCAGCACCGGCTCGACATTGCCGTTGGTGATCGAGCGGTAAATCGCCGGGTCAAGCGCGTCGAGACTGATGTTGATACGGCGCAAACCCGCATCGAATAGCGGTTGTGCCAGTTCTGGCAACCGGGTGCCGTTCGTGGTCAGCAGGACCGATTCAACGCCCGGCGTAGCCACCAGTTCGCGGACAAAATGCACCACACCCGGCCGGATGAGGGGTTCGCCGCCGGTCACACGAAAGCGTTTCACACCGAATGTCGTCATCACCCGCACGATGGCCAGCATTTCATCGTAAGCCAAAATCTCGCCGCGGGGCAACCAGTCGGAGTAATTCTCCGGCAGGCAATAAAGACACCGTTCGTTGCAGCGATCCGTAATCGAGATACGCAAATAATCGACCGCGCGTCCTGAAGAATCGGTGTTATTAATGCTCAGCTTGTCGCTGGCGTTGCTGCGGGCGTCTTTCATTGTTTGATTTTCTCAATGACGCGCACGCCCTCGATTCGCATCGTCTTGTCCACCGCCTTGCACATATCGTAAAGCGCCAGCGCTGCGACACACGCGCCGGTGAGTGCCTCCATCTCCACGCCGGTTTGAGCGCTCGTCTCCGTCGTGCACGAGACTTCGATGGCGGTTGTTCGCACCTTGAAAGTCACGGCCACACAACTCAATCCCAACGGATGGCAAAGCGGGATCAACTCACTCGTCCGTTTGGCGGCCTGGATCCCGGCAATCTGAGCCACGGTCAGCACGTCACCTTTCGGCAATGCATTCCGCTTGAGTGCGCGAATGGTGGCCGGTCGGCAAACCAATGTGGCTGCAGCCACCGCGCGCCGGTGCTGGACGGGCTTAGCCCCCACGTTAACCATGCGCGCTTCGCCACCGGAATCCAGATGGGAGAATTGCTCCTTCATTTCATTGTTCATTCATGATAGTCGCTGTCGGCAAAAAATCCAGTTTCACGCCTTCCGCCAGTGGACTGGAGTTGGCCGCGACACGAATCAAGGCGTTCGCGGCCGCGAGACAGGTGACGTCGGCGGAACTGGACCATGCCAGCGGATGCAGGTTGAGTTCTCCCCCGGGAAATTCCAGTCGCGCCGGCCAGAGCGTTTCGCGGGGACACGGCTCTTCCTCCAGTTTTGTCGCCAGCCTCCCGCTCAGAAAAAACGGAGCGCGGGTGCCCAGCAAAGACGCCAGGGCCGCAGCAACGGCAAAATGAAAGCAGACAAAGTGCGAGAGCGGATTGCCCGGCAAGCCGAAAGCCACGCGCGAACCATTCACGCCGAAAATGAGCGGCTTGCCGGGACGCACGTTGACGTGGGTAAACACAATCTTAAACCCGAGCCGCTCTAATAGCGGGCGCGTAAAATCCTTGTCCCCCACACTGGCCCCGCCGGAAACCAAAACCATGTCGGCGGCGCCAACTTGCTCCAAATCAAGCCGCTGCCACGCGGCTTCAAGATTTTCCGGCAAATGGGCCTGATCCAGTACAGCCTGATACGGCTTGAGCAAACTGCGAATTAAAATGGAGTTGCTGTCCCGGATTTGGCCCGGCGCAGGCGTTTGTTCCGGCGGCACCAATTCATCGCCGGTCGTAAAATGAGCCACGCGCAATTGTGGACTCACCAAAGGTCTGACACAACCGCCGGTGGCCAGTAACGCCAGTTTGCCGCCGTCCAGACGCGCACCCGCTGACACGAGCTGACTTCCCGCTTTGACATCCTCGCCGCGTTGGCGAAGATTCAGTGAGGCCTCCCGTTTCGAAATGCGGATATAATCGTTGTTGCGCTCCACATTTTCCTGCATCAGCACCCGTACGCCTTCGCACGGCAAGATCGCGCCCGTGGCCACCCGCACGGCTTCGGACTTTCGGAGCGCACGCGGTTTATAATCCGCCGCATGGATGGTGTCTACGATTTGAAAAAAGTCGGATGTATCATCGGCCAGAATCGCGTAGCCATCGCGGGTGGATCGATCATTGGTCGGCAAATCTTCCGGCGCATGCACCGCCTCTCGCAGCACGCGGCCAAACGCCTCGGCGAGCGGGACTCGAAGGCCAGGCAGGGGCTGGCAGTGCGAATGAATTTCCGCGATGGCGGCATCCACGGCACTCGTTGCGGCTTTGGTTTCAGAACCGATTGGAGCGTGTTGAACAGTTGCCACCGGCCCGCCAACCGGCAGAGCACGTCGTTTCCAGATCGGTACGTTCTGTTTGAGCTGATCCATGAATTCGCCGAGCAGTGAGATGGCTTCGGCGCGATGCCTGGCGGTGACACCAAGATAAATTGCCGTCTCATTGACCGGCACGACGCCGACGCGGTGAACCACCTTTGCCGTGAGACAGGGATGTCGATTGGCAAGGGTTTCCAGCAATCGCCGTATTTCCCGTTCCGCCATTTCGGGATAAGCCTCATAATCCAAAGCGCCGATGGTCTGCCCGTTCTCCTCGCCACGCACCACGCCACGAAACTCCAGCCATGCGCCGTACGCGCCAGCCTGCGACGAAGGGGTAACTTTTTCCGGAATCGGCAGGTGGGTCAGTTGGATTTCGATTTCCATGCGCGATATAAATCAGGAGTCCATAGATCAGCCCCCTTGGATCAGCCGCCGGAGACTGGCGGGATCAACGCGATTTCATCGCCTCTTACGAACCGAGTTGCCGCGTCAGTATATTCCCAATTGCGGGCGAGCCGGACATTTGGCCGATGGGCGCCCAGACCGGGAAACTGTTCCAGCAACGCCATCCAAAGTTCTTCGCGGTTTAGCGGTGCGGGCGGTGCCAGTTCTGTGGCAGCGCAACCGGTGACGTCTTTGAGTTGGGCGAAAAATAGCACGCGCATGTCGGATGATATTGCGACTGGGTGGCTTAAGAAATATCTTTCCTTGGCAAAAAAACAGCACCCCGCGCCGAAAAGGCTCTTTCAATTGATGCTGCTCCCGTTCGCAATAGCTAACCTAAAAAATCACAGCCGACAGCGGCTGTCAACCTTGCAAGGAATCTGGCTGCCGCCCGGTTGCACTATTTCTCTAAACGCTATGAAGGATTGCGAATTGTTTACATTTCCGGATCACAGGCCCAAATTTGATAATCCGGGATGATCCAACGGCCGTGGCTTTGAGTTATCCCACCTGAATTTTCGTTCGGTTTCCTGAATTGGCAGGTCATTGATGCTGGCATGCCGGTGGTGCATGAGTCCGTTGGATTCGAACTCCCAGTTTTCGTTGCCGTAAGAGCGGAACCAATTACCCGTATCGTCATGCCATTCGTAAGCGAAACGCACGGCGATTCGGCTTTCTTTGAAAGCCCATAATTCTTTGATGAGGCGATAATCCAACTCCCTCCGCCATTTGCGGGTCAGGAATTCGATGATGGCAGCGCGGCCCTGGATGAATTCTGCACGGTTGCGCCAGCAGCTATCCACGGTATAGGCCTGTGCCACTTTCCCGGGGTCACGACTATTCCAGCCGTTTTCCGCCAGCCGTACCTTCTCAACCGCAGACTCAGTTGTGAAGGGCGGAAGCGGCGGGCGCCCGGTGACTGCGCTTGGTACATTCGAGACAGCTATGCTCATGGATTCATTCTTTGAGAGTTTCCCTTATTCATGGGTGATTCAGGAGATTGAATCAATCCCTTTTGCGAACTCACCCGGACTTCCAAATTGCCTCGAAAGCATTCCACCATCGTACGTTTCCCCGGTACTCACGATCACGGTCAGGCGGGCAACGAAAATTGAGCGGCTCCAGTCCACCGTGGCGTAATTGAGAATTCCGGCTTCGGCGCATTGACATAATTTCGGTACCGCGGGAAAAACGCCAGTCTCGCGAATTTGGCCACGGCCTCCAAATAAACCAACAACTCCGAAACCGGACCACTGCTCTCATTTAACTTGTCAATCAACGCCACCAGCGCTCCTTGCTGATGTTCGCCTCTGAACCCCATGCAAATGCTCAACCATTTCTGTATGTGGGCAGGTAACATTTGATCGTCGTGAACTGCCAGCACCAGGATATCCATATCGTAAGCACTGCGGGCAGTCGTTACTCGAACCTTCGGCGAACGCAATTCGTCGAATTTGAGCAAACGCGTATTGCATCCAAAATCCGAAGTAACGTGCCGGATCAGGACTTCAGCATTACGCGCACTAAGCTCTTCATCAAAGACGATGCAGATCTTTAGGCTCCGTCCGGAGTCTCTTGCTTTCAATTGACCCGAACGCCTGGGTTCAGGCAGCATCATCAAACTTGCATTTTTCATTGATTTGACTTTTGCATATTCAATGCCAAACCCGCAAGTGCGGGGCACCTGTCATTGCATCACTCGCAATCGCTAGGGTTTAAAGGCAAAATACCTTGTCCAAGCCGTGCGCGCTGATGACTTCCGGCCCAGCGCCGAATGTCGGGATTCCGACAGCGAGTCGAGTGGGCGTCATGGGGTGCCGCCCTCAAACCCTCCAGCCCAAAAACTTTGCGTTCGCGTTGAGTTGTTGCATTTTTTGCGTACGTCTCCCTTTGCGGTGTCACGCAATCCTTTTCCCGCGTTGAGGTATTCAACTCGTTCAAATCATGGCCGCAACCTGCTAAATTTTTCAGGCAATTCCGTGCAGCCGGCAACGCCGCAAGGGAATTTGCATACGCTCGTTCATAGTGTACGTTGGCTGTCGCCCGCTCGACTGGCAGTCGAAATGGCGACATCACAACGGAATTGGCCGCGAGTTGTGGGGCTCCTGTTGAACTCCTCCAATTTACTCATGGCCTTGTCAGATGGCCAATTGTGCGAAATGTGCTAATCCTTGCAACGTTTGGCATCTCCCATGCGTAAACAAATGAGCAGTTCAATCGTTTTCTAGGAAACGTTGACAATTAACTTGGACAATGCCGTGCCCTAACCGGCAGCGTGAAGAATGCCATTAACTAAAAGGATATCGATATGTTGCAATTGCTGTTTCAGACGAATGCTGGCTCCGTCCCCGCAATCGCACGGGTGGTGTTGGGGATTTTCTTTTTGTACCAGGGTTCTCAATTGATGCTGCTTTGGTTCGGGATCCATGGCTTAAGCAGATCAATACAACTCTGCAGCAATCAATTGGGCTCGCCCGACGTTTTCTCTGGGGTTGATCGTTACCCAGTTTTCCGCAGGAATTTTGTTGATCGCGGGGTGGCTGGGGCGCCTCGCTGTGCCGCGCACGTCCGCTGCCTGGCTATGATATGACACCGGCCTCAAATGAAGTTGCTCAATTGGAAGGCATGACCTTAAACTGGCACGAGGAAGCAGCATATCTTGGAAATGCGCAAACGCCGGTCAACGGACGGCAGCTAAAAATAGACATCGTTTTTGAGGAGTTCGCCAGTGCCCGCGAGGGCGAAGTCTTGATCAGGCACGTGGTTTCCGATTGCGAACGTGAAACACGATTGTTCAAATTCGAAGAATTTCATTCAACGAAGCCTCGCGTCCTGGGTGCCCGGAGAGCATCCGATTCAGACCTTATGCTACTAGGTCTTTTAAACAGCCGTTGAAAGTACCCCCGCTCAGCCCGGATTGTGGCTGGTGCAACTGTTCCGGCACAATGCTGAGTTGAATGTGGACTGATTTTCTTCATAATCAGTTGCTCGTGAGCACATCGGATGATGCCTTGGCAGCCCTCAAAACCATCACGAGGACAGAATGCCCGAATATTTGCCGGCTTTACATCGCGGCAGGACATAATTTTGTGGGGTATCATGGTATGCCACCCGGACTAAATCCGATCGTGGAAGTGGTGGAGATTGATTGCGTGGCCGGACGTGGTCTCCGGGGCGACCGTTTTTTTGACTTCAAGGACAATTATAAAGGTCAGATCACTTTTTTCGCATTGGAAACCTGCGAGGCGATCAGCCAGGCACTTGGTGTGCGGGACAGGCCATCATCGGTTTTCCGACGCAACGTGATTACTGCCGGCGTAGTTTTGAATGATCTGGTCGGCCACGAGTTTCAGATTCAAGGCGTGCGTTTCTTTGGCACGGAGGAATGCCGGCCATGCTATTGGATGGATCAGGCGTTTGCACCCGGCGCGGCTGACTTTTTAAGGGGGCAGGGTGGACTAAGGGCCTTCATTTTGAGTGATGGCATTCTTCGAACAAATGTGCCATGACTTTAAACGCTATCCTCCTGGTCGGTCGACTTTCGCTCCGCAAGGGAGCGGACAAGCGCACTCTATTGATTCTGGGCGAACCGCATTCGCAAAGACAATTCCGGGTTTTGCTTCGGTTGCGGCCGGAGTCGATCCCGTTGTCTCCCAATAATAGTTTGCCTTGGTGCCCTCCTTGAATCGAGATCCTGGTGGACCGAACGGCCTCACACTGGCCGCTGACCAGTGTGGCTGCGGGATTGGCTCACTTCCGGTGGAACCGGCGGATTTATAGGGTCGTGTAACATATCGGACGCGCTGGCCGATGACCCTCACTGTTCTGGATCTTGTTGCTCTTGGCATTCTCATCGCGCATTTCTCCACAAAACGGATAAATGACCGCCTGATCTAACCACATTGTTCCGCGCACCCCGCTTTGCAGGTTTCGTTGCGACGACCCGGCGACAAGGTGTCGGATAAGCGACTTTCTGGTGATGAGTTAACCGCTGGATAAACTTCGACCAACACTCTGATTGCTCGATAAAACATTGCTGCCAAGCTTGTTGTGAAAAATCCAAAAGGTGCGCGTCCATTTGGCACGAACTCTGCAATACCTGAAAACAGTTTGGTTAATTTAGAATAAACATTTTGACACTGGATAAGGTGAGCACGCTGGAGACATCATCGAGACAGAGTCCGCAGATCCTGATGGTTGACCGGATCTGGGTTGCACACGTGTCGCTAATAAAGCCGGTATCATCTTCGGAGCCGAATCCCGCCGAACTACACATAAATCGCACCGCCTCCCCGCCGGTAGCGGCAGTGGCTCCTGCCGCACCGGTGGCTTCATTTCTTCATCACGCCTGCAAGCTTCTTTGGCAACGGGGCTTGAACCCGAGCATAATTGAAATCGGGGGATATAGGGCATGTGGATTGTCGGCCTAGCTCTCCGTCGGTCCTTGTTCGTTCGTGGTAGCGGCCCTGCCGCAGATGTTGTTGACGCCCTTTGTTCTGCTGCACACACCCAGCGATATTGTCCTGTCCATTAATATCCCAGTGGTCAGCATCATGAGGTAACGCACCAGCCTGACGGAAAAGGACGTGGAACCGCGGATTTTTTACACCGAAGAACGTGCCCTGACGACGGTAAACAACAAAAATAATCTTTCTTTTGTTGGCCAAAGGGTAGCTGCGCCGAACCGCCCATTCAGACATTTACGTCCGCCAAGACGACGGGGGTTCGGACATCCTTCCGGCATCCTTCCTGCCATTTTCGTCTGGATCACGAAAACAAATGACGAAATGGCCCGAATATCCGAGCGTAAATCCGATTCTGGCGGATGAAT
>JBEKMT010000148.1:0-13475 GCA_050008355.1 Verrucomicrobiota bacterium
CGTCAACTAACTCACTTTGCCGGTGACCGGCGGTTCGATTACCCCAGGCGCGTTCCGGCTTGCGTCAAAGCGAGTTTTGCTTCGAGCAATGGCAGCGCGAAGGTCTGAGTCCTTTTTTTCGCGCTTTTCGAGGTTTTCAACGACTTTATTTGATCTGGGCAGACGATTCACCATTCATCGACTATACGTCATAAAACATCATAATCCAAGTCAAAAGTTAGTATTAGATTTTAAACTTAACGCAGCCTCGATTTGATGAAGGGATGTAGGCTAGAATTTTGGCATTTTGACGTAGATGGGTTCCCGAATGCCGTGGATGAGATTGAAGTTCCGAATTCTTTCCAGGATGGTGGCGTTAAGGTGATGACCCGCAGATAGAATTAAGATATTATCCTTAGTGTAAACGTCAGAAGTGAGCAGCATGCCGATCGTCAGGTTATTGGCCTCAATCGCGATGGCTTGCTTGAAATTGTCCGGTTTTTCACCCGCGATTCCAAAACCCGTCCGGATTGAGGCGAGCAACTCCAAATCATACCACCCCAGTCGCGCGGACAATTCGTCCAGCGCTTGAGCCCGGGAAGATCCTCTCGCCTGAATCTGGAGCATGTCATTGAGTATTTTTAAAAGACGGGCCCCCAATGGAATCTCCTGCCCTCGAATGGCGTCCGCCGGAAAACCATCACCGTTGAACCGTTTGTGCTGGTAGCGGGCGATCCTGGCCACACCTTCCAGACGGGGAATATTGGCGAGCAAACGCGCGGTTATCTCGGGAATTGAATCCAGAAGCTGCTCCTCTTTCTTAGAAAGCAGCGAACCCTCCCGGGCTTTGACCAAGGTTTCGGACGGCAGCGTCACGTAACCGATCGGCGACAACATGGCGGCGAGATGTATTTCCCAGATTTTGGCCAGCGGAGTTGTTTGGGAGACCTTGGTTATCAAATCCCGCAATTGTTCGGCCTGGCCGAAGGATTTTGCGTCCACCATGGAGAGAATGTCCGTGAGCAGTTTAATGCTGCCATTCAGAGTTTTATCGAGCAATTCCCTCTCGCCAGTGATCAGCCGATATTGGGTGAGGGCGCTTTCAACCGTTTTGGTCAAATCATCGAGAGGACACGGCTTGATCAGAAAGCGGAAGATATTTCCCTCGTTAACGGCGCGAATCGCCTGTTCCAGGTCGACATTGCCGGTAAGCATAACCCGCACGGTATCGGGCGCCTGTTCGCGAACCTTGGACAGAAACTGGATGCCGTCCATGTTCGGCATTTGCCGGTCGGAAAAAACGGCGGCAAACGGCCCGGCACCGTTTGTGGCAGTCAATTTGGCCAGGCCGGCCTCGCCGCTGGTTGCCGTCTCCAATTTGAATTTATTGCGCAAGTTTCGCTCCAGCGACGCGAGCAGGTTGGGATCATCATCAACAAACAGGATTCTATCGTTCATAACATTTCAATTGGCTGCCGGCCGGGAGGCGCGGGGGGTTTGCTCAAAACATTTTGCCCGCCATTCTACAAGACGCTTCTCAAGTCCCAATTTGGCAAGGCAGGGCAGGTCAATTTGGTAGCCCAGCCATTCGGGATGCGAATGAGTAATTTCGTGGGTGAGTGCATCGGCGACGTGGACGGCGATCGCGGGCGAAAAACCATGTTGCACGCAATTGCCCGGGCGATGATGAAAAGTAGCCGCTTCAACAACCGGCATCGGCAATCCCCATAAGGCCAGCAAATAACCGCCGACTTCACCATGCGTCGCGCCATACTGAAGCTGTTCAGCCTCCCATATCGACAGGCTTTGTTTGCGCGCGTTTTCAATCACGCTGGCATATTCGTCTGGACGACTGGAAGCCAGGACGAGTCGGCCCACATCATGCAATAATCCGGCCAGGAAACATTGTTCTTCAAATTTGGAATTACATTGCTCGGCAGCGGCGATTTTGCGCGCCAACACAGCCGTCAGGCAGCAATGTTGAGAGAGATCCTGAATGGAAAAGGCCTTGATGGATGTCTGGTCAAATTGCCCAAAAACCTGAAGCGACAGGACCAGATCGCGGATCGTCGATAGGCCGAGATAAAGGACGGCATCCCTGACAGCAGCCAGAGACTGTGGAAGGCCAAAAAATGCCGAATTGACGAACTGCATGATCTTGGCAGTCATCCCTAAATCCAGCGAAATAATCTCACAGACCTTTTCGATGGATGGATCATTCTTCCGCAATTCATCAGTCAGTTGAACATATAATGCCGGCAGAGTTGGCAGGGAACACAACTTAGTGGCCAGTCGCTTGAGGTCATTGTTCAAGAGCAGGTCGCGCAAGCCCAGTGACCGTCCGATGGCATTCCGCAGTTCCAGAGTGTCGCAAGGCTTGGGAAGGTATTGATGCGCTGGTCCCACCAACTTCAAGATGGACTCACGGTCCGACTGACCGGAAAGCACGAGACGCACCGTATCGGGAAAACGGTCGCGAACCTGGGTGAGCAATTGCGCACCGTCCATCACGGGCATCATCATGTCAGTCACCACGACGTCAACGGGAGTCAACGCCATGTATTCCAAAGCCCTCGCGCCGCTCTCCATAAAGTTCATCTGCCATTCATGGCGCATGACGCGCAGCTGTCGTTGAATTCCCTGCAAGATCCGCGGTTCGTCATCCACAAACAGAAGATTTTTCATAAATCAACGTCCAGCGAGGGAATTGCCAACGCTTGCCAATGGCAGACATAGAATGAAACTCGTTCCCTTCCCGCTCTCCGTTTCAAACCTTACGGTGCCGCCGTGTTTTTTGACAATATTGGCATAAACGATTGAGAGTCCCTGCCCGGTACCTTTGCCCACCTCCTTGGTCGTGAAAAACGGCTCGAAGATTTTGGACCGGGCGGCTTCAGGAATGCCCGTGCCGGTATCAGTGACCCTGACCTCGACGGATCCATTGACCGTCCGGGTTTGCACGGTAATGAGACCTTTGGTGCCGGCCTGATTTGTGACGACATCGCCGATGGCGTGCGCGGCATTAACCACCAGGCTTAAAATGCACTGATTAAATTCGCCAAGAAAACACGGAACCAGCGGCAAATCCGGTTCCAAATCCAGTTTCATTTCGGCGACATAGTGCCATTCGTTGCGGGCTACAACGACGGTGCTTTCGATGGCCTTGTTCAAATTGGCGGGAGATTTCTCCTTGCCGCCGGGGTGCGAAAATTCTTTCATTGCGTTGACAATCTTTGAAACTCGCTCCACGCCTTCGAGCGTCTCGTTGAGAGCTGACGGAATCTGTTCGAGAAGGTATTTCAGGTCCGTGGCAACCAAAACCCCCTCGTGACGGGCCAACAATTCCTGAGTGACGGCGTTTGCCTTGGAGGCGGCGTGCAGGTCTTCAAAACATTGCAATGCCTTGCCGATGGCTGCAAAAGAGTCTTTGACGTAACGTGTATTGTCGCCAACATATTGCATTGGCGTGTTAATTTCGTGAGCGATGCCAGCCGCCAGCTGGCCGATGGACTCAAGCTTTTGGGATTGGCGCAATTGCGTTTCCATCATTTGCCGCTCATGTTCTGATCGCTTGCGCTCTTCAATGACGCCCGACAGTATCCGGTTGCTTTGCGCCAGTTCCTCTGTCCGCTGTTTCAGTTTGATTTCAGCCTGCTCACGCTGGGAAATGGTTTCCGCGAGTCGTTTAAAATTCTGCCGCAGTTCGAATTGTGCCACCACCTGGCGAGCCAATGCTTGCAAGGCAGATTTCTGTTCGACACTCAATTTACGCGGCACTCGATCATTCACACAAAGCATACCCAAGGCGTGACCTTCCGAATTGATCAGTGGGGAACCGGCGTAAAACCGGAGTTTAGCGTTGCCGGTGACCAACGGGTTCGTAACAAAGCGCTGGTCGGCCAGCGCGTCTTCGACAACGAACACATCGGGTTGCAGAATTCCATGGGCGCAAAACGCAATATCACGCGGGGTCTCAGTTTCGGCGGTGCCGACCTTGGACTTGAACCATTGCCGGTTGTCGTCAACCAGGCTGATCAAGGCGATCGGCGTTTCACAAATATGAGATGCCAGCAGCGTGATGTCATCGAAATCCTGCTCCGGAGCCGTATCCAAAATCTCGTAGTCGTGCAGCGCTTTTACACGTTCCAATTCATTCGCCGGCAGAGGTGCTTTCAAGATATTAATTCAGGTTGGTCTTGGTCGGCAGGCGATGCCGCCGGCCACCCGCCTTGTTTTGGTAAAAAGTATTCACGATTAAGGATTTCCAAGCTTCCAGACTCTTATCGTGTATAGCATTATGCGTGCCCAAGAGGAACTGGTTTGTCCGGCCAGGGAGTGAGATTACGAACGGCAGGAATCAGAACCATCCAAATCGACAATGTTCCACTACAGCAATGGAAATATGACTGCGGCATGGTTGGTTGAGGAGATCGACCAATCATTGCCTCAAGGGGGATTCTGAATTCTTTAGGTGACCTATCGCCGTCCAGCCGAATATGCGTGCCAGGCCAGCAATGTCCCAGGAGACGACAATCAATCTGGAGACCAGCCCGACGAATGACGAGTTCAAGCAGCGTGAATGATACCAACGCTAACGTTTCAAAGCCAAACAGGCAATCGAGCGGCAAGGATGTCAAATTGCTGAAAGCCAACGCCGTGATCACCGGTCACATGCGACAGATCAACAATTCTCGCTCATAAAGCAATTCCTTGGGCAAGCGGTCATGCAGATCGAAAAAGAACTCCTCCTGACCAATAATCTCAGCGCGCCAGGCAGCCCGATCGAATGTTTGCAATTCGTCAAATTTTTCGCGCGTGAAATCAAGGCCGGTCCAATCGATGTCTTCGTAACGCGGTACCCAGCCAATCGGAGTTTCCTTCCCGAGGGCGCGACCGTGCGCGCGGTCAACGATCCATTTGAGCACCCTCAGGTTTTCTCCGAAGCCCGGCCAGAGAAATTTTCCGTCGGCGCCTTTGCGAAACCAGTTCACGTGGAAAATACGCGGGGTTACGCTGAGCTTGCGCTGCAAGTTAATCCAATGGCCAAAATAATCACCCATGTGGTAGCCACAAAACGGAAGCATCGCCATCGGATCGCGGCGAATCTTGCCGATGGTGCCTCCGGCGGCGGCAGTGGTTTCGGAGCCCATGGTGGCACCGACGAATACGCCGCTTGACCAATTGAACGCCTGATACACGAGCGGCATGGTTGTGGCGCGCCGCCCACCGAAAATGAACGCGCTAATGGGCACGCCTTCAGGGTTTTCCCAGTCCGGATCCATGGTGGGACATTGCCTGGCTGGCGCTGTAAAACGAGCATTCGGATGCGCGGCCCTGGCTCCGGTCGCTTTCGCGTTTTCCGGGGTCCACGTCTTGCCCTGCCAATCAATGGCGTGTGCGGGCGGCACTTCGGTCATGCCCTCCCACCAGACACCGCCGTCGTCGGTCAGTGCCACGTTGGTGAAAATCGTATTCTTCGCAAGCGACTTCATGGCGTTCGGGTTCGTCGTATTGCTCGTGCCGGGTGCAACGCCGAAGAAGCCAGCCTCGGGGTTGATCGCACGCAAACGGCCTTCTGCGTCCGGTTTGATCCAGGCAATATCGTCACCAACCGTCCAGATTTTCCAACCCTGATTCTTAAACGCAGAAGGCGGGATCATCATGGCAAAGTTGGTCTTGCCACAGGCGCTCGGGAAAGCGGCGGCGACATACGTTTTTTCGCCATGGGGATTCTCGACGCCCAGGATGAGCATGTGCTCCGCCAGCCAGCCATCATCTCGCGCCATGGCACTGGCAATCCGCAGCGCGAAACATTTTTTCCCCAGCAAGGCGTTGCCGCCGTAACCGGAGCCGTAACTCCAGATCTCGCGCGTTTCCGGAAAGTGGACGATGTACTTGTCAGGGTTACAGGGCCATGCCACGTCCTTTTGTCCTTTCTTGAGAGGTGCACCCACAGAGTGCATGCACGGAACAACCCTTTCGAATCCGTGGTCAATCAAATCAAATACTTTTTTGCCAATGCGCGCCATGATGCGCATGTTCACCACGACGTAAGGAGAGTCAGTAAGTTGGAGCCCGATTTGGGACATTGGGGAGCCGATGGGTCCCATGCTGAACGGCAACACATACATGGTGCGCCCCCGCATGCAGCCGTCAAACAGCCGCCGCAAGGTCTTGCGCATCTCGAACGGATTCACCCAATTGTTGGTCGGCCCCGCCGCCCACTTGGAAAGCGAACAGATGAAGGTTCGATCCTCCACGCGCGCAACATCTCCGGCATCGGAACGCGCCAGATAACACCCGGGCCATTTTTTTGGATTCAATTTGATGAGCTTGCCGGTTTCGACCATTTCCCGGCAGAGCGTATCGTATTCCAGCTGTGAACCGCTGACCCAATGGATGGCATCGGGTTTGCAGAGGGCCGCCATTTTTTTTACCCACCGTAAAAGATGTACGTTATTGCTTAGTGGCAGGGAAGACTTCATAGATTAGCGCACTATTCGTGCGCGACGAAATAATGGGGTTAATTTCCAAGGAAATACACTTCAAAAATAAGCACGGTCACGGCGCACGCCCGTCAATAACGAACGTACCCGGATTTAGAAAAGAAGGAGAGATGGAGGTTTTCCGCCTCTTTTTGTTCAACCCTTCAGCTGATAATAAGTCGGTTGTTGATGGAGTTCAGGGCCGCCGTTCCCTGATACTTTGCAAGATATCGACGATCAGCTGTGCCTTGGGTTTCGCCCCCTGCGGGCCGCCGTGGTGCAGGCGCAGAGAAACGTTGCCCGCTTCGACATCGCGGGCACCAATCACAAGCATGGTATGTACACGAGCTTCTTCGGCCGCGGCAATCTTCGCCTTGATTGGTGTCGCAGAAAAATCCCCTTCCGCGCGAACCATGCTGGCCCGCAGTTCATTTACGATCGGCCGTGCGTAGTCGATCAGTGCCGCGTCGTCGTTCAAAGTGATGACCCGCACTTGTTCGGGAGCAAGCCAGAGCGGGAAATTGCCGGCATAATGCTCGATCAAAAAGCCGATGAATCGTTCATGAGTACCGAGCGGTGCACGATGGATGCACAGAGGAATTTTGAAGGTATTGTCGCGGTCTTTGTATTGCAGGCCAAATTTGGCCGGCACGGCAAAATCCACCTGATTCGTGGCCAGCGTGAACTCGCGCCCGATAACGCTCCAAACCTGCACGTCAATTTTCGGGCCGTAGAACGCGGCTTCATTTGGGACTTCGACGAACGGGATTTTTGAATCAATCAGGACCTGTCGCACCAAAGCCTCGGTTTTCTTCCAAAGTTCCGGTTCATTCACGAACTTGGCGTTGTCACCGGTGAGGCGCGAGGGATCGTGAGTGCTAAAGCGCATCACATATTTCTCGATTCCAAAAATCTTGAAATATTTGAGATACATGTCGTTCACCGCATTGAACTCGGCGGCGAACTGCTCCTCGGTGCAATAAATGTGCGCATCGTTCATGTTAAGCGAACGCACGCGCATGAGGCCGATCAACTCGCCGCTCTGCTCATAACGGTAACAAGTGCCATATTCCGCGAGACGTAACGGCAGATCGCGATAGCTGTGCGGTTCCGCCGCAAAAATGCGGTGGTGATGCGGGCAGTTCATGGCTTTGAGGTAGTAACGCTCACGTTCGGGGAAAAATTGAAGCTCCTTCTCCACCCTTTGAAGTGACTCTTGATATTGAGATACAAGATTGGCGTCGCTTCCGTCACCCTGGGCCACTTGCAATTTCGTAGTCAAGGATCGTTGCTTCGTTTCAAGAGCGTCCTGCTTGCGTTTGGCGTCTTCTTCCAGCGGCATTTCCATGGGCGGAAACATTGAATCCGCGTAAAGGACCGGCAGATGCCCGCTGGTCAGATACATTTTCTCTCTGGCGATATGCGGCGTCTTCACGCGCACATAACCGGCGGCGAATTCCGTTTCTTTGGCCAGTTTCTCCAGTTCTTCGAGGATGGCGGTTCCCTTGGGCAACCAGAGCGGCAAACCTGGTCCGACGTATTCCGTATCCAAAGCAAACAGGCCCATCTCCGCACCGATCTTGCGATGGTCGCGGCGTTTGGCTTCCTCGACCATCTTGAAATACTCATCCATTGCCGTCTTGTTTTTGAAAGCAGTGCCGTAGATGCGCTGAAGCTGGGGATTGCGTTCGTCGCCCTTGTAATACGCACTGGCGACGATAGTCAGCTTGAAGGCACCGATGTTGCCGGTGCGCATGACGTGGGGACCGGCGCAGAGGTCGATGAAGTCGCCGTTTTTGAAATACGAAATTGGTTCGCCTTCGGGAATCTGATTCAACAAATCCAGTTTGAACTTGCTCGCGTGGCCGGGACGTTCGGCGAGTGCGCCGAGGCGGCCGCTCTCCGCATCCTTGATGGCTTGTTCGCGGGTGACGACGATTTTTTCGAAAGGGTTATTGGCCTTGATTTCCTTTTTCATTTCGGCCTCGAGTTTTTCAAAATCTTCGGGCGCGATGCGATGACTCAATTCCACGTCGTAATAAAATCCATTTTCAACCGGTGGACCATAGGCGAATTGCGCGTCCGGCCAGAGTCGCAGAATTGCAGTAGCGAGCACGTGGGCGCATGAGTGGCGGATGCGTTCAAGCTCGCTCATCTTCGCACGGTCATCGAGGGTCTTGCGTTCAGGTTGGATGTTCGCGTTACTTAACGCAGGCAAGCCCTTCTCGTCAGGATTCGAAGGCGGGACCGGTTGTTGTTCAGCAGACATGGAGAACAGCTTAGCAACAAATGAACAGCAGAGAAAACAAGTTTTACTGCAGTGAACAGCCAGCATTTTCGCAGGAACCAAATCGGGGAGGTGCAAAGAACCAGCCAAGAATTGCTTATTTTGCGGTTTTTCGGATGACCAGCAATCCGCCCAACCCTCCGAGCAGCAGCATGCTGACAGCGACGGCGCCGCTGTTTTGCATTTGAGGCAGGAATTGCAGGGCGGCGGCGCCCACCGCCGGGCCAACGCAATTGCCCACGCCAATCACCGCTTCGTGGATGCCGCCGTGCTCACCTTTGGCATCGCCGGCGTCCATCGAATAAAAAAGTGACGAATAATAAATCAAGCCGATCGCAGAGCCGAAAAAGGCCTGGGCGAGCATCAACACGATGAGACTCGGGGACATCAAAATGGTGGCGAAGGAAACAACGAGCAGGGCGAAGGCTCCCGCGAGCCAGTGGAATCGGTAATGCCAGCCGGTCCAGCGCCACAAACCAACGAAGGTGCCAAGCCTTACAAAACACCATAGAGAGCAGACGAAGCCGGCACCCATCGGGGACAGTTGGAATTTCGCCGCGATGCCGGGAATCACTGCGATCAGGGTATTGATGCCAATATAAGCAAACGGGTTTGCCAGCCAGGCCATGCGCAAAAAACAGGCGGCCACGACAGGCGAGGGCCGCTCCGGATCAACCGGCGTCGCAATGGTTGATGATTCCTTCCGGCCATGACCAATATTAGCAGCCTCCTTTTGCAGCCAGACAACCATCGCCAGCATAACGAGCGTGAGCATCAATGGCAAAACCACGATGACTTTGAAACCGAATAATTTGATCAGCGTCCCACCAATAAAGAAGGCGGACGCATTCGAGACCGCCCAGACGACATTATAAATGCCGACCAAATGCGGCACGCGGTCCGCCGTTTCGTTCTCGCTGACCAGGGCCTCAAGAGTTGGCCAGATGAAACATGTACCGATGCTAGCCATCATAGCGGCAAGAATCAGGCCGATTATGTCCTGAAAAATGAATCCCAGAACATACGCGGCGGACAGCAGGATAAAACCGGTTTTAAGGGCGGTAAAATAACCGCGGCGTTGGGCAAATTTTCCGGCCTGCCACGCGGCAAATGTGTAAACCAGACCAAGGAGCGCGGCGAGCGCGAGGTTTCGCTTGTTGTCAAAGCCGAAGACGTCGCGGGTCAAAAAATAAAGGTAATTGAGAAAAATGACAGTCGTGAAGGAATTCAACCCCTCGATCGTGAAATACGCCGCCTTGAGTCTCCGGATCGTCACGGGCGAGAAATCTCCTCGATTGCCTTGCGGCAATACCATTTCACTGCGTCCGATATGGGCGGCTGCAGTGTTTCCAGATCCTCAACACCACACCAGCGGATATCGTGATGCTCTGCAGCGGTCAGCGCAAGTTTGCCATTTTGGGGTCGAGCCCAGTATATGATTCCGATGTGTTCGTGCGTATCGCTGATGCGATGGATATCCAGAAAGCGCGGAGTGATCAGTGCGCGGGTGCCGGGCGAAGTTGTGGGAGGACGTTCACCGAGCAGCTCTACTTCCAGACCGCTTTCCTCGCGCGCTTCGCGCAGCGCGGCCTGTTCCGGGTCTTCGTCCAGCTCAATATGCCCTCCCAACGGCAGCCACTTGTCCAGTTTCCGATGATGGATCAGCAGAATTTTCGATTCGTTGACGATGAAAATCGCCACCGTGAAATCAATTTTTTCGTGGATGTGGGGCATGAATCAAATGATTTTCTCCGGCCATTCCCGACTCAACATTCCGTAAGTAACCAGATCTACAAATTTATCATATAGCCATGCCCCATCGCGAACAGTTCCTTCATTTTTGAACCCCAATTTTTCCGGAATGGCCCGGCTTTTTTGGTTCTTCACAGCGCAGCGAATCTCGACGCGATTTAATCCTAGTCCAGCGAAAGCGTAATTTGTGAGCGAAGCACAACTTCGCGTCATGATTCCCCTTCCCTGAAAATCCCGCGCAAGCCAGTAGCCAATTGTCGCCGACCGGTTCACCCAATCGAAATGATGAAATCCAATGACCCCGGCGGCCTTGTTTTGGTAGCGGATGCAAACCTGGAGTGCCACCTTGCTATCGAACTGCTTTTGGGAGAATTCGATGAAATTCAGCGTGTCCTGGATTGAACGGCTCCCATCAAGCCAAGGCAGCCATTCGCGCAAGTAAACGCGGTCGAGTTCAACCAACCGGAATAACTCTTCGGCATCGCCGGCGTTGATTGGCCCAAGGCAAATTTTTTGATCGAGGATTTGTTGAAAACCTGCAGGGTCCATGCTGATGAAAAATAAAAACGCCCCGACGCAAGCCGGGGCGTTTAGCGTCGAAAAAAATTATTTCAATTTATCAAAATTCTTCTGGAGAATCTGCCAGTCTTTCATGCCGGTCACTTTGCCCTGGAAGGATTTGTTGATCTCGGCTTCCCTGGCGTTCTTGGTTGGCTTGTTGTTCTTGTAGAAAATACCGAAGCAGCCGGGGAAGGGTTCGCCGGCGAGTTTGTAAGCTGCGAGTTCATCTGTGACATCGTGGTTCTTCGGGACTTCGTTGAACACGCCGCCCTTGCGGGGATTGCTCGCGTCGAAGGCACCTTCATAGAACTCCACGCATTCGCTCAGGCATTCGATGAAACTGAAGCCGTCATGATCCATCGCCGCTTCCATCATTTGCAAAACGTGATTCGGGTTGGTGTGCGTGGTGCGTGCGACAAACGTGGCGCCGGCGGAAATCGCCTGTTTCATCGGATTGATCGGATAATCAACCGCGCCCCACTGGTCGGTCTTGCTCTTGAACCCCAGCGGCGAGGTGGGCGAGGTCTGCTTTTTCGTCAGGCCATAAACCCAGTTATCCATCACGCAGTACGTCAGCTTGATGTTTTTGCGCGCCGTGTGGTTAAAATGGTTGCCGCCGATGGAGAAGGCATCCCCGTCGCCGCCGAATACAAAAACATGCAGGTCCGGACGTGAAAGTGAAATGCCACTCGCAAAGGGTAACGCCCGACCATGAATGAAGTGCGCCCCGTGAGCCTGGACGAAATACGGGAAACGGCTGGAGCACCCGATGCCAGCGACCGTCGTGATTTTTTCGTGCCACATCTTGCGCTTTTCGATCAATTTGAAATACAACGCGAGCACGGAAAAGTCGCCGCAACCCGGGCACCAAGTCGGATGATCGGCGGCGATTTCTTTTTTGGTCAGGCCCTTGCGTTCTTCGGGCAGGGCGGGTGCGGGAACAGCGGTAATGTTTCCGGAACGTTCGGGAGATTCGGTCAATGTCTGGCTCATATTATTTTATCTGTTGAAAATCAAAGTTTGCGCAATCCGGCGGACACATTGGTTTTGGCGCGTTCAAGAATTTCCTTCACCTTCCAGGTGAGGCCGTCGGTTTTGTTGATGCCCTGGATTTTGGTATCGCAATAACGCGCACGCAGCAGCATGCCCAACTGGCCGAAGCCATACAGCCCTTCGTCATTCATTTCGACGACGAGAATGTGGTTGAATCCGGAGAAAATATTTTCCAAACCATTCGGCAGCGGATTGATGTGCCGGATGTGCAAGGAGGAAACGCTGTCGCCGGCAGCCCGCGCGCGGTCGACGGCTTCGCGGATCGGGCCCTCGGTTGAGCCCCAGCCGACGAGCAAGATATTGCCTTCGGGTGGCCCGTAGGTTTTCGGCACCGGCAGAGTAGCACCGAGCGCCTGCAGTTTTTTACGGCGTTTGGCCGTCATCTGCATGTGCAATTTCGGCGAACCGGTCGGATGCCCCAGCTCGTCGTGTTCGAGGCCGGTGACGATGGGATACTTGCCGCTGTTGATTTTTGTTCCCGGAGCCAGATGTGTCGTAATGCCGTTGGCGGCAGACAAATCGTAAGGCTTGTGGTCGGCGACGGGGGTAAAATCCGGTGAAATATCCTGGCACACTTTTTCGAGGTCCGGTTCCCTGAAGGCTTCGATGCGCGTCGCGATACCTTGATCGGTGAGGATGATGACCGGAACGCTGTACTTGCGAGCGATATTGACGGCTTCAATCGCCGTGTAAAAGCAATCTTCGACGTTTGCGGGCGCGATGACCACGCGGGGAGAATCGCCGTGACCACCGTTGACAGCGATGTTCAAATCCGACTGCTCAATATTCGTCGGCATGCCGGTTGAAGGCCCGCCGCGTTGCACGTCAACAATCACCAGCGGCATTTCCGCCATGACTGCCCAGCCCAAGGCTTCGGTCTTGAGGGAAATTCCAGGCCCGCTCGAACCCGTCACAGCGACGCGGCCGGCGTAACTGGCGCCGATGGCCATCGAGATTGCCGCGATTTCATCCTCGGTCTGGACAAACGTGCCTCCGTATTTAGGCAACTCGCGACGCAGCAATTCCATGATGTCGGACCAAGGCGTGATAGGATAACCCGCGCCGAAACGCACGCCAGCCGCGATCAATCCGAAGCCGAGCGCCTCGTTTCCATTCATCACCACCTGATGACCGCCCTTGTCCTGGCTGGCCACAAATTTGAAGGTTTCCAATACATTGCCCAAGGGGTTCGCGTAACCAGCATGGAAGGCGGCGAGAGCATTATTCAAAATGCTCGGGTCCTTGCCGGTGAAACGTTCGCCGATGAGCTTTTCCAGTTTGGGAATGTTCAAGTCGAACATCTTGGCAATGAGTCCAAGGGCAAAAATATTTTTACCCTTGTCCTTCGCAGTGCCGCC
>JBEKMT010000149.1:0-13459 GCA_050008355.1 Verrucomicrobiota bacterium
CAACTGCGAATTCTGGACTGCGAATTCTGGACAGTGGAAGCCAGGAAGCCAGTGCCTTCCTCCAGGCGCGCGACCCCATGTTCGTGGTCACGCCCCGACGCGACGTCATTGATTATTCCTTTCGGCCATGACAATATTGACGAAATTGAAGGCATCCTCCCAGGCGTAAAGCCAATGGCATGAAGAAACAGATCCTGTTCGTCGATGACGACCCGTTGCTGCTGGAGTTTTATGACGTGATGATGGATAAACTGGTTGACCGCTGGGAAATCGCCGTGGCTGACAGCGGAGCCAGCGCGCTGGAAAAGCTGGCCGCAACCAAATTCGACGTCGTGGTCTCGGACCTGCGCATGCCAAAAATGAATGGAATTGAACTCATGCGTGAAGTTCGCCGGCTGTATCCACAAACTTCTCGTGTCATCATTTCCGGTTTGGCGGATCAGGAGGAAATTGCCCGAAGCCTGGAGTCAACGCATCAATTCCTTAGCAAACCTGTCAAGCCAGAGGAACTGTTCGCCACGATTTCCCGCATCGGCAAACTGGACGCCTATTTGCTCGATGAAAATCTGCGAACCATTGTCGCCCAGTTGAATTCGCTCCCGAGCTTCCCCTCAGTTTACCTGCAAATCACCCGGGAACTCAACAGCGAGGACCCGTCCATCGAAACCATCGCCGATATCGCCGTTCAGGATCCCGGGCTGACCGCCAAAATGTTGCAGGTGGCCAATGCCGCCGCCTTCGGCCTGGCGCATCAAGTCAGTAGCCCGTTCGACGCCGTGCAATTTATCGGACTCAACGCCGTCCGCTCCATCGCCCTCTCCGCACATGTGTTCCGCGATTTTGAAAAGCTTCAATTCAAGAATTTCTCCGCGTTCCAAGTCTGGACCGACGCTTTGCGATGCGCGCGCATAGCGCGCCACATCATGCGAATCGAGAAACTTGACGACCCCGAAACGGATGATGCCTGCACTGCGGCCATGTTGCGCAACGTGGGCAAGCTGCTTTTGGCCAAGAATATGCCCCTGGAATTCCAGCAGATCATCAACCTGGCGGCCACTGAGAACCTCACCGTGCAGACAGCCGGGCAGAAGGTTTTGGGAACCAGCCATACTTCCGTCGCGGCCTACCTTTTCGGGCTTTGGGGGCTCGCCACGCCAATGGTTGAGGCTGTCGCCTTTCACCTTCAGCCGGCGGAAAGCGAAACGCGCGTATTCAGTCCGCTCGCAGTCGTCCACATCGCCCACGTTCTGGCCGGAGAACTCTGGCCTGATAAAAGTGGCGGCAAACCGACCGAGCTCGACCACGATTACCTTGCCGCCATTGGCGCTGACCGCCACCTCGACCGCTGGCGCACCGAGATCGAAAAAATGTTCAACCAGAACGAGTGAAGTTGTGTTTGAAATGAAGCGATGATCGATTCTGGATACATCCTGCTTGCTTCTGTCCTCGTTGAGCAATCAGCACAAGCGCCTGGCAACTCGTCGGCCCCTGGCACTCACCACTTCAATTCCTTCAGCCGCAGTGCGACCTCCTCGGCGTTGGCCCGGCTGTTGAACGCGCTGATGCGGAAATAACCTTCGCCCTTTGAACCAAAACCGGAACCCGGTGTGATGACCACATTCGCCTCACCCAGGATTTTATCAAACGCCTGCCAGCTCGTGACCCCCTTCGGTGTGCGCACCCAAATATATGGCGCATTGACACCACCGAATACTTTCAATCCGGCCTTTTTGGCGCCCCTGCGCAGAACCTCCGCGTTACCAAGATAATGTTTGATGAGTTCGGCGACCTGCAGTTTACCTTCCCGAGAATACAATGCTTCCGCCGCGCGTTGTATGACATAACTTACGCCGTTGAATTTCGTGGTCGAGCGACGGCTCCAGAGCGGATGCAACGGCTTGGCCTCGCCAGTCTTCGTCTGGCCGTTCAGCGATTTCGGCACCACCGTGAACGCGCAGCGCATGCCCGTAAAACCGCCATTCTTGGAGAAACTGCGGAATTCAATGGCACACTCCCGTGCTCCAGGAATTTCAAAAATTGAATGGGGAATGCCCGGTTCGGTGATGTAAGCCTCGTACGCTGCATCGAACAAAATCAACGCCTGGTTTGCCAGCGCATATTTCACCCACGCCTCGAGTTGCTCGCGCGTGGCGGCGGCACCAGTCGGGTTGTTCGGCGAACACAAATATATGACATCCACGTGCTTCTTCGGCGGCACTGGAATGAAACCGTTGCTCGCCTTGCACGACAAATACACCAACTTGCCATAGGCGCCCGCCTCATTCGCCTCACCGGTGTGGCCGGCCATGACGTTGGTGTCCACGTAAACCGGATAAACCGGATCGCTAATCGCGATTTTGTTTTTGTCGCCGAGGATGTCGAGGATTGCGCCGCAATCGCTCTTCGAGCTGTCACTTACAAATATTTCGTCGTCGGCAATGTCGATACTGCGGTCGCGAAAATCGTTTTGCGCAATTGCGTGACGCAGCCATTCGTAACCCTGCTCCGGCCCGTAGCCCTTGAACGTTTCGCGCACGGCCATCTCGTCCACCGCTGCATGCAATGCCGCGATGGCGGCGGCCGGCAGCGGTTCGGTCACATCGCCAATGCCGCAGCGGATCAACCGCTTAGCGGCCTCGGGATTCGCGTCGCAGAAGGCTTTCACGCGTCGGCCAATTTCGGGGAAAAGATAGCCGGCCTTGAGCTTCAAGTAATTTTGGTTGAGCGATGCCATAAAATCGAAGGCTAGATCTTAGCCGACAAGGGTTGGCTGATCAAGAAAACGGTTCAGGGTTCAGCGTTTACGGTCTGCGATTAAGGAAACATTGTGCCAATAGTGCGACCACGGCGAAGGAAGGTTTGGCTGCTTTACGAAGTGAACCTGCTTCACCCTTCCTCTGCCAGTTGCCCTCCCGACACGGAATTCGCATCCGCTTGAAGCCGTTTCTGAACTGACTTCGTTTGTACGAGGCCGTTTCTTGGTGCTGTTGTTCGTCGTTTTCCCGTGCCCGCCATGTATTGTCGAGGCTTGAATTCAAGAAATCAAAAGCCTTGGAACTTCGCCAGCGGGAGGTGATTTGGCGTGCGGACGGAGGATGCCGGGCTCGACAGAATAAAAAGCTTGGGTGAGCTTGCCCCACGGCAAGGCGCCACGCTGCAATCTCTGATCCTTGGCTCCTGCCATCTGACCATGGCTTATCTTATCCAGCCCGCCATTTAAGTTGATGCAACTGCGCATGTTCGGGATGTTTGGGGTCCAGTGAGCGCAGTTCAAATTTCGCGCCGTCTTCGACAAGCGTCGCGCGCACCCAGCCGCTGGGGCGGCCTCCTCTAAAGACATAAGCCGTCGGCGGAAGATTGATGAGGTGGATACCGCTTTCGTGCTGCGACACGCGCCAATCGTGGGTATGGCCATAGATGGCCAGCTTGACCTGACGCCGTCGGACCAACACCGCCATCAGCGCCGCCGTGTCTTTCAACCCGGTCGTCGGTCTGTCGAACTGCGGGTTGTGATGCAAAACGATAATGGCCGGTTTGTCCGGGCGCGCGTCCAGTGACTGCGCAAGCCAGTCCAACTGTGTCTGCCCGAGCTCGCCCGGGGTCTTATCGGTGATATCCAAAGTATCCAGCAAGAACCAATTGGCGCGGTCACTCCCGAAAACCGTGGCCTGCCGGTGCAGCTCGGAACTTTGCGCCGTGGCGTCTGCGGGAAACGCCCTCCAGAAATGGTCGCGCTGGTCATGATTGCCGAGGGACAAATGAATCGGGGCAATGGCGCGCACAGGCTCAATCAAATTCCCGAAGGCCGTGTAGTCTCGCGGTCTTCCCATCAGATACGCCAGGTCGCCGTTCACGATGACGGTGACGGGCCTGACCGGCCATTCTGCCAACTCGCGCGCACAATCGGCGAGATGGTTGGCCATGTTGACGCCCAAGTAGACGTCCTCCGGGTTCATCGAGATGTGCGTGTCGGAAAAGAACGCAACCGTGTCCGGGTCCCTGGGCCGATCCAGTACCGCGGCCAGGACATGGGGTGAAAAGGCGATTGCGGCGCCCGCTAGCGCGGCACGCTTCAGAAATTCACGACGGGAAAGTTGAGGCAGAAACAACGGCATACTCCTTCAACATGACAATCCAGTTTAAACGACACACTTATGGGTTGTCAAAATCCGAAAGTCATGTCGGGTGAAGGTCAGCGTGAAACTGAATAAAATTGAAACTGAAGGTTGGGGCCAGGAAAGGAAGAGGAAGGCGTTAGTCTGTTACAACAGAAAGCCGGCGAGACACGCGGTCATGTAGGCTGCCAGCAAACCGCCGATCATTGCGCGGAAACCGAGTCTGGCCATTTCACTGCGCCGTTCCGGGGCGAGCGAACCGATACCGCCGACTTGAATCGCGATGCTGGAAAAATTTGCAAACCCGCAGAGCGCATAAGTCGCAATCATAAAACTGCGCGGGTCCAGTGCGAGCGTTTTGGCGTGAGAGGTTAGGTCGAAGTAACCTACAAATTCATTGAGGACAATGCGCTCACCAAGGATCTGGCCGATTTTCGCGCAGTCGTGCACTGGCACACCCATCAACAATGCGAACGGGGCATTGACCCAGCCAAAGAGGTTTTGCAGCGTTACCGGCTGCAGGACATGAAAGCCGAAGTGGGTTTGCGGGAAGCCGAAGACGTAATCTGCCAGTGCAATGATGGCAATGAACGCGATCAGCATGGCGATGATATTCAAGGCGAGGTGGAAGCCGTCCCCGGCACCCCGACAGATGGCGTCCACGGAATTCGCTGTGGTACGCGGAACCGCCGCCGGCGATGTCCCGGCGGTTTCACTCTGCTCGGTTTCCGGCAGCATGATCTTGGCAATCAACAGCGCAGCTGGACAATTCAGAACCGAAGCCGTCAGTAAATGGCCGGCAGTATCCGGATAGCCCGCGGCCATGCCCATCGCCGCATACACCGCGGCCACGCCACCGGCGATATGAGCCATGCCGCAAACCATGATGGTCAGAAGTTCACTCCGGGTCATGCGCGGGATGTAAGGGCGGATGACCAGCGGCGCCTCCGTCTGACCCATGAAGATGTTGGCGGCGGCGGAGAGGGTCTCACCGCCGCTCGTACCCATGGCCTTGCGCATCACGAACGCGATCGCCTGCACTACGCGCTGCAAAATGCCCCAGTGATAAAACAACGAGGACAACGCGGCGACGATGACGACCGTGCCCGTGACGAGGATGGCGAAGACCATACCGTTATCAGGCCCGAAGGCCTTGCCCAACACTGCGCTGTCGGCCAGCGGACCAAACACAAATTTGGTTCCGTCCGTGGCGAATTGGATGAGTTTCTGGACGATTTTGCCGGCGAATTCAAACAACGTGCCACCCCACGGGGTTTTCAGAATCAGCAGGGCAAGGAGAAATTGCAGGCCCACGCCCCAGATGACGGTGCGCCAGGGAAAAGCTTTTCGATTCAGGGAAATGGCCCAGGCAATCAGGACCATCACGAACCAACCAAGCAGGCTGACAAGTTTAAGCTCCATGAATTATCCAGGCGGCACGTCACTCGGGTTCCTTGTAAATGTGCGGGTGCAGCACGCCAACGAACGGAAGATTGCGGTATCGCTCGGCAAAATCAAGCCCGTAACCAACGACAAAGAAATCGGGGATGATGAAACCGATATAATCGGCGGTGATTTTTCCAACGCGGCGTGAGGGCTTGTCCAGCAGGACGCAGGTTTTTATGCGGTGCGGTTTGAGCAATTTCAATTTTGGCAAAACCCGGCTGAGGGTCTTGCCAGTGTCGAGGATGTCATCCACCAGCAGGACGTCACGTCCTCGCACGTCCAGTCGCAATTCCTTGGTGAATACCAGGTCGCCGGATTCCGTGCCCAACCCGTAACTCGAAACGCCGATGCAATCCAATCGCAGCGGCAGGTTCAAATGGCGGATCAAGTCAGCGAGGAACAGGATGGTGCCGTTGAGCAGCGAGACGACAACCATTTCGCGTCCGTGAAAATCGCGTTCAATTTCGCGTGCAAGGGATTTAATCCGTTTCGCCAGCTCCAGCTCCGTGATGAGAACCGTTTCAACATCCTCGAGCCAGCGCGCGGGCACGGGATTTTTTGCTGATGACTTTTTGGATATGGGTCGGCTGCTCACAAGATTGTCCGCTGTCTCACCACCATCTGCCCGTTCGTCAAACCGCTGAAATTCATTTCAAAAACGTCTCAATGTGATCGAGGCAAAGTTGCGACCATGTCTCCATCTGATCGCGTTTGGCCTTCAACTCCGCGATGGGCATAAATTCGACCTGCGTAATCACCTGTTCGTTTTTTTTCACCTTGTCCGGGGTGCAAAACAACACGTGTACGACCCCGAAATGGACCCGGCCCACTTCCGTGGAATCGTCATTGATCAGGCCGACGGGTTTGGCCTCAAAACTGCCTTCGATGGACAGTTCTTCGCAGACCTCCCTTTTGACAGCGTCCTGAAAAGCTTGCACGCCGAACGCAAAGAGCGTGTGGTCTTCGTCATTGATATGGCCGCCAATGCCGACCGACCCCTTGGCCACGAGACGCTGCTCCCCCGCCTTCTTGCCGCGCACATAATGCAAAACGCTTTTGCCGTCGGTAATTACCACGTACGGAATGACCTGTTTGAAATCGGGATTGGTTTCAGCCTGGGTCCGGGCCATGAACCGGTTGTTTTTGGCGTCCAGAATCGCAGGTAAATAGCGGGTTATGTCCGCATTGAAGCCTTGAAAAACTCCCAACTGCTCGAAAAGTGACCGGGGAAAAACGAGAACGTTTTCGTCTTTAATTGCCATAATGATTTCAAGGATACAGGAGCGGAAAGCCGGATACCAGAATTCTTGAGGACTGGATTTGAACTTTGCGCTTTGAACTTGGCCCGCGAACGCCTATAAAAATCCCATGCCTACGCTTATTGCCAACGGCGGGCCGGTGATCTGGTTGATTTTGATCGCCGCTGCCACTGCCGCCGTCGTGTTCATCGAACGCGCGTTGTACTGCCATCGCTCTCAGATCAACTCCGCCGAATTCCTGAACGGGATCCGCACCGTGCTCAAACGCGATAATGTCGTGGAGGCCGTTTCGATCTGCGACGCGACTCCTGGCCCGGTCGCCCGGCTCGTCAAAGCCGCGATTCTGAACCGGGACAAGGGTCGCGACCGCGTACGCGAGGCGGTCGAAGAGGCCGGCCTGGTTGAGGTGCCGCGGCTGGAAGAGAAATTGAATTTAATCGCCACCATCGCGCAAATCTCGCCGTTGCTGGGTTTGTTCGGGACCATCATCGGGTTTATGGGTGTATTTGGCACTATCAAAGAGTTCGGCTTGTATTCCAACATTGAATCTATGTCGAAAGATATCTCGCAGGCGCTGATCTGTGCGGCCGGAGGGATCGCGGTGGCCATTCCCACCCATGCCGGATACAACTATCTCGTTAGCCGCGTGAATAAAATCATTCTCGACATGGAGCGCGCGGCCGCCGAAATCGTCAACGTCGTCACCGAAAACGGAAACGGCAAACCCTGATGAAATTTCCACGCTCCGCCAAAATCATGGGCAGCCAGTCTGATGCCGCGCCGTACGCCGCTGTTTTCTTCCTGCTGGTGATTTTTATGCTGATCGCGGCGCTGCTACCCACCACCGGAGTCGGACTCTCCCTTGCTCCCCTCAACCTGCCGACGGCGGATAATTTATCCGGGGTCAACCAGCCAACGGTCGCGGTGGCCATCGACTGCAGCAACCGGCTTTATTATGCGAACCAGGTCATCACCGAGGCGCGGCTGAAGACCAGTCTGAGCAACGTGGTCAGCCGTTCCTCCGCCCCAATCACGCTCGTGATTGAGGCGGATAAAACCGTGACCTACGACGAGCTGCTACATCTCACGTTGCTCGGCCGCGTGGCCGGCATCACCAACGCTCTGCTCGCCACGTTGCCGCGTGTATCCACGGCTCCGGTCAATCGATGAATAGCGCGAGGACCAATCCACCCGGGCTGGAAAATGCCTCGGCTCCGGCGGGCGAAATCCGGTTCGCCGAACCCATGCTGCCGCAGATCAAATGGTCCTGGAGCAAGATTTTCTTCCTCGTCATCCTGACCGTGGTCATCCACGTCGCGCTAATCTGTTTTTTCGGAACCAAGAAGCAAATCGTGCCACGCAGGGTCGAGAATGTTCCGCACCTGCAGCTGGCCAGCGATCAGGACCAGTTTATCGCCCTGGCCAATCCCACCTTGTTCGCCCTGCCCAATCCACGGGATTTTTCATCCGCGATCTGGCTAAAAGTTCCCTTCGTGACCACACCGTCATTTCGCTGGACAAACTCGCCACAGTGGCTCGCCCTGGACGCCGGAAACCCCGGCGCGGTTTTTCAACAATTGCAGCAGGCGGCACCTGCACTCCAAATTCAACTCAAAGTGAAACCGCCGGCAGTATTGCCCGCTCTGGATGTATCCACAGGCACAGCGATGCCGCAAACTTCCGCGCTGAATATTCTCGGGGGGCTGGCCATGCGATTGCAGGACAACGGCGTTTCATTGCCGTCACTGGCCTACAACGGGGTGATCCCGCCGAGCAAGATCCAAGTGCTGGTGGACACGACCGGCACCGTGGTCTCTGCCATCTTGTTGCCGCTGATCGACACCACGGAAGCCGCTGATCGTTGGGATCCCGCTGACCAGCGCGCGCTGGAAATTGCACGCCGCCTCCGTTTTGCTCCTGCCGGGCAGATGACGTTCGGCGACATTATTTTTCGTTGGCACACCGTACCGGTGCCTTTGAACCAAACACAAACCAATCCATAAAAACCAAGTATGAAACCAGAGCGCAAAAAAGTTCTCGTGTTGGATGTGGGCGGCACAAACGTGAAAATTCACGCCACCCATAGCGGCCAGTTGGTCAAAATACCGTCCGGCCCGAAAATGACCGCCGGTCAGATGGTCGCCGCAGTGAAGAAAGTCACGGCCGGCTGGGAATATGACGTTGTCTCCATCGGTTACCCGGGTCCGGTGGCCAAAAATAAGCCGCTGCGCGAACCCCATAACCTCGGCGGCGGCTGGATGAGGCATGACTTCAAAAAAGCGTTTGGACGTCCGGTTAAAATTGTCAATGACGCCGCGATGCAGGCGCTTGGCGGACACCGGGGCGGCCACATGCTGTTTCTCGGACTCGGCACCGGCCTGGGTTCCACCCTGGTGGTGGACGACCTGCTACTCCCGCTGGAACTCGCGCACCTGCCCTACAAAAAAAATCGCACTTACGAGGAGTATCTGGGAAATGCGGGCTTGGAACGCCTGGGGGAAAAAAAGTGGCTGGCGAATGTTTTCACGGTGATTGAGCTGCTCAAGAATGCGTTGATCGCCGAATATGTGGTGGTTGGCGGTGGCAATTCGCGCCTGATTAAAAAATACCCGCCGGGGGTCGAGCCCGGCAAAAACAGCAATGCCATTCGTGGCGGTGAGCGCCTGTGGAACAAACGATGAGTATTCAACTGCTCATTGTAGCTTACGTTGCGCTGACGCTGGGAGCGATATGCTTTGTCGGGATCTTATCTGAACTGCGCCGGCGCCGCTTCGGCCCCGCGCATCCCGAAGACCGCGTCTTTCGTTGCGCCAAATGCGGGTTCGTCTACACCGACGATGCGGACGTGGACCGCTCCCGCTGCACTCAATGTGGCAAATTGAACGAACCCATCGTGTTTTGAATTGGTTGGAATTCGGAACTGTAACGGCGCGCAGCCGGATTAACCTTCAAGGGTAGCAGTGGCAGCCGCGTAATTTTCCGTATGGCTCAGGCTGACGTGTAAATGCGTGGCGCCGCGAGCGGTAAATAGAACCTTGCCTTTCCCGTGCAAGATGACAAATGGTTCGCCGGATTCCTTGCGGCGGATTTCCATGTCCTGCCAGCCCAACAGTGCCCCGATTCCCGTGCCGAACGCCTTGGAAATGGCTTCCTTGGCCGCAAAGCGCGCCGCCAGAAACGGCGCCGGTCGCCGGTGCAATCGGCAATAAGCGATTTCATCCGGCAGCAGGATCCGGTTCACAAAACGGTCGCCGAATTTCTCAAATGATGCCGCAATGCGTGCCACTTCGATGATGTCGATGCCGGTTCCGAGGATCATTTTAATTTTCCAAGTGAAAGGAGATCACGGTTTCAATATTTTAAACTCCGCGATTAGCCCGCCAGAGCAGGACGGCGCCCACGGACTGAAAAACGAGGTTGGGCAGCCACAAAATTAAATGCGGAAAAAACTCGGGTCGACCTGAAAGTGATTGACCCAACATCACGAAGGCATAATAAATCGCCACCAGAATGAGGGCCATCAGGATGCCAATATTGGTTTCCCGGCGGTGCACGCGGATGCCCAGGGGAATTCCGATCAGGGCAAACGAAAAACAGGCGAACGCAAAAGCGAACTGGAAATGCATGGTCACCAGCACCGGCTCGATGGAATCTTTCTTCTGCTGCTGCATCATTTGCAGTTCCGTCCTTAGTTCCGCGGTCGAATTGGTGCCGATGGCCGGCAGGTTCAAGTTCTCCAGGTCCTGCAATTCCTGCTGGAGCTGGCCAAAAGTCATGTCGCTGATTTTCGGCTTGGTAACGCGATTGGTCACGGACTCGGGGCTGAAATTAATGCTTAACTTCGGCCAATTGGCAATACCGCGTCCTGTCATGATGTTTACGCTGTGCGCGTCGTACAAATCAATCACCAACTGGTTGTCGGCGCGCAAGGGATTGAGATATCCGCGCGCTGCATGGATCGTAGTATCGATGTTCGTTTTGTCCTTCAGGCGATAAATCAGTACGTTCTCCAATTCGCCCCCATCATTTTTCTCGGCGTAAAAAATAACCCCTGGAAAATCGCGGATGAAACGGCCTTCCGGAATTTGTGCATTGGCCATATTGGCCAGCAAGTCGCTCCTCAGATTGACGAAGGCCACGCGTGCCAGCGGGCCGATTTCCATGTTGAACCAGGCGCTTAGACCGCAACATGCCAGGCTCAATAATAAAACCGGCCAGACAAGCGAGAGCAAACTCACTCCGCCAGCACGCGCGGCGGTCAGCTCCTGGTCCGCACTGAACCGGCCAAACACCAGCAGTGTCGCCGTGATGAATCCCATTGGCAGGGCGTAGATGCAGGCGAAAGGAATCAACAAGCCAATGGCCTTCAACATCAGCCATAGTTTGACGTGACCGCCAAACAGCAGCGGCAGCACATCTCTGAGGACATTCAACAATAAAACAACAAAGGCGAAAACGGACACAGTCAGCAACAGGGTGGCCAGCACCTGCCCGACGAGATATTTGTGCAGCGTTTTCAATGTTTAAAAGCCTTTCGTGAAGTTTTTAGGAAACTCACAAAAGGCTTTATTTTATTGGTTAATGAGTGGTGGCAGGAGCCGGAATCGAACCGGCGACACAAGGATTTTCAGTCCTCTGCTCTACCGACTGAGCTATCCTGCCAAACACATTGCAAACATTAGCGATTTGTGCGATTTGAGATTGCTTTTCTTTCTCATTGCATCCCGCCGTTGCATCCCGTATGATGGTTTTGCTTATGAACACACCATCCGAGACACACACGGCGGGCGCACAAAGCCCGGAAACAAACGCAGCCCGGTCCACCAAACTGTCCGTCTGGTGGAAACGCGGTGAGCATCTAGTCCAACATACGCCAACAGGGACATTCTATTGCCGCACGAAGATCAAAGGCAAGACGATTCGTGCGTCCCTCGATACAACGATCCTGACTGTGGCGCGAGACCGTCTGCCGCTCAAGCTGGCAGAACTGCGAAAGCCAAAGGCTGAAGTCGGCACATTTGCCTTTGGACGCGTCCAGTTTGAGGCTGAGACGCGCAATAAACACGAGCTGGCCGAACTATCCCGCGTGTATCGCCTGCGCTGTGTAAACAGAATTCTGCATTCGTGGCCGGGATTGGACAACCGCCGGGCGGACACCATCACCAAAGCAGACTGTGAAGCATGGTCGAAACGTTACGCTGACAAATACGCTCCGCAGTTCTTCAACAATTCAATAAATGTCCTGCGTCAAATCATCGAGCTAGCAGGAGTGAAACACGACGATAATCCGGCCTTTAAACTCAAACGGCGCGGCATCCCGCGTAAAGACTTGAAGCTGCCAACAGCAGAGCAATTCACGCAACTGGTTAACGTGATTTCAACGTCTGGCGCTGCGCAGGCTCGTGATTGCGGCGACTTGGTGCAATTCCTGGCTTTCTCCGGTTGCCGTGTCAGCGAAGCTAAAGAAGCCGTCTGGCAGGACGTGGATTGGAAACATAACGAATTGACGATTCATTGCCTCAAACGGCGCGCCACAAGCGACGAAGTGCGGGCGCGGACAATTCCCCTTGTTCCCGCTGCACGTGCATTTTTAACACAGTTGCACGCAAGGCTTCAACCAAAGCCGCAGGACAACATTTGCCGCGTTTTTGAATGTCAGGGAGCACTAACGCGGGGATGCAAAATCGTCGGCTGCGCACGGCTCACGCATCATTCGCTCCGGCATCTGTTCGCGACGTTCTGCATTGAGGCAGGAATTGACATTCCAACAGTATCGCGCTGGCTTGGCCATAGCGACGGGGGCGCACTGGCAATGCGGGTTTATGGTCATCTGCGGCGGGAACATTCGCAGCAAGCCGCGCAACGCGTGACATTCGGCATCCCGCAGACCGTTCTTGAAGCTCCCGAGCCGAGACAATTGCAACCGGCTACAGCCTGATTTAGTGCCAACCCTACGCGCGCCGCTTGTTTGGGGCGCGTTTTTTTATTCCCACGGTGATTGGCATTCATTTAAACGCGCTGTTGGCGAAGCGCTGCAACGAAACATCAGGAATAAGCAGCTTGCGCACTCCCGGCACACGGGCGAGCCTCCCCTGCCTGACAAGTTTCCGGATGGTCACCTCCGAGACGGACAACCTTTGCGCGGCGGCATTAATATCCCAGAGCAGTGGCGGCGGTTGATTGGTTTTTAATTCAGTGTTTTTGGCGTTTTCAGTGTTTGTACTCATATTTTGAATTGATTGGACTACATCAGGTTGTCGGCGGTTGAATCGGCTCCACGGGGTCATATATCGGCATGGCGTGCGGGAATTGTCGCGGTCTTGGCTTGCCGCGCCACGATCCTGGGTTGGGCGTGGCCGAGAGGACTTGCCACGCATGAAAGAGGCGCGCGTGCGTGGCAGAAAGCTTTTGCAGTTCGTCTGCGCCAGAGGTTTTCTCCATCATTTGCTCGACGCGCTCTATCTGTAGGGCAATGCGCTCGCATTGCGGCATAGATTGCCTGCCCTGCTGCGCCTCAGATTCCAGCTTCCTCTTGCGCTCACGTCTTGCTTCCCAGCTTCTGTGTGCCATTTCACGGGCATTTTCTTTAGTGAAGCGGAACGATTGCGATAGATTTGTGATGTTCATAAACTGATTGGT
>JBEKMT010000015.1:0-39620 GCA_050008355.1 Verrucomicrobiota bacterium
ACAACTTACCGAGAAGTTGGACAAGATTCTCACGCATCCGACGGTTGGCATGGTGGTGTTTGTTGGCGTGATGCTGTCAGTATTCACGTTGATTTTTTGGGCCGCAAAAATCCCGATGGATCTCATCAACCATCTTTTTGACGATATCGGCGGGGGAATCGCGGCCTTGGTGCCAAAGGGCGATTTGCAGAGTTTGCTGGTCAACGGCGTGGTTGGCGGACTGGGCGGCGTGCTCGTATTTCTGCCGCAAATTTGCATTTTGTTCTTTGCCCTTTCGTTGCTGGAAGACACCGGATACATGGCCCGCGCAGCGTTTGTAACGGACCGGGTCATGCGGCGGTTGGGCCTTCCCGGCAAAGCGTTCGTGCCCTTGTTATCCGCCCACGCCTGTGCCATTCCGGCAATCATGTCCGCCCGGATCATTGAGAATCCACGTGACCGGCTGATCACCATTCTGATAACGCCACTCATGAGCTGCTCCGCCCGGATCCCGGTTTATGCGATGGTCACGGCACTCCTATTTCCCCAGTCACCGTTCAAAGCCGCCATGCTTTTTGCAGGGGCCTACGCCTTGGGAATTATTTTCGCGATGGCGGTTGCGTTGGTGATACGGCGTACGATTTTGCCCGGCGGCAGCCGGTCACTGGTGATTGAATTACCGCCATATCGTTTGCCGGGCTTACGTACCGCAATCTTGCACACTTTCGACCGCGCAAAGATTTTTGTGAAGCAAGCCGGCACCATCATTTTGTTGATCTCGCTGGTCCTTTGGACTTTGTCGCATTATCCGAAATCCACACCGCCCGATACGGCACTCACCCTGTCAACCCAGGCTGCGCAGGTTGAAAAATCCGGTGATGTGAGGCAAGCGGACGAGCTTCGCGCGTCGGCAGACCGGCTCACTTCACAGAGCGCATTGCAACATTCCTTTGCCGGCCGGATCGGCCATGTCATTGAACCCGCAATCAAACCTTTGGGTTTCGACTGGCAAATAGGCATCGGCATCCTCAGCTCATTTGCCGCCCGCGAAGCTGTCATTTCCACGTTGTCCATCGTTTATGGCGTTGGCGAAAACGTCGAAGGTCGGCAGCATCAGGCCTCGCTCTACGAGTCACTTCACCATGCCACGCGCACCGATGGCACCGCCGTTTTTACGACTGCGACTTGCGCCAGTTTGCTTGTCTTTTACATTCTGGCCGCGCAATGCCTTTCCACTTCGGTTGTCGTCCGGCGTGAAACTAACAGCCTTAAGTGGCCGTTGTTCCAGATTATCTATATGACCGGTTTGGCCTATCTCGCCGCTTTGATCGTCTTCCAAGTTGTCAGCCGGTTTGTTCACTAGAACGCCTTGGTTCGGAGATATTCTGCCGACGAATGAAGTGGGCTGTTTGCCTTGAAAGGCGACACAAGCCCGTTTGCCCTTTAATTGTCCAGGTGCACAAGCCGTCGGCTTCCGCGAAATTCCTGTTGCAACTTGGATTGTATTCAACGAAGGCAAAATTGGATTGGTCTTTGATAAAAAACGGTTAGTCAAAAAAGCGTGTATGCCGGATTTATTGTCCATCACGGATAAATAATGCCAGAACCGATCACAGAATTACGCGCAACGACTGCCGCACCATACCGGCAGGCAGGCGGTTGCTATCATTGTGGCGAGCCTTGCCCGGACGGGGTGTTTGTGCTGGATGGGAAGCCTTTTTGTTGTCTTGGCTGCCAGACCGTCTTCACTCTGTTGCGCGAAAACGGGCTTGAACAGTTTTACCGGCTACAATCAACGCCCGGAATACGCGTTCGCGCCGTTTCGGCTGCTGCGAAATGGGCGTTCCTCGACGACCCGGTAATCCAGGAAAAATTATTTGATTACGCGGACAAGACCCGGGCGAAGGTTACTTTGCACTTGCCAGGCATCCATTGCATTGCCTGTGTCTGGCTGCTGGAAAACCTTTTCAAGTTGCATGCAGGCATTGGCCATTCGCAGGTGAACTTTTCCCGGCGGGAGGCGGCCATTTCTTTCGACCCGGGTAAGATCAAATTCAGTGAACTGGCCGCGTTGCTGGCTTCAATCGGATACGAACCGGAGCTCACCCTGGGGGAAACGGAAAAGAGATCCGCGCTGTCGTTGCGCAAAAAAGAATGGCTGCAAATCGGTTTCTCCGGGTTCGCTTTCGGCAACATCATGTTGATGTCGTTGCCGTTTTATTTTGGCCTCGACCGCCAGAACGGGCCATGGTTTGAGCATATGGCCGGCTGGCTGGGGTTGGCGTTCGGGTTGCCGGTGGTGACTTACAGCGCGTCAGATTTTTGGCGTGCTGCCTGGTTCAGCCTTCGTCAACGCAGGATAACGACGGAGGTGCCCATTGTACTCGGCCTGACGGCGCTCTACGGGACCAGCATTTATGATGTGGTTTCGCAGCGTGGTCCCGGTTACGGCGATTCACTCTGCGGCCTCGTTTTCTTTCTGCTCTGCGGCCGGATTTTCCAGAAAAAAACCCACGAACGCCTCACTTTTGACCGCGATTACAAGGGATTCTTCCCGTTGTCGGTGGTCCGCAAATCTGCCGCCGGCGAATCGACGGTGGCCATTTCACGGCTCCAAACCGGCGACCATTTGGTGTTGCGCAACGCTGAACTGTTGCCGGCCGACGCCAGACTGATTTCAGGCCAGGCGTGTCTGGATTACAGCTTCGTTACCGGAGAGTCGGAGCCCGTCACCTGCAAAACCGGCGATCATCTTTACGCGGGTGGACGCCAGGTCGGCGAGGCGATCGAGGTCGAAACCGTCAAGCCGGTCGCGCAAAGCTACCTGGCGACACTCTGGAACAATGAGGTGTTCCGTAAGACGCGTGACAACGACCTTGACTCTTTGACGAACCGTTATAGCCGGCGTTTCACCAGGTTCGTGATTGGCGTCGCGGTGGCGGCCGCAGGGTTCTGGGTCCTGGTGGATCCGGCGAAAGCGCTGAATGTTTTCACCTCGGTTCTCATCGTCGCCTGTCCATGTGCGCTGGCATTGTCCGCTCCGCTGACACACGGAACGGCCCAGCGGGTTTTGGCGCAGTTGAAGATCTTCCTGAAAAACGCGTTGGTGACCGAGCGCATGGCGGAAGTTGATACCATCGTCTTTGATAAAACCGGCACTTTGACGACCGCGGAAGCTGGCGGAGTGGAATTTCAAACTGCAAATGAAGGAGTGCCAGGGGCCGTTCTGTCGGTGGAGGAGACGCGCTGGATCGGATCGCTCGCGCGGCTGTCCACACATCCAAATTCGGTTCGGATTACCAAAGCACTCTCATTTTTAAGTTCAACTGTCACCGGGTTTGAGGAAGTACCAGGTTGCGGCGTTAGAGGCGCAGTGGATGGCCATGCCATCATGCTCGGTTCACCCGGCTGGCTTCAAAAGTTTGGTATCCCTTGCAGCAACATGACGGAAACGGGTCAAATTTCAAACGGAAATTCGCCGGTGGATTCACGCAGTGGTTCCTCTGTTGGCGTCGCGATTTCTGGTCGATTCCGCGGCACGTTTGAACTCAAAAACTCGTTGCGACCGGAGGTTGGACAACTGATTAACCAGCTTGGCGACCAGTTTGAACTGGCGCTGTTGAGCGGCGACAACGAACGCGAGGCGGCCCGATTCAAAAGCCTGTTCA
Source organism: Verrucomicrobiota bacterium (assembly GCA_050008355.1). GTDB lineage: Bacteria > Verrucomicrobiota > Verrucomicrobiia > Limisphaerales > UBA11358 > UBA11358. Next base: position 3,648 of record JBEKMT010000015.1, read on the forward strand.
AGACATCCGCGAATCTTAAGTTCAACCAGAGCCCGGCCGACAAATTAAATTTTATCCGCGAACTCCAGAGTCTCGGACGCCGGGTCATGATGGTTGGCGATGGCCTGAATGACGCGGGCGCGTTGCGGCAGGCGGACGTTGGCGTGGCGGTGGTCGAGCAGATTGGAGTTTTCTCACCGGCCAGCGACGTCATTCTGGATGCGGCGCAATTGCCGAAACTGGCGGCGGTGTTGAAGTTTTCCCGACAGTCTGCGCGCGTGGTGCGGGCCGGCTTCATCATTTCGGCCATTTACAACCTTGCCGGCATCAGCATTGCGGCGGCGGGACTGCTCGCGCCCATCGTGTGCGCGATTTTGATGCCTTTGAGTTCGGCTACGGTAGTGACATTTGCCTGTGTGACCACGGCCTGGCTGGGGGCGCGGGCTTTCAAATTGCCGTCGCCGCCGATCGAAATCTCAAACGAGCCCGGCTTGATCCGTCCAGTCGCAAGCGCATGGGAGGCGGCATGAGCGTCATCATCCTTCTCATTCTTGCCAGTCTGACGGTCGGGCTGATTTCTTTGGCCGCTTTTGTATGGTCGGTCCGCAGCGGACAGTACGATGACACTTTTACTCCGGCGATGCGCATGCTGCTCGACGATGAGGAAAATCAAATTCCTTTACCCAAAACCGGGAGCCCAGCTGCTCCGTTTCCGGTTTCTGAACCAAACAAATCCCGGAGCGGCTCCAAAAAAAACTGAAAATGAAGAAACACAACCTTGGCAAAACCGGGCCGGCCGGCGCCTGCGCGCTGATTCTGGCCGCCACGACGATAAGCGCACTCGCCGCCGACAGCACCAACACGTTGGTCGCGTCCGACAATGACAACGCAAGCTGGCTGGATAAAACCATTTCACCGGTGTCGAACCCGATTCTGTTTGAAGACCCGAAGATCGACAGCGAAGTGCATCCCATCTACATGTTTCACTTTTTACCGGATACATTCGAGATCAATGGCGGGGCAAAGGTTCCGATGGGTGGTCAGGTACAAGTTGCCGCCGTTCAACTCCGTTATGCCATCAACGACCGGCTCGCCATAATCGCCACGAAGGACGGCTACATTGAGTTTCAGCCGGACCACACTCTGGCGCATCATTATGGATTCGCTGACCTCGCCGCCGGCCTGAAATACGCGCTGATCAACGATGCGAGCGATCAAGTAATTGTGACGCCGGGCTTTACCCTCACGGTTCCCACCGGCAGCACTGCCGTTTATCAGGGCAAAGGTTCAGGCGAATGGAATGTATTCGTGTCGGCGGAGAAAGGTTGGAGCAATTTTCACATTACTGGCAACGTGGGATTCAACATCCCGGATAACCTTGCGTTGCAGACGGCGCAACTGCACTACAGTCTGCAATTGGATTATTACGTCCACCAGTACTTCATCCCGTTTTTTGCGGTGAACGGTTATACGATTCTAAGCGAAGGCCATCGGAACCTCATTGAAGGAGTGCCCCTAAACACGGAATTGTATGACCTCATTAACTCCGGCAGCACGGCCGCGGGTGGCACCACTCAATTCACTGTTGGCGGCGGCTTCCGCACGCGCTTTACCAAAAACGTCGATGCCGGCGTGGCCTACGAAGCGGGCGTGGTGGATCCGGTCGGGATCTTTGATGCTCGTGTCACGACCGACCTGATTTGGCGATTTTAACCTCTGAGGACCGGTGGCGCGGCCGGGTCGCCGCGCCACCAGTTGTTGAACAAGAAAGTCTAAGCATGAACAAATGAAATTATGAACATAGAAACCTTTAAATATGACAACCGGGTCGTGCGCGCGTTTGCCATCGCGACCGTGGTCTGGGGCATTGTCGGCATGCTGGTGGGATTGCTGGCCGCTGTGCAACTGTTTTACCCGGACGCAAACCTGAACTTTCAGTTCATCACCTTCGGCCGCATCCGGCCGCTACATACGAATGCAGTGATTTTCGCGTTCGTTGGCAACGGCATGTTTATGGGTATCTATTATTCGCTGCAGCGTCTCTGCAAGGCGCGAATGTTCAGCGACTTCATCAGTTGGTTCCACTTCTGGGGCTGGCAGGCAATCATTGTCAGCGCGGCGCTCACTCTGCCGCTGGGATACACGACCAGCAAGGAATACGCGGAACTCGAATGGCCGATCAAAATTGCCATCGCGGTGGTCTGGGTCGCGTTCACGGTCAATCTTATTGGGACGATTTTAAAACGGCGTGAAAAGCACATGTACGTGGCAATCTGGTTCTACCTCGCCACCGCCCTCACGGTCGCGGTGCTGCACGTGACCAATTCGATGACCATGCCGGCTGGTTGGTTCAAGAGTTATTCCATGTATGCCGGCGTGCAGGACGCACTCGTGCAATGGTGGTATGGCCACAACGCTGTGGCATTCTTCCTGACCACGCCTTACCTCGGTCTGATGTATTACTTCCTGCCCAAGGCGGCGAACCGTCCGGTCTTTTCATACCGGCTTTCCATCATTCATTTTTGGGGTTTGATATTCATCTATATCTGGGCCGGACCACACCACCTCCTGTACACCGCGCTGCCGGACTGGGCGCAATCGCTGGGCATGGTGTTCTCGCTAATGCTGATCGCGCCTTCCTGGGGCGGGATGTTGAACGGCCTGCTTACCTTGCGCGGCGCCTGGGACAAAGTGCGGCAGGATCCGGTGCTCAAGTTCATGGTGGTCGCGGTGACGGCGTACGGCATGGCCACACTCGAAGGCCCGGTGCTGGCGATCAAGACCGTGAATTCTTTGTCGCACTACACTGATTGGACCATTGCCCATGCCCACTCGGGTGCGCTCGGCTGGAACGGCTTCCTGACCTTTTCCATGTTATATTATCTCTTTCCCCGGCTATACCGGACAAATCTATGGTCCACGAAACTGGCGAATTACCATTTCTGGATCGGGCTGCTCGGCATGATGTTTTATGTGATCCCGATTTATATCGCGGGAATCACGGAAGGGTTGATGTGGAAACAGTTCAACAAAGACGGCTTTCTGCAATACCCGAACTTCCTCGAAACCATCATCCAAGTGGTTCCGATGTTCCGGTTGCGTGCAATCGGGGGCTCACTCTATATCCTGGGCGTTTTCCTGATGGCTTACAATTTATACCGCACCGCCAAGGCGGGACAATTTGAACCGGACACCGAGGCGCAGGCTGCGGCTTTGGAAAAAACTCCAACTGGCGTCGGACATGGGCAATACAGCTGGCACCGGATTTTGGAAGGCAAACCGATCTTGTTCACGGTCCTCGCCGTCGTCTCCATCCTCATTGGCGGCATCGTCGAAATCATCCCGATGTATCTTGTGAGAGAAAATGTCCCGACGATTGCGAGCGTGAAGCCATATACCCCGTTGGAAGTTCTCGGACGCGACATTTACATCCGCGAAGGCTGTCTCGGCTGCCATTCGCAAATGATCCGTCCTTTCCGTTCCGAGACTGAGCGCTATGGTGAATACTCCAAGGCCGGAGAATTTGTTTATGATCATCCGTTCCTCTGGGGTTCGGAACGTAAAGGACCCGACCTGGCCCGCGAAGGCGGCAAGTATCCCGCAGCCTGGCATTACAACCACATGGACGATCCCCGCTCCGTTTCACCCGGTTCCATCATGCCGCGGTACTCGTGGCTGCTCACGCAAACGCTGGAGAAAGATGCCTTGCCTGGCCGCCTCGAAGCGCTCCGCCGGGTCGGCGTGCCCTATCCCCCCGGTTACGAGAACGGGCCTGCACAAGTGGACCTCGCCAGCCAGGAGGCGGCGATCGTGGCGGAACTGAAGCAAGGTTCGATCACCGCCGAGCCCGATAAAGAAATCATTGGGCTGATTGCATATTTGCAACGGCTGGGAGTGGATATCAAGTCCGGTCCGGCGATCGCCACCCCGGTGGTCACCGCCGCCAATAATAAATAGAAAGGAACAACGGTTATGGAACAAAAAGTCTTATCCAGCATTAATGGAGTGGGGATTTACGGAATCATTTCCATCCTCATCTTTGTCGCCTTCTTCACCATCACGCTTCTCTGGGCCTTTGGACTGAAGAAGAATTACCTGAAACATATGGGCGATTTGCCGCTGGATGGCGGCGAGAAAAACGCAACCGAAACCTCCGGGGAACAAAATTATGAGTAACGATCCCAAAGAACCGCTGCTGCTCGACCACAATTACGACGGCGTGCGCGAACTCGACAACAAGCTGCCGCGCTGGTGGGTGTGGCTGTTTTACATCACCATCATTTTCGCCGTGATCTACATGATGTACTATCACGTCCTCCGCCTTGGGGATTTGCAGGCCGCCGAGTATGAGAAAGAAATGAAAGTTGGCTCCGCAGCCAAAAATGCCGCAATGACCCGGTTCGAAGCCGGCATTCCAACTCTTACACCGTCCACCGATCCGCTGGTGCTCGAAAGCGGCCGCCAGACCTACGCTAAATATTGCGCCCCCTGCCACCGCGCTGACGGCGGCGGCCTCGTGGGACCGAATCTTACCGACAGCTATTGGATTCACGGCAGCAATTTCAGTGACAATGTGAGCGTCATCTGGAATGGGGTGCCGGCCAAAGGCATGATCACCTGGAAAACGAGCTTGAAGCCGGATCAGATATATTCGGTTGCGAGCTACATCTACACTTTACGCGGCGCAAAACTCGCCACTCCCGGCAAGCCGCCGGAGAATCAAGCACCGGCGAACACCGCCCCCAATCAGTTTGAATGACGGTACCCATTTTCCAGTGCGTGGACTCACGCTCCGGAAATAAAATCAACTGTGAACCCGATCCCGCCATCAGACGAAGACGAGTCGCCCGCCAAATCAGTGGACTGGTCCGATTTTCGCGACCATATCGCGACGGCTGACAAAGATGGCCGCCGCAAATGGATTTATCCGCGTCAGGTCGAGGGGCCGTATTTCCGCTGGCGGACCTGGTTTAGCTGGCTGCTCCTGTTCATCATGTTCGCCGGCCCCTTCATCACCATCAACGGGAACCCCCTCCTATTGATGGATGTTGTGGACCGCAAGTTCGTTGTGCTCGGACGCATTTTCTGGCCGCAGGACATGATTATCTTCGCCATCGCCATCCTGTTGTTCTTCACCGGTGTCGTGATCTTCACGGCGGTATTCGGGCGCGTCTGGTGCGGTTGGGCCTGTCCGCAAACAGTAATGATGGAAATGGTCTTCCGCAAAATTGAATACTTCATTGAAGGCGATGCCCACCAGCAAAGAGCCTTGAACCTCGCGCCATGGGACGCAGGAAAAGCCGCCGGAAAAATTCTCAAGCATGTCATTTTTCTCGCACTCTCCTTTCTCGTCGGCAATGTTCTGTTAAGCTACATCATTGGCTGGCAATCGTTGTTCCAGATCGTTACCGATCCGCCGGCGAAGCATCTCGTAGGTCTTGCCTTCATGACTGCCTTTTCACTCTTGTTCTACGGCATCTTCGCGCGCTTCCGCGAACAGGCCTGCACTTTTATTTGTCCCTACGGCCGTTTTCAATCCGTGCTGCTGGACGAAAATTCCATCGTGGTGGCTTATGACTACAAACGGGGCGAGAAACGCGGCCCTCTCCGACGCGAACCGGTGCCCGGCTTACGACGTGCTCGCGGACTCGGCGATTGCGTGGCTTGCAACCAATGCGTCAGCGTTTGTCCCACTGGTATCGACATCCGGAACGGCACCCAAATGGAGTGCATCCATTGCACGGCCTGCATGGACGCGTGCGACCACGTCATGGTAAAGACCGGCGCGCCGCGTGGGCTGATCCGTTACGCTTCACTGAACGGGATCGAACGTGGCGAAAAACTGCAACTGACACCCCGACTGATGGGATATTCTGTCATTCTGGTCGTGCTGGCGACCGTACTGGGCCTGATGTTGTTCCTGCGAGCGGATGTCGAGGCCACCCTTCTGCGCGCACCCGGTTCGCTGTTTCAGCTCATGCCCGATGGCCATTACAGCAACTTGTACACGTTGCGCGTTATAAACAAGACTTCGCGGGAGATGCCAGTAGAACTTCGGCTCGAAGTCCCAGCCGGTGGCCTGACTGTGATGGGGGAGGGAACTATCGTGGTTTCGCCGCAAAAGCTTTCGGAAAATTCCGTGCTGATCGAACTTGATCCGTCGGTGATGGCATCCGGCACCACCCACATTATCGTCGGGGTTTACTCAGGAGGTAAGAGGATCCAGACACTGAAGACGGCTTTTATCGGACCGCGAGATTAAATGGAATCTGAATTATGAAAATCAATAACAACTTCTGGCCGCACGGCATTATCGTCACCTTCATCCTGTTTTTTAGCGGGATTGTTGCCGTCATTGCCATTGCCGTGACGCATCGCGAATATCTGGTCAACGATAATTATTATGATCAGGAGATTGGGTACCAGGGCCAGATCGACAGCGCCGCACGCGGCCGGGCTTCCGGGGCCACGATTACCTACGATGCGACGACAGCACACGTCATCATTGGCATTCCCGGTGTGCAACCAGCCCAAAATTGTTCAGGCAAAATTCAATTTTACCGGCCATCCGCCCCGTCCCTGGACCGCGAGTTTCCCCTGACCTCGCTCACAGACGGCGCGCAAATTATCGATACTTCAAAACTCACCGCCGGGCTGTGGAAAGTGGAGGTAGCCTGGAAAACCGGCGGTCAGGACTATTACGTCGACCAGAAAATCGTCATCGCGGAGAAATGATATGGAATTAGGCCTTGTCTTTGCCCTCGGCATGCTCGGCAGCCTCCATTGCGCCGCCATGTGCGGGCCGCTGATGCTGGCGTTGCCTACGCCTCCCGGCGGTGCCGCACGATTCATTATCGGGCGAATCATTTATCAGCTTGGCCGGATCCTGACTTACGCAATGCTGGGGGTGGCCGCCGGAATAGTCGGGCGTTCACTCTTTCTCATCGGATTGCAACGCTGGCTTTGCGTTGCTCTTGGCCTGGCCGTCCTCGCGGGTTTTTTCTTATCCAAGACAATTTCCCTTTCAGCGCCCGTCCTGCGTCTGGTTGGCAAACTCAAAGGAGCGATGTCATCACAATTGCAACAACGCAGTTACCGTTCGCTCACCTTGCTTGGCATGCTGAATGGCCTTTTACCGTGCGGGTTGGTCTATGTCGCCATGGCGGGGGCAGCTTCGAGCGGAACCATATTTTCAGGCGTTGGCTTCATGGCGCTGTTTGGCCTGGGAACGGTGCCGGCGATGTTGAGCATCAGCCTTTGGGGAAAGCTCTTACATGAGCCGCTGCGCTGGAAATTGCGGCGGGCAATTCCGTTTGGTGTCTGCGGGCTGGCCGTGTTGTTGATACTACGCGGCATGGCGCTCGGCATACCCTATCTTAGCCCCAATCTGGCCGCCGGTGCTTCGGGCTGCTGCGTGCACTGAACGAATTTCATCAGTTTGAAGTTTTTGGGTGGTATCAGGTCCGTTGACGCTTTGTGTCGGCGACTTGCGGGGTCCGATGAGCAACCGAATCGGCGGTACGTGATAAGATGTTTTCTTATCTGGAGTAGGCTAAGCGGCGGGGTTGCAATCAGGTGGCACGCCGATTGCCCCCCGGTTCCACAGAGCTTAATTTGTGTTTATGCAGACAATAACTGTTGTCCCTGAGTCCAGCGACCAAACGGCCGTTGCCAGAGCCCGGACCGAAATTGACCTCATCGCTCATCGCGATGATGACGGTGATCCTCTGGTCGAGGCGATGGTCAACTCAAAAGTTTACCAGTGGTACGAGCGCTCATTCACCGACACGATTGGCCTGCCGGTAGCATTGACACCCGTGGAAACCTGGCAGCTACCCCATCATGGTCGGCGCGCCGAAAACCCGTTTTGCGCCTTGGTCGCCGGAAAAAGCCGGTCTTGTGCCGCCTGTCTCCAGACCCAAAAGACTCTCTGTCAAAAGGCCACGGACGAGGCGCACTCGGTGACTTGTCCTGCCGGTTTTTGCGACTCTGCAGTGCCCGTGCGCATGGGTGACAAGCTCATTGGTTTCCTGCATACCGGCCAGATATTCCGGAGAAAACCGAGCGAAGCACAATTCGACCATACCGCCCGATTGACTGCGGAGTGGGGGATTCAAACTAACCGCCATACGCTTCGCCGGCTGTATTTTGCCACCAGAGTAGTGCCGGCCAGGCAATACGAATCGGTTGTGAGATTGCTGACCATCTTTTCGCAACATTTGGCGATGCTAAGTAACCAGATTTTCATGCAACAGAAAAACGTTGAAATACCCGCCATCGCCCGGGCGAGGGAATTCATCCAGGAACATCATTCCGAGGAACTGACGTTGGGGCAGGTGGCCCGCAGCATAAACGCCAGCCCGTTTTATTTTTGCAAACTGTTCAAAAGAGCCACGGGAATCAACTTCACTGAGTATGTGTCGCGGGTGCGGGTGGAACGGGCCAAGAATCTTCTCCTCAACCCGAACTTGCGCGTCAGCGAAATCGCGTTCGAGGTTGGCTTTCAATCACTCCCGCATTTCAACCGCATGTTCAAGAAAATCCTTGGCCAGTCGCCCACGGATTACCGGCTTCAGCTAATCGGTCATTGACCGCATTCTTTTCTGGTTCATCTGCCGCAAGAAAGAGTGCCTTTTTGCCAACGGTGGTAAAGTTTTCCGGCGGCGTTGCCGCATACTTCTCTTAGCCGAACGGAATCGGCCCGGGCCGTAAAATCAACCGTTCAGTGAGACCGTCAAAATAATTGATTACGCTTTGTTGCCACATGAAGACCATCGAAAGTCCGTTACCTTCCATGCAAAATCCAGCCTCCCCTCCGCGCGTCGAATCAGCTCATGATATCTTCGGGGTACGACAACACCCATTGAACTCAATCCTGACGCCGAAAGTCATCGCGGTTATCGGCGCTACGGAAAATGTCGGCAGCGTCGGGCGGACCTTGTTTCAAAATCTTGGCCGCGGCGGCTTTGCGGGTGTTGTTTACCCGGTCAATCCGAAGCGTTCTTCTGTTCTTTGTGTCAAGGCGTATCCGGACATTGGCAGCGTTCCGGAAAAAGTTGATTTGGCGCTGATCTGCACTCCAGCGCCGAGTGTGCCCGGCATCATCCGCGAGTGTGTTCAGGCGGGGGTGCCGGGTGCCATCATCATCTCGGCCGGCTTCAAGGAAATTGGCGAGGCTGGCGTGAAGCTCGAACAAGAGATCATGGCTGAGGCGCGCGCCGGTGGCATGCGCATTGTCGGCCCGAATTGCCTGGGTGTCATGATCCCGCGAACGGGACTGAATGCGACTTTTGCCTCCACGATTGCCAAGCCCGGTTCGGTCAGTTTTCTCAGCCAAAGCGGTGCGCTCTGCACGGCGGTGCTCGATTGGAGTTTGAAGGAGAACGTCGGCTTCAGCGCCTTTGCGTCGCTCGGTTCGATGCTGGATGTAAGCTGGGGCGACTTGATCTATTACCTCGGTGATGACCCCAACACCAAAAGCATTGTCATCTACATGGAAACCATCGGCAACGCACGCGCTTTTCTCTCCGCCGCGCGTGAAGTGGCATTGACCAAGCCGATTATCATCATCAAGCCAGGTCGCACGGAACAGGCCGCCAAAGCTGCCGCGTCCCACACGGGTTCACTCACCGGCAGCGATGAAGTTCTCGAAGCGGCTTTTCGGCGAGCGGGCGTTTTACGCGTCAATACCATTGCCGAACTGTTTCATATGGCCGAAGTGCTTGGCAAACAGCCCCGCCCCAAAGGCCCGAACTTGACCATCGTTACCAACGCCGGCGGGCCAGGGGTGCTGGCCACCGATATGCTCGTCGGCAATGGCGGCAAACTCACCGAGCTTTCACTGGAAACGCTCAATGCCTACAACCAACTGCTGCCACGACATTGGAGTCACGGCAATCCGGTGGACATTCTCGGCGACGCCGGACCCGAGAAATACGCCCAGGCGGTTGAAATCGCCGCCAAAGACCCGAATTGTGACGGCGTCATGGTCATACTCACACCACAGGCGATGACCGACCCGACGGGCACAGCGGAGCAAATCAAAAAATTCGCCAAGCTTGACGGCAAGCCGATTCTAGCGAGTTGGATGGGCGGCCTGGAAGTAGCGCCCGGCGTGGCCATTTTGAACGACGCAGGAATCCCGACGTACGATTATCCCGATACTGCCGCCCGCGCCTTCCAATATATGTGGCGTTACAGCCAGAATTTGAAGGCGCTTTACGAAACCCCGGCTTTGCTCAACGAGTATCACAGCAGCGGCACCGCGCAAGCTGATGCCGAGGCGCTCATTCAAAAAGTCCGCTCCTCCGGTCGCACCATACTCACCGAGTTCGAATCCAAACAGCTGCTCGCGGCGTATGGAATCCCCACGGTGGAAACCCACGTCGCCCGGACCGAAACCGAGGCGGTAAAGCTCGCAGACAAAATTGGTTTCCCAGTGGTTCTGAAATTATACTCCGAAACGATCACCCACAAGACCGATGTCGGCGGTGTACAATTAAATCTGCGCACCGCGACGGCGGTCAAGAACGCCTGGAAGACCATTGCTGACACCGTGAAGAAAAAAGCCGGCGCGGAGCATTTCCTCGGCGTGACTGTGCAACCGATGATTTCACTGGACGGTTATGAACTCATCATCGGGAGCAGCCTTGACCCGCAGTTCGGTCCGGTTTTGCTTTTTGGTTCCGGTGGTCAACTCGTCGAGGTGTTCAAAGATCGCGCATTGGCGCTGCCGCCTCTCAATGCCACGCTCGCCCGCCGGCTGATCGAACAGACGCAGATTTACGCTGCTCTCAAGGGAGTTCGCGGTCGCGCTTCCATAAACCTCGCGGCGCTCGAAGAATTGCTGGTGCGTTTCAGCCAACTGGTTGTGGAACAAAAATGGATCACCGAAATCGACATTAACCCGTTGCTGGTTTCGCCGGAACGTTTGCTCGCGCTTGATGCTCGTGTCGTCGTCCATAAAGCGGGCGTGACCGAGGACCAACTGCCGCGGACGGCGATCCGTCCTTATCCCACGCAATATGTATCATCCTGGAAATTAAACGACGGTGAGCCGGTGACAATCCGCCCAATCCGCCCCGAAGACGAGCCGCTCATGGTGACATTTCATGAAACTCTTTCCGAGCAAAGTGTTTATCAACGATACTTTGCCCAATTGAAACTCGATCAGCGCATCGCCCATGAACGGCTCACGCGGATTTGTTTCAACGACTATGATCGTGAAATTGCGCTGGTTGTGGAGCACCAGGATGCGAAAAGTGGCCGACGCGACATTCTCGGGGTTGGTCGCTTGAGCAAAGCGCGCGGACTGAATGAAGGTGAGTTTGCCCTGCTCGTTAACGACCGCTGGCAGAGGCAGGGTTTGGGCACGGAATTGTTGACCCGGCTCGTCCAGGTTGGCCGGGCTGAAAAGCTGGCGCGTATCACCGCCCTCATCATGGCTGACAACCATGCCATGCAACACGTCAGCAAAAAAGTCGGCTTCAAAGTCGATTATGACGATGACAATCGTGATTTTGTCGCCCAATACATTCTTTGATTTATGAACTCCGACCTCGAACCATCCCCCTCCCGTGACCAACCGGTGAAAGCCGCTGGCCATCCCAAGGTCATTTTCAAAACCATCGATGGCAACGAGGCTGCCGCCTATGTCGCCTATCGCCTCAACGAGGCCATGGCGATCTATCCGATTACGCCCTCGTCACCCATCGCCGAGTGGTGTGACCAGTGGGCATCCGAAGGTAAAAAAAATCTATGGGGGACGACCCCGGCAATCGTGGAAATGCAAAGCGAAGGCGGGGCGGTGGGCGCTGTTCACGGAATGTTGCAGACCGGTGCGATCAGCACCACGTTTACCGCCTCCCAAGGTTTGCTGCTCATGATCCCCAACATGTTCAAGATCGCCGGGGAACTGCTCCCGACGGTTTTTCATGTGACAGCGCGAACCGTCGCAACCCATGCCCTTTCGATCTTCGGCGATCACAGTGACATCATGGCCTGCCGTTCGGCAGGTTGGGGTATGTTGGGCGCGGCGTCTGTTCAAGAGACCATGGATTTGGCACTCATTTCACAGGCGGCGTCACTTCGGTCGCGGTTGCCTTTTGTTCATTTCTTCGACGGCTTCCGCACTTCGCATGAAGTTTCTAAAATCGAAATGCTGGACGAATCGGTGATGCGTGCCTTGATCGACGACCATTTGATTGCAATGCATCGTTCCCGCGCTCTGACGCCGGACAAACCTGTCTTGCGCGGCACGGCGCAAAATCCTGACGCTTTCTTTCAAGGTCGGGAGGCTGCAAACCCGGCTTATGCCGCCTGTCCCGCTATTGTGCAAAATGTGATGGACGAGTTTTCCACACTCACTGGGCGCCAATATAGTCTGTTTGATTACGTTGGCGCGCCGGATGCCGACCGCGTCATCGTTCTGATGGGTTCGGGTTGCGAGGCCGTCCACGAAACGGTGAAACATCTGCTGGCGCGAGGCGAAAAAGTAGGACTCGTCAAAGTCCGGTTATATCGCCCGTTCGACGGCAGACGCTTTGTCGCGGCGTTGCCAAAATCGGTTCGCAAAATCGCCGTGCTCGATCGCACGAAGGAACCGGGTGCAACCGGTGAACCCCTCTACCAGGATTGCCTTACGGCCATTCTGGAGGCGATGGCTGAAGGACCCGCTCACTTGAACTCCCTGCCGGAAATTGTGGCCGGTCGTTACGGCCTGTCTTCCAAGGAATTTACACCGGCGATGGTGGTCGCGGTTTTTGATAATCTCGTCGGAAAACCAAAAAATCATTTCACCATCGGCATCAATGATGATGTGACGCACACGAGTCTGGCTTACGACCCGGACTTCTCCATCGAACCGAGAAATGTCGTGCGCGCCTTGTTCTACGGTCTTGGCGCGGATGGCACCGTGGGTGCCAATAAAAATTCCATCAAAATCATTGGCGAGGAAACGGACAATTACGCGCAGGGCTATTTCGTTTATGACTCGAAGAAGTCTGGTTCGATGACGGTCTCGCACCTGCGTTTCGGCCCGCAACCAATTCGTTCGACTTATCTCATCACCAGCGCAAATTTTGTCGCCTGTCATCAGCCGGCATTTTTGGAGCGTTACGAAATGCTGCGCCACCTCATTTCCGGCGGAACCTTCTTGCTGAACACTCCGCATGCGAAAGAAGAAATCTGGTCGCGGTTACCCACCCCGGTCCAGGAATCCTTGCTTGCGAAACGAGCCCGGTTTTACGTGATAGACGCGACCAAGGTGGCGCGCGACAGCGGCATGGGCGGCCGCATCAACACTATCATGCAGGTCTGCTTTTTTGCGCTGTCCGGCGTCCTGCCGAAGGAAGACTCGATCCAGGCGATCAAAAACTCGATCAAGAAGACTTATGGTAAAAAAGGTGAAGAAATCGTGACGATGAATTTGCAGGCAGTGGACAACACGCTGGCCCATCTTTACGAAGTGTCACTGGCGGATTGCCGGTTGAATGGCGCGGGTGCGTTGCTGCCGCCGGTTACTTCCTCCGCCCCGGCGTTTGTCCGTGACGTATTGGGGAAACTTGCCGCCGGATTGGGTGACGACCTGCCGGTGAGCGCATTTCCGAATGATGGCACCTATCCGACGGCCACGGCCCAGTATGAAAAACGAAATCTCGCGGTCGAAATCCCGGTGTGGGATGAGAAAACTTGCATCCAGTGCCTGAAATGCGTGGCGATCTGTCCGCACGCAACCATTCGCGCCAAGGTCTATGAACCGGGAAAACTGATTGGCGCGCCGGTGACGTTCAAAGCCACCCACTCGCGTTTGCCGGAGTGGAAAGACTTGAAATTCTCGTTGCAAGTCGCGGCGGAGGACTGCACCGGCTGCGCTTTATGCGTGGATGTTTGTCCGGCGCGCAATAAAACCGAGACCAAACTCAAGGCCATCAATATGCGACCGCAGGCGCCATTAAGGGATGCCGAGCGCGCAAATTGGGACTTCTTTTTGGGCCTGCCGGAAATGGACCGCCGGAAAGTCAAACTCACGACGCTTCGCTCCCAGCAAATCATGCAGCCATTATTTGAATTTAGCGGTGCTTGCGCCGGCTGCGGCGAGACGCCTTATATCAAGATGCTCACCCAGTTGTTTGGTGACCGTGCGGTCATCGCCAACGCCACCGGTTGTTCCTCCATTTACGGCGGCAATTTGCCGACCACACCTTACGCCAAAAACTTACAAGGACTCGGTCCAACGTGGTGCAACTCGCTGTTCGAGGATAATGCCGAGTTCGGGCTTGGCTTTCGTGTCTCCATTGACAAACAAAAGGAATTTGCCGGGGAACTCTTGAAAAAGCTGTCTTCTCAACTCGGGGACGAGTTCGCCACGCAGATTTTATGCGCGGATCAAAGCGATGAAGCCGGAATCCACGACCAACGCGAACGGGTCGCAGCCTTGAAGGAAAAATTATCCAGGCTGGATGTGCCGGAAGCCAGGCTGCTATTGAGTCTGGCCGACCAGCTCGTGAAAAAATGTGTCTGGATCGTGGGTGGCGATGGCTGGGCCTATGACATCGGCTTCGGCGGTTTAGACCACGTTCTCGCAAGTGGACGTAATGTGAACGTGCTTGTCCTGGACACGGAGGTCTATTCCAACACGGGCGGCCAGATGAGTAAGGCTACGCCGCGTGGGGCCGTGGCCAAGTATGCTGCGGGTGGAAAACCGGCCTCCAAAAAAGATCTCGGCCTGATTGCGATGAGTTACGGAAATATATATGTGGCCAGCGTCGCGATGGGCGCCAAGGATGAGCAAACGCTCAAGGCGTTCGTCGAAGCAGAATCCTATCCCGGTCCGTCGTTGATCATCGCTTACAGCCATTGCATCGCCCACGGCATCGCTGTAGATATGGGAGTTGGCGCGCGGCAACAGAAGCTCGCGGTCGAATCCGGCCAATGGCTGCTCTATCGATATGATCCTCGCCGTGTCGATCGCGGCGAGATCCCGTTGCAGATTGATTCGTCCGTCCCGAAATCCAAGGTGAAGGATTTTATGCTTACGGAAAACCGGTTCAAAATGCTGACGAAGAGTAAACCGGATGATGCGAAGAAATTTTTCGTCCAATCCCAGGCCGACGCCGATCGGCGCTGGAAGTTTTATCAATTCCTGGCCACGCGTGATACGAAGCCGGAAAGCACCGGCGTCGTCAGCGCCCCGGCCGCCGCAACCGCAACGGTGGAAACCCACGCCTGAATTCATTTGGAGCAAAAGATATGGATCTAAGCACTAATTATCTCGGCCTCAAACTTCGCACACCGCTGGTCGTGAGCGCGTCCCCGCTGTCCGAGGAAATCGACAATATCAGACGCATGGAAGACGCGGGCGCAAGTGCGGTGGTCTTGTACTCAATTTTCGAGGAACAATTGTCCCGGGACCGGATCGAGCTGCATCAACGGCTGCAACAGGGCACGGACAGCTATGCGGAAGCGCTGACTTATTTCCCTGAAGCCGGCGAATATCGACTGGGTCCGGAAGAATATCTTCGGCATATCAACCTGGCCAAGTCCGCCATCCGGATTCCTGTCGTCGCCAGCCTCAATGGTTCGTCCGCCGGCGGCTGGACCGATTTCGCCCGGCAAATTCAGCAGGCGGGGGCGGATGCCTTGGAGTTGAATATCTATCATGTTCCGACGGATCCCGAACAGACCGGTTCGGAAGTCGAACTTACTTACCTCGAAATCCTGAAAGCGGTCAAGGCGGCGGTGACCATTCCCGTAGCGGTTAAGTTGGGCCCCTTTTTCAGCAACTTTGCCAACATGGCCAGCCGACTCGATGCTGGCGGCGCGGATGGATTGGTTTTATTCAATCGATTTTACCAGCCGGACATCGATCTCGAGACCCTCGAGGTAAAACCGAACATATTGTTGAGCATGCCAATGGCGATGCGTCTTCCACTCCGATGGATTGCCATCCTGTACGGCAAATTGAGCGCCAGCCTCGCGGCAACCAGTGGTATTCATCGCGCGCCGGACGTTCTAAAAATGCTTATGGCCGGGGCGGATGTCACTATGCTTTGCTCCACCCTGCTGCGCCACGGCATTCCCCACCTCAAGACCATAGAAAAGGACCTCGTGGCATGGATGCAAGAACATGAATATGAATCGGTGCAGCAACTCAAAGGCAGCTTGAGCCAGAAAAATTGCGCTGCTCCGAGTGAGTTTGAACGCGCGCAATATATGCGGGCCATTTCCAATTACCACCCCGGCAGCTTGGGGAATGTCTTCAAAATCAATTTTTGAGCAGCCATTCAAAGAGCCCGCTGTCGCCGTGGATGTTCTATGCTGCCCCGGCCGTGGCCCGGCTGCCGCCCGCCTCATAATACTGTTCTTTTAAATCATTTTCAGTGGTCAATTCGTGTTGCTTACTCGACAATTCACGCGTAGCCGCCCGGAACATTAAGGAGGAAGTTTGAATCATGGAAACCAAGAATGACCGCGCCACGTGGCTTAAGGGCGGCGATGCTCGCTGTTCTCTTCCGCCTGTATTTCAAACTCAACCGCATCGTCTTTTACTGCTGGGTGCACCCGGCGTTGGCAAAGGCACACAGGCAGAATTATTGTGCAGACACTTTTGTGCCTGCCATCTTTCCACGGGCGACGTCTTTCGGGCGGCAAAAAATTGCGGCAACGCAGAGCAAAGCCCGGCCATGATCGCAGCGCTGGAAGGCATGAAACGTGGCGAACTGGTTTCCGACCAAACGGTCCTCGATCTCATAATGGAACGATCACAATGTCTCCATTGTATTGGTGGATTTTTGCTGGACGGATTCCCGCGTACCGTGGCCCAGGCCAAGGCACTCGAAAAAATGCTGGCCGCCCAAAATGTCCAGTTGGATGCGGTGCTGGACTATAGACTGCCATTGGAAAAGATCATCGCGCGATTGAGCGGACGTCGTACCTGCCCCGATTGCAAGGCTGTGTTTCACATCGAGGCGCTTCCGCCCAAAACACCAGGCTTGTGTGATCATTGCGGCAGTGCATTGTACCAGCGCGATGATGACCGTCCGGAATCCATCCGTGTGCGCATGGCTGCTTATGCGAAGAACGCAGAACCGTTGAAACGATTTTATCGCCGCCGGCAATTGCTTGTCCCGGTCGCCGCCGCCGGCACCCCGGAGGAAACTTTCGCCCGCACGCTGGAAGCGCTGAAAAACTTCACGCCGCATCGCCATGAGCCGGAACTTCTACGCGGATAATGCCGGTAATACGCCGTGCTGCATTGTGTGCGAAAGGCAAATTATTGATAATCAATGGTTCGCGCGCCTCCCCTTTGGCGACGGTCGTGTGGTCGTGTGCCGGCCTGACTGTGTGGAAAAATTTCTAGACGACCCGGCCGCCTGCGCGGCCAAACTGGGTTTTTTTAACGCGGGCCTTCAAGGCTCCCTCAGTTGATTCACCTCAAAAAATGAAACGCTGACATACGTCTGCCGGTTGTGCTGGTCATTTTTTGCCCTTCACCGACCAGATTTTGCATTGGATCCATCAAATAAGTCACAAGAAACACAAAGAAAATGACAACAGAAGTGAAGAGTGCCGTCCACCGGCAGGTTTAAGCTTCGTGTATGGTAAAAAAATACCTTTATCTCTTTGGTAACAAGAAAGCAGATGGTAACGGCCAGATGAAACCTCTGCTTGGCGGCAAAGGCGCAAATCTGGCGGAGATGTCTCGCATCGGCCTGCCGGTGCCCCCTGGTTTCACGATTACAACTGAAGTCTGCGCCCTCTATTACGCCAACAAAAAGACTTTTCCGAAAGCCCTAGCCGCAGAGGTAAAAGACGGCGTCGCTCACATCGAAAAAATCATCGGGACAAAATTCGGTGACAAGACTGCCATGCCTTTGCTGGTTTCCGTCCGGTCCGGTGCGCGTGATTCCATGCCAGGGATGATGGACACCATATTGAACCTGGGTCTCAACGATGCAACGGTTCATGCCCTGGTCACGGCGACGCAGAACGAGCGATTTGCGTGGGATTGCTATCGGCGTTTTATCCAAATGTATGGTGATGTGGTCATGGGTGTGCAAAAGCGGGCCGGGGAAGATCATGAACCATTTGAAACCGTTATCCACGAACTCAAGCATGAACGTTTCCAGGCGGAGGTTGAAGATACCAAACTCTCGGTTGCTGACTTGAAGGAACTGGTCGGGCGCTTCAAAAAACTGATCGCTGATTACACCGGAAAAGAATTTCCACAGGATCCCTGGGAACAACTGCGCGGCGCCATCAGTGCGGTGTTTAGTTCGTGGATGAATGACCGGGCGATTGTCTACCGTCGCAAATACAACATTCCTTCCGAATGGGGTACGGCGGTAAACGTGCAGGCGATGGTGTACGGCAATACCGGGGAAAAATCCGGTTCGGGCGTCGCCTTCACGCGCAATCCTGCCAACGGTGAAAGGGAATTTTACGGCGAGTTTCTCATCAATGCCCAAGGCGAGGACGTGGTTGCCGGTGTGCGCACGCCGGAGCCGGTTGCGCAGCTGGCCAGGAAAATGCCCGCTGCCTACCGGGAGCTGGAAGTCATCCGGGCCACGCTGGAAAGACATTTCAAGGATGTGCAGGATTTCGAGTTCACCATTCAGGAAGGCAAAGTATTCATGCTCCAGACGCGCAACGGCAAGCGCACCGCGATGGCCGCGCTCAAAATTTCAATGGACCTGGTCTTGGAAAGAGTCATTGATTGGGAAACGGCCGTGTTGCGCAACCCGGCCGACCAACTCGACCAACTCCTCGCGCCGATTTTTGATTCGGTCGAGGTCAAAAAAGCCCACTCGATCGCAAGCGGCCTTCCCGCCGGACCGGGTGCAGCCTGCGGGAAAATCTATTTGAATGCCGAGCGCGCCGCCGCTGCCGCCGCGAAAGGTGAACAAGTCCTGCTGGTCCGAAACGAGACTTCACCCGAAGACCTGCGGGGCATGATCGCCTCACAGGGCATTCTTACGGCCAAAGGCGGGGTCAGCTCGCATGCGGCGCTCGTCGCGCGGCAAATGGGCAAGGTTTGTGTTTGCGGCGCATCCGCACTCTATATTGATTATCCAGCCAAAACGGTGGCCGCCAACGGGACGACATTCAAGGAGGGTGACTTTTTCTCGATTGATGGCACGCGCGGGCTCGTGTATGGCGGAGAAATCAAAACCGCCCCGTCGGAGATCGTCGCCGGATTAATCCATGACGAACCAGCCGCCCGCGCGACGGAGAAATTCCAGAGTTTCCAAAAACTGATGCGCTGGTGCGACAAGGCGGCGCGTTTGCAGGTTCGCGCCAACGCCGATACACCTGAGCAAGCGAAAAACGCCCTCGCGTTTGGCGCTACGGGCATTGGCTTGTGTCGAACCGAACATATGTTTTTCGAAGGCAATCGCATTGACTCCATGCGGGAAATGATTCTGGCCGACAATTCCGGGGCACGGCAAATCGCGCTCGCCAAATTATTGCCGTATCAGCGTGAAGATTTTGAAGGTATTTTCCGTGCCTTGAAAGGTCTGCCCGCCACCATTCGCTTTCTCGACCCGCCATTGCACGAGTTTTTGCCGCAAACGAAAGAGCAGCAACTCGACCTCGCGCGCAAGTTAGGCATTTCAGTCGAAAAAATCATGGCGCGCGTGAACGAGTTGCACGAATTCAATCCCATGCTCGGGTTTCGCGGATGCCGGCTTGGCATCATCCATCCGGAGATATCTGAAATGCAGGCGCGCGCGATTTTTGAAGCCGCCGCGAACGTCCAACGCGGAGGTCTCAAGGTAAAACCCGAGGTTATGATTCCGCTTGTCGGGTTTAAAAAGGAATTGGATTTGCAGATTGAAACGGTTCATCGGGTGGCTAAAGAAGTCATGGCCGCGAAAAAAACCAGGCTGAATTATCTCGTCGGTACGATGATTGAAATTCCGCGCGGGGCACTGACTGCCGATGAAATTGCGCAAACGGCCGAATTCTTCAGCTTCGGGACCAATGATCTGACACAAACCTGCCTGGGCATGAGCCGTGATGATTCCGGCAGCTTCCTGCCGCCTTATGCCGAATTGGAAATCGTTAAGAAAAATCCCTTCGCCTCGATCGATCGAACCGGTGTTGGCCAATTGATGCGGATCGCCGTTGAAAAGGGTCGCGCGACTCGCAAAGACATAAAACTTGGCATCTGCGGCGAGCATGGCGGCGATCCCGATTCTGTAAAATTCTGCCACCAGCTCGGCCTCACTTATGTGAGTTGCTCGCCCTTTCGACTGCCCGTTGCCCGCCTGGCAGCCGCCCAGGCTGCCATCGAAGAAAAGAGGCAAAAGAATTCCGCAAAGAAAAAATAACCTTGTGCCACAACCATCAACTGACAACACATCATTTATGCATAAATCTAAATTATCGCGGCTCGCGCTGATTCCCGTTCTCCTCTTGGGTTCAACTCTCGGCCTTCACGCGGGCGACGCGGACATTAAGATCCCGCCGCTAAACACGGTCACCTTTGACGGCTTGGGGGGCATCAGTGGTGTTTGGTTGATGTATTTTGGCCTGGCGGTGTGCGCCGTCGGCATGGTGTTCGGTTGGGTGCAATACCGACAGACCAAGGCATTGCCCGTTCATGATTGCATGGCGCGTGTCTCCGCCATGATTTGGGAAACCTGCAAAACCTACATGCTGCAACAGGGCCGATTTCTCGCCGGCCTGTGGTTGCTGGTGGGAAGTTGCATTTTCTTCTACTTCAGGGTTCTGGAGCATTACAGCTACGGTAATGTTGCCATCATTCTCTTGTCGTCCCTGGTGGGCATCAACGGCTGTGGTGCCGTGGCTTGGTTTGGCATCCGCATCAACACCATCGCCAATTCGCGCACGGCGTTTTCCGCGCTGCGCGGCAATTCGCTGGCCACGCTGGGAATACCGCTACGCTCCGGCATGTGCGTGGGTTTGCTCCTCGTCTGTGTGGAACTGTTTTTCATGATTTGCATTCTGGTCTTTCTGCCGCGGGAGTTGGCGGGGCCGTGTTTCATCGGATTTGCCATCGGCGAATCGCTGGGCGCATCCGCGTTGCGCATCTGCGGCGGTATTTTCACCAAAATTGCCGATATTGGCTCCGACTTGATGAAAATCATTTTCAAGCTGCCGGAAGATGACCCGAAAAATCCCGGAGTTATCGCCGACTGCACCGGGGACAACGCCGGCGACAGCGTCGGACCGACCGCCGATGGTTTTGAAACTTATGGTGTGACCGGCGTGGCGTTGATCGCGTTCCTGGCGCTAGCGCTCTCATCGGCCCCCGTCGTTTGCGCCACGCTCATCATCTGGCTGTTCACCATGCGGGCGTTGATGATTGTGACTTCGCTGATCTCGTATTTTTTGAATGATTTCATCACCCGCGCCCGGTTCGGCGGTAAGAAAGATTTTGATTTCGAAGCGCCCTTGACGCTGCTGGTTTGGATTACCTCCGCCGTTTCAATCCTGTTTACTTTTGCCGCCAGCTGGTTCCTGCTGTCGCAACAAGCCGGTTTTGACCCGAAGCTTTGGTGGACGCTGTCTGCTATCATTTCCTGCGGCACGGTTGCCGGTGCGTTGATCCCGGAAATGACCAAAATCTTCACGAGCATGAACTCGCAGCATGTCAAGGAAGTCACCATCTGCTCAAAACATGGTGGAGCTTCGCTGAACATACTTGCCGGATTGGTTGCAGGCAATTTTTCAGCTTTTTGGATGGGGCTATGCATCACGGTGCTGATGTTTTCCGGGTGGATGCTGGCAACCTTCAGTGGCTCGCCAATCCTGGTATTGATGCCGGAGCATTTCAAATTTGCCGCGCCCATCTTTGCGTTCGGTCTCGTTGCCTTCGGATTTCTCGGCATGGGGCCGGTCACAATTGCTGTGGACAGTTACGGCCCGGTTACAGACAACGCCCAATCCGTTTACGAATTAAGTCAGATCGAATCAGTCGAGGGCATTGCTGACGACGTCCTGGACAAATTCGGCTTCGTCCCGGATTTTGAACACGCCAAGCTCCTTCTCGAAAAGGCCGATGGTTGCGGCAATACCTTCAAGGCCACGGCCAAGCCAGTCCTCATTGGTACGGCTGTTGTCGGCGCAACCACGATGGTTTTCGGCATCATCATTCTTCTCGAAAACATGTTTGGCGGTGCGGTTGCCCACCTGAGCCTGGTGCAACCGGAAGTCATCCTTGGCCTGCTCATGGGTGGATCGGTGGTTTATTGGTTCACCGGCGCCAGCACGCAAGCGGTCGTCACCGGGTCCTACCGTGCGGTCGTGTTCATAAAAAAACACCTGAACCTCCACGCTCGTGAGGCCTCGGCTGAAGATAGCAAAGAGGTCGTCCGCATCTGCACCGTTTATGCACAAAAGGGAATGTGGAACATTTTCGTGGTGGTGTTTTGTTTCGCGCTGGCATTCGCGTTCTTCAACCCGTATTTCTTCATCGGTTACCTTGTGGGTATCGCGTTCTTCGGGCTGTTTCAAGCCATATTCATGGCCAATGCTGGCGGCGCATGGGACAACGCCAAAAAAATCGTCGAAGTCGTTTTGCGCAAGAAAGGGACGGATTTGCATGCCGCCACCGTCGTGGGTGACACGGTCGGCGATCCGTTTAAGGACACGTCGTCGGTCGCCCTCAACCCGGTCATCAAATTCACCACACTCTTTGGACTATTAGCGGTGGAAATCGCCGTGACGATGCACAACGAGTTGTACAAGGCACTGATCGGTGGATTTTTCTTCGTGGTGGCACTCATATATGTCTGGCGTTCATTCTACGCCATGCGGATTCCCGATGAAAATCTGGCCGATGACGAAGCCGACGACGCGGCAGGTTACGAAGCCTCCAAAACAAACTCCGAACGCCATGTCGCGGGAGAAGCTGTTAACATGGGTATCGTCGATTAAGAAGGAAGTTGGACTGAAAACGAAATTTCCCGGAGCGCGCACGCGATCCGGGAGATTTCAGCGTAATCGTTCAGCGTAACCGAATAAGGCTCACGGTCAGTCGCCCACACCGGCAAATTCATCATCCACTTTTAGCGCCAGCCCCAAGAGGACGTAGTCATGGGTGATCGCTTTCATGTCGAGGACGTAATCCGGCAGGTCCAGCAACTTGTTGAAGCCTAGTTTGGAGAGGACATCCAGGGCGATTTTACGTTCGCCGTTTACTTCCGCCTCCAGCCGTCGCAGGCCGCAGTCCCGCGCTATCTCAATTATTTCAGTGACGAGGATTTTTGAAACGTCCCGTCCGCGGTAATCGGGATGCGTCAGCAGGGTGATCAATCCGATATGCCGTTTCCAGCCACCGAGGCGTTGATGGAGCGTTGCTTCGCCGACGATTTTCTGGCCATGCAACATCAGCAACGGCAGGTTGCGCTCGAAATCCTGATGGCGGCACCATCCCTTTACCGTGGCGCGGTCGGCCAGCGGCTGCTTGATGAACAACCGCTCTTCCTCCGGCACGCCCAGCAAAAATTTATGCAGCCGGGTTTCGTCACGTTTTCCCACCGGCCTCACGACGGTCTGTGTGCCATCACGAAGTTTGAAAGTCAGGGGAAATCTCTCAAGCGTATGGTCGAGCATCATAATATTCCTTTCTCAATCAACCTGATTCTAGCATGGAATGACCTCTGCCAAAGACCAAAAATACAAATGACAAAATAGGAGAAACATTTGCCAAGCAAGGCGCGGACGCCCCCGCCTATTCATTTAAGTTGTTTATATGAAAGGTGCATCAGGGATTTATCCCATGATATTTCGTCGGATGTTCTTTCTTCTAGCCGTGTTCACACCACTACTGGCCCAGGCACACCCGGGCTTGCCCGGCCATAGTCACGGCTTTGCCAACGGGCTCATGCATCCTTTGACCGGCTGGGATCATCTGCTCGCCATGACCGCTGTCGGCCTATGGGCGGTACAAGGCGGCAAGCGCGCACTTTGGGTTGTGCCGCTGGCGTTCGTTTCTGTGATGACCCTGGGCGGCATGCTCGGAATGGCAGGGATGGGTCAAATTCCATTCCTTGAGCAGGGTATTGCTGCATCGGTCTTGATTCTCGGCGTTTTCATTGCCACGGCAGCACAGCTGCCGTTGCCGGTTGGCGCTTTTGTCATGGGAATTTTTGCCCTGTTTCATGGTTACGCCCACGGTGCCGAAATGCCTGCCACCGAATCCGGCTGGCTCTATGGTTTGGGCTTCGTACTCGCAACCGCGAGCCTGCACCTGTGCGGTATTGGCCTCGGATTGACCGCGCAAAGATTGAACTCCATGAAATTGGTTCGGTGTGTCGGTGGCTTGATGGCAATTTGCGGTGTCTACTTGTTTTTCACCGCCTGAAACGGATTGTTTATGCTGGCTTCAATTCCAAAGCGAAAAGAAAAGGCATTCGCGCGCGTGATGCAGCACGCCAGTGGCGACAAGCGCTTCAAGATCCTTGAAGTGCACATGAAAAAACACCAGTTTCGTCACGATGCCCTGATTGAAATTCTCCACAAGGCCCAGGAACTCTTTGGCTATCTTGAAGACGACTTGTTGTTGTTTATCGCTTACAAACTGAAGCTCCCACCGAGCCGTGTTTTTGGGGTGGCCACCTTTTACCATTTTTTTACGCTCAAGCCGCAAGGCCTTCATACGTGCGTTGTTTGTCTCGGCACAGCATGTTACGTCAAAGGCTCGGATAAGGTCATCGCCGCGATCCAGGACCAGTTAAAAATCAATTCCGGCGAAACGACCCCGGATAACGCAGTTTCGCTGCTCACGGCGCGCTGCATCGGGGCATGCGGCATCGCGCCAGCGGTCATCTACGACGGCACGGTCACTCCGCATGCCACCCCCGAATCCGCGCTCGAACACATCAAAAAGTGGGTAACCTCATGATTCTCCACGACCTCATTCAAATCAAAGAGGCGGAACTTTTTGCGCGCAAAAAAATTGTCCTCCGCTGCTGCCAGGCGGCAGGCTGTATGTCGTCCGGCTCCAAAGGAGTCCGCGAAGAATTGGAAAAAGCCGTGCTCGACGCCGGCTTGCAAAATGATGTTGAAGTCCGGGGCGTGGGGTGCATGAAGCTCTGTTGTGAGGGGCCCCTCGTGGCCATGGAGCCCCTCAATGCACTCTATATTAAAGTCACCCGGCAAAACGCGCCGTCCATCATCGCCATCCTCAAAGGCGGTAAGAGCGGGCTGACCATGGCGGACTGCAATTCAGCCTTCTTCAAAAAGCAACTGTCCATCGTGCTGGCCAACAGTGGCGTGATCAATCCCGAACGCATCGAGGATTACATCGCTGCCGACGGTTATCAGGCGCTGCATGAGACTCTGCACGAAATGACCCCCAGAGATGTCGTCGAGGCGATGGTCAAAAGCGGTTTGCGCGGCCGCGGAGGGGCCGGTTTTCCCACCGG
The DNA here is from genome assembly GCA_050008355.1 of Verrucomicrobiota bacterium. Lineage (GTDB taxonomy): Bacteria > Verrucomicrobiota > Verrucomicrobiia > Limisphaerales > UBA11358 > UBA11358. Next base: position 29,024 of record JBEKMT010000015.1, read on the forward strand.
GCTCAAATGGGGCACCGTCGCCAAATCTCCCGCCGAAAAAAAATACGTTATTTGCAACGCCGATGAAGGAGATCCGGGTGCCTTCATGGACCGCAGTGTGCTGGAGAGCGATCCGCACAGTGTCCTCGAGGGCATGGCCATCGCCGCTTATGCGATCGGCGCTGATCAAGGGTTCATTTATGTGCGTGCTGAATATCCACTCGCCATCTCGCGTTTACAAACCGCCATTAAACAGGCCAAACAGCTTGGATTGCTGGGTTCCGGGATATTTGAGTCGCCATTTCACTTCAATATCGACATCCGCATTGGCGCGGGTGCCTTTGTCTGCGGCGAAGAAACCGCATTGATGGCCTCGGTTGAGGGCAAACGCGGTACACCGCGTCCGCGTCCGCCATTTCCGGCCGAAAGCGGCCTCTGGGGTTGTCCGACCCTCATTAACAATGTTGAAACGTTTGCCAACGTGCCGGCGATTTATCGCAATGGCGCGGAATGGTTCGCCGCGATTGGAACGGAAAAAAGCAAGGGCACAAAGGTGTTCGCCCTCGCCGGCAAAATCAAGAACACCGGGCTCATTGAGGTGCCTATGGGAACGCCGCTGCGTATCATTGTGGAGGAAATGGGCGGCGGCTCACCCGATGGCGGCAGGATCAAAGCCGTGCAGACCGGCGGCCCGTCCGGCGGTTGCATCCCCGTTCAGTATCTGGACACTCCGGTGGATTACGAATCCCTCGGTAAACTCGGCTCCATCATGGGTTCGGGCGGTATGATTGTGATGGATGACACCACCAACATGGTCGAGATCGCCCGATTTTTCATGCAATTTTGCATGGAAGAATCCTGTGGCAAATGCGTCCCGTGTCGTGCCGGCACGGTGCAAATGCACCACCTGCTCGATAAAATCGCCAATCGCCATGCCACTGCGCGCGATCTCAGCAAGCTCGAGGAACTCTGCGACATGGTCAAAAACACCAGTCTGTGTGGTCTCGGACAGACCGCACCCAATCCGACCATGAGCACCTTGCGCTTTTTTCGAAACGAATACGAACAATTGCTCCAGCCCGACCCGTTTGGCCCGCAAAGTGGCGCTGGATCGAAAAATGAAGCCTTGGCCGCATAAGCACGAACCTTTTTATGGCCGCGAAAACATTGACCATTGACGGCAAACAAATCAGCGCCTCCGAAGGGGCGACGATCTTGCAGGCGGCGGAAGAAGCTGGCCTAAAAATCCCCACGTTGTGTCATCTTGATGGGGTGTACGACGTGGGCGCGTGCCGCCTTTGTCTCGTCGAAGTCACTGGCGTGCCAAAGCTTCTTCCCGCCTGCACCACCAAGATTTCCGAAGACATGGAGATCAGGACCGAAAGCGAGCGCCTCCGGAAATATCGCCGCATCGCCCTGGAACTCCTGTTTACCGAGCGGAATCACGTGTGCGCCGTCTGCGTTGCGAATGGCCATTGCGAACTTCAAACCCTGGCATACGGTCTCGGCATGGACCACGTGCGCTATGATTACTGCTTTCCTAAATGGAGCGTGGACAACACCCATCCGTGGTTTGGCATGGACCATAACCGCTGCATTCTTTGCACGCGTTGCGTCCGCGTATGCTGGCACATTGAGGGCGCCGGGACCAGGAATGTCGCCGGTCGTGGCGCCAAATCAAAGATTATCACCGACCTCAACCTGCCATGGGGGGAATCGGATTCCTGCACCAGTTGTGGCAAATGCGTGCAGGCCTGTCCGACCGGCGCGTTGTTCGATAAAGGCTCGACCGTGTCTGAAATGGAACGCGACCGCTCGCGCCTTGAATTCATTGTCACCGCCCGGGAGAAAAATTTATGGCTCGCACCCGATTAGCAACGGTTTGGCTGGGCGGCTGTTCCGGCTGCCACATGTCGTTCCTCGATTTGGACGAATTCCTCCTGGAACTCGTCCAAAAGGTGGAACTGGTTTTCAGCCCGATCGTGGATGCCAAGGAATATCCCCGCGATGTGGACGTGTGCCTGATCGAGGGCGCCATTTGTAACGAAGAGCACGTGGCGATGGTCCACAAAATCCGCGAGTGCACGAAGATGGTGATTTCGTTCGGCGATTGCGCCGTGACCGGCAACGTAACGGCCATCCGCAATCAGCTGGGTCTAGGTAATCGGGAAAACGTCTTGGAGCGTGCTTATCTGGAAGCCGCACAGTTGAACCCCTGCGTACCAGGGCAAGCGGGCATCGTGCCGCCGTTACTGGAGCGTGTGCTGCCTGTCCATGAGATGATTCATGTGGATTATTATCTGACCGGATGCCCGCCGCCGGCGGCCAGAATTAAATTGTTCCTGACGCAATTGTCGTCCGGCCAACCGCCGCAATTGGCCGGAGCGGATCTGAAATTTGGGTGATTTATGTCAAAACGCATCTTGATTGATCCCGTGACCCGCATTGAAGGCCACGCCAAGATCAGTGTCTATCTGGACGATGCCGGCAACGTGTCCGATGCCGAATTTCACGTGGTGGAGTTCCGTGGTTTTGAAAAATTCTGCGAAGGACGTCCGCTGGGAGAAATGCCCGGCATCACTCCGCGGATCTGCGGCATTTGTCCCGTGAGCCATCTGCTTGCCTCCGCCAAGGCGGGTGATGCGATCCTCGCCGTGAACATTCCACCAGCCGCCGACAAACTGCGCCGGCTGATGAATCTCGGGCAGATTGTTCAAAGCCATGCGTTGAGTTTCTTTCACCTCAGCGCTCCGGACTTTTTCCTCGGTTGGGAAACTTCCCCGGCGCAGCGCAATGTCTTCGGGCTGGCCGCGGCGAATCCCGACCTGGCTCGCGCCGGCATCCGGCTCCGGCAGTTTGGCCAGGAAATCATTGAGGTGCTCGGAGGTAAGAAAATTCATCCTGCCTGGGCCGTGCCCGGCGGAGTGCGCAGTCCATTGACCAAAGAAGGCAGCGACAAAATCCGCAATTGGCTGCCGGAAGCTTTCGCCACGGCCGGACTTGCCCTGGCCTTGTTCAAAAGAGTACTCAAAAGCCACGCGAACGAGGTCGAGGTCTTCGGGAATTTCCCGTCGCTGTTCATGGGGCTGGTTACCCCGGACGGATCCTGGGAGCATCACGGCGGCAAATTGCGTTTTGTGGACAGCAACGGCAACATCATGGCCGACCAACTGGATCCCCAGAGGTATTATGAGTTTATTTCCGAATCGGTGCACAAGAACTCCTACCTGAAATCGCCCTTCTACAAACCATTGGGAATGCCCGGTGGAATGTATCGCGTCGGTCCCCTTGCACGGCTCAATGTTTGTCAGCGCATGGGGGTGCCGCAGGCCGATGAAGAATTGAAAAACTTTAAGAACCTGGGACACGGTGCGATCACGTCGTCATTCCTTTATCATTATGCGCGGCTGATTGAGGTTCTCGCCGCCATCGAGTTCATTGAGGCATACCTGAAAGATGATGATTTGTTTTCGGAACACTTGCGTGCCGACGCCGGCATTAACAATCTTCGTGGCGTGGGCGCGAGTGAAGCCCCGCGCGGCACGCTTTTCCACGATTACACGGTGGATCGTGATGGTATCTTGAAAAAGGTCAACCTGGTCATCGCGACCGGGCAAAATAACCTGGCGATGAACCGTACCGTGGCGCAAATCGCCAAACATTATATCCACGGAGATGAAATTCCCGAGCCCATGCTCAACCGCATTGAGCATGGCATTCGTTGTTACGACCCATGCTTGAGTTGTTCAACGCATGCCATCGGTCAAATGCCGTTGCACATTGAGCTCGTGGCGTCGGACGGTAGGATCGTGAATGAATCGACTCGCACATAGCCCGTTTTCCCCCGGCACAACGACAGGTGGCGGGGAAGCGACCTCGGGTCGCTTCCCTGCCGTAATCTCCGGTATCTGGTTTGTCTTTGGTTATGAGCGACGTGTATGAATTTCTGGTGATAGGCTACGGCAATACCCTGCGCCGGGACGACGGCGTGGGTGTGAAAGTTGCGGAGGCCGTGGCCGCGTTGAATCTACCGGGCGTGAATGTCATCACCCGGCATCAACTCGTGCCGGAACTTGCCGGCGTGTTGTCGCAGGCACGAGCGGTGATCTTTGTGGATGCCGCGGCCGATGCCGATGCCGATCTGGAACCGCGTGAAGTTCAGGCGGGAGAGGACAGTCAAATCCTCGCCCACGCCGCCGACCCGCGCTCTTTGCTCGCCCTATCCACACAGATTTTTGGCCGCTGCCCGCCTGCCTGGTGCCTCGCCATTCCGGTCCAGGATTTTGGCTTTGGCGACGGCTTGTCCGCTCACGCGGAGGCTGGATTACAGGCTGCCGTCCAGCAAATCCGCCAATTGGCAGGACGGTTGTTGCATTAACCCCCGCAAAAAATGCGAACTCATCGCCAACATCGGTTGAGCGCGGAATGGGCGGGGTTGCTAAGGTTGCTTTAGTTCGACAATAGGTGTCGTTCTTAAAACCAGATCATATTATGCACGAAGTTGCCCTTGTCCGCGCCATCGTCGATACGGTGGAAAAACAGGCCGCTGCGCAAAAAGCCAAACACGTCAAATGGGTGAAGATTCGTTTCAACGCCCTCACGAGCCACAGTGCCGACCATGTGCAGTTTAGCTTCGACATCATCAAGAAGAGCAGTCCCATCATCAAGAATGCGCGATTGAAATTGAACGAAGTGGAACCATTGCTGCTGTGCATCTGCGGCCACCAGTTTCACGGCCACCATTTGCCCGACGTCTGTCCCGAATGCGGTTCCGTGGAAGTGAAGCCCGTCAATTCCACCGACATGGTGCTCGAAGGTTTCGGGATCGAAAGTTAAATGGATCCATGAAGCCGCCATCCACAGAGCGGTTGAAGCTGGCGATTTGCGGGGCAGTGCAAGGCGTTGGCTTTCGTCCGTTCGTCCACCGCCTGGCCACCGAACTGCACGTTGCCGGTTGGGTCAACAATTCTTCCCAGGGTGTGTTGATAGAAGCGGAAGGTCTGCGTTTCAATCTGGAAAATTTTCTCCGGCGCCTCAAATCCGAAAAGCCCCCTCGCTGTTCGATTCAAAGCATGGAATCGACCTGGCTCAGCGCCGCCGGTTATCGGGAATTTGAAATTCGTGAAAGCGAAGCCCGTGGCCGCACGATCGCATTCGTTCCGCCCGATGTCGCGACTTGTCCCGATTGCTTGTGGGAGATGAACGATCCCGCCAATCGCCGTTATCGCTACCCCTTCACCAACTGCACCAATTGCGGTCCGCGCTTTAGCATTGTTGAATCGTTGCCTTATGATCGGGCGAACACTTCGATGAAGAAATTCACGATGTGTCCGCAATGTCAGGTTGAATATGACGATCCCGGCGACCGTCGTTTCCACGCCCAGCCTAATGCCTGTCCCCTTTGCGGCCCGCGACTTGAATTATGGGATTCGGGGGGCGAATCCGTTTTTGGCAGCGAGGAAGCTTTGCTCTCGGCCGCCCAGGCCATTCGTCGCGGCCAGATTGTGGCTGTGAAGGGCATCGGCGGCTTTCACCTGATGGCCAACGCCTGCAATGAAGAGGCAGTGCGGCTGTTGCGGGCGCGCAAACATCGTGAAGAAAAGCCTTTCGCCGTAATGTTTCCTGAGATTCGGGGCTTGCGGACAGTCTGCGATGTCTTGCCCTTGGAGGAACAGATGTTGTTATCGCCCGAGGCGCCGATCGTTTTACTCAAAAGAATTGCCCGTCACGCTTCGCCCATTGCTCACTCGGTGGCACCGGGAAACCCTTGGCTCGGGGTGATGATGCCGTCGAATCCACTTCACCATTTGTTGCTGGCGGAGTTGAAATTCCCGGTGGTCGCTACGAGTGGTAATGTAAGCGACGAACCGATCTGCACGGATGAATGCGAGGCCCTTGAGCGTTTGCACGGGATCGCCGATTGGTTCCTGGTCCACGATCGTCCCGTGGTTCGCCATGTGGACGATTCGATCATGCGGCTCACTCTTGGAAGTGAAGCGATTTTGCGGCGCGCCCGGGGCTTTGCCCCACTGCCGATACCGGTCAAAACCCCCGATCCGAATGCGCCGGATGTCCTGGCGGTGGGGGCGCAGCTCAAAAATTCCATTGCTCTCGCCGTTGGCGGGAATGCTTTTATCAGCCAGCACATCGGCGATCTGGAAACGGAACCGGCCCACCGTGCCTTTCGCAGTGTCGTTGCGGACTTTGAAAAACTATACGACGCCCGGCCCCAAATCGTCATCGCTGATTCACACCCGGACTATCTCTCCAGTAAATTTGCCCGGGAATTGCCGGTCCATGAACACTGCGAAATTCAGCACCACGTCGCGCATGTTCTGTCCTGCATCGCGGAAAATGACACTGAATTGCCTGCGCTGGGAATGGCCTGGGACGGCACAGGTTTCGGTGCCGATGGCACCATCTGGGGCGGTGAATTCTTTCGGGTTGCCGGCCGGGAGGTAACGCGGGTCGCGCACTTGCGGCCATTTCGCCTGCCGGGCGGCACCGCCGCGGTCAGGGAGCCGCGCCGCGCCGCTCTCGGATTGCTTTTCGAAATGTATGGTGCCGGCATTTTTCGGCGCATGGATTTAATGCCGGTACTGGTCTTTTCCGATGCCGAACTTGCCCTCCTTCAAATCATGCTCAAGCGCAAACTGAATTCGCCGCCGACCACCAGTATCGGTCGACTGTTCGATGCCGTTGCCTCCCTCCTGAATGTGCGTCAAAAAACAGAGTTTGAAGGCCAGGCCGCAATGGAACTCGAGTTTCTCCACGGCGATGGAGGCCTTTCCGGATTCTATCCCTTGCCGCTGGTGCCAAATCAGGGTTGTCTGGTGCTCGATTGGCAGCCGATGATGGAACAAATCATGGCTGACATTTACCTGCAAATTTCGCCGGGCGAAATCTCCACTAAGTTTCACAACGCTCTCGTCGAGGCGGCGGTGGCCGTCGCCAAACACATCGGAGAACCACGTGTGGCGATATCAGGCGGTTGTTTTCAAAACCATTATCTGCTCGAAAGGATGGTCAACCGCCTGCGCCAGGAAAAGTTTCAGCCGGCGTGGCACCAACGCGTCCCTTCCAACGACGGCGGTATCGCGTTGGGACAGATCTCCGCCGCTCGCCATCAAATTAAATTGAAATGAACCATGTGCCTCGCCATTCCAGGAAAAGTTGAACGCATCACCGGAGCGGATCCGCTCAGTCTTATGGGCAAAGTCAATTTTGGCGGGGTGTTCAAGGAAATCAGCCTGGCCTTTGTGCCGGAAGTGAACATCGGCGATTATGTCATTGTACACGCGGGTTTCGCGTTAAGCATCGTGGATGAGGCCGAGGCGCAGAAGGTTTTTGAATATCTGGAACAAATCGGCGAACTGGGTGAATCAAGGGAGGCGTCGGCGTGAAATTTCTCGACGAGTATCGGGACGCGGAGCTGGTGCGGCAATTGGCAAACGAAATCCGCCGCCACACCACAAGGTCCTGGAGTATCATGGAGGTTTGCGGTGGGCAGACACACGCCATTGTAAAATTCGGCATAGACGAGTTATTGCCGGGGCAAATCACTCTCATCCACGGACCCGGTTGTCCGGTCTGCGTCACCCCGATTGAAATCATTGACCAGGCTCTCGCCATCGCTTCGTGCCCGGAGGTCATTTTTACCTCCTTCGGCGACATGCTGCGAGTGCCGGGCAGTACGGCGGATTTGCTATCGGTCAAAGCCTGCGGCGGTGATGTGCGCATGGTGTATTCTCCAATGGATGCGGTGCAAATCGCGGAGCAAAATCCGACTCGGGAAGTGGTCTTTTTTGGCGTCGGTTTTGAGACTACCGCTCCCACAACGGCGCTCGCCATCTATCATGCGCGGCAAAAGCAACTGGCAAACTTCTCGATGCTGATCGCGCACGTCCTTGTTCCGCCCGCGATGGAGGCGCTGTTGTCCTCAGCGGATTGTCGCATACAGGCCTTTCTGGCCGCCGGCCATGTCTGCGCCGTGATGGGATACGAGGAATATTATCCGCTCGCAATAAAATATCGCGTGCCGATTGTCGTCACTGGCTTCGAACCTCTGGATATCCTCCAGGGCATCCTGATGGCCGTCCGGCAGCTGGAGTCCGGAGCAGCCAGAGTGGAGAACCAATATAGCCGCTCTGTTTGCCGCGAAGGGAACACTGTCGCCCAGGATATGATCAGGGAAGTATTCACGGTGGTTCCCCGTAAATTGCGCGGCCTCGGCGAAATCCCGGCCAGTGGTCTCGGTTTGACCGATGGCTATTCCCAGTTTGATGCCGCGAAAAGGTTTGGCCTAACTGAACATCACGTTGAAGAACGGGCGGAATGCATCGCTGGTCTGGTTCTTCAAGGCTTGAAAAAGCCATGTGAATGCCCGGTGTTTGGAGCCAAATGCACCCCGGAACATCCGCTTGGCGCGCCCATGGTTTCAAGTGAAGGCGCCTGCGCCGCCTACCATCGTTATCGCCGGCATGAATCCACCGGATCCCCCATTATCAAATGAAATCCACTGTTTTAACTCCGAGCTGTCCGATGCCCATTTACCAATACGCGCAGGTTTTGATGGCGCACGGGGGTGGCGGAAAACTGACGCACGATCTGGTTGAAAAAATCTTCGGCAACGCGTTCTCAAATCCGGTTCTGGATCTGCGGCATGACTCCGCGCAACTTGTCGTCCCACCCGGTCGCCTGGCGATGACCACTGATTCTTACGTTGTGCGCCCGATTTTCTTTCCAGGCGGCGACATCGGCTCTCTGGCCGTCCACGGCACCGTGAACGACCTCGCGATGAGCGGCGCTCGCCCGTTGTACTTGAGTTGCGCTTTCATCATCGAAGAAGGTCTGCCGATGGAGAGCCTCTGGCGGGTGGTGTGTTCGATGCGCGAGGCAGCCGACAAGTGCGGAGTCCAAATTGTCACCGGCGACACCAAGGTTGTGGACAAAGGCAAAGGCGACGGCCTGTACATCAACACCACCGGCATTGGTGTAATCGGCCATTCCTGGCCCATAGCCCCGCAAGTTGTGGAACCCGGCGACGTCATCCTCCTGAGCGGCGATGTCGGCCGGCATGGCATGGCCATCATGGCCGTGCGTGAAGGCCTGGAGTTCGACTCCGAAATCAAAAGCGACTCCGCGCCGCTCCACGAACCGGTTTTGCAGCTTCTCCGGCATGGAGTTGAAATTCATTGTCTTCGGGATTTAACCCGTGGCGGATTGGCCAGCGCACTCAACGAAATCGCCGAAGCTGCCGACGTCAGAATCGCCATTGATGAAAAATCCATTCCTGTGCGGGAAGAAGTTCACGCCGCTTGTGAGATGCTTGGCCTCGACCCTTATCACGTTGCCAACGAAGGCTGCTTTATCGCCTTTATTCCGGCCAATGATGCCGAAGCCGCACTGCAGATCCTGCGCGCGCAACCCGCCTCTGCCGGTGCCTGCATTATCGGTCAGGTCACGGAATTCTCTCAGCCGCTGGTTGTGCTCCGCAGCCGCATCGGCGCCACCCGGATCCTCGACATGCCCACGGGAGAACAACTGCCAAGGATTTGTTAGAGCCTGGATCTTAGATGTTGGATGTTGGAAACTGGGTTCACGGTATGCAGATTCATGGTTTTGGCTTCGTTTTTTCGTTGGCAGCACGGGGGGCGTAGCCGACGCTCAGTGATCCATCGGGGAGATAATCGAAGTCAGGCACTGATTCGCCATCCGGACTGGTGGTTGAGATTGGGTTCGTTTTTTCGATTGCATGTTCTGGTTGCTGATTGCCCACCCTTGCTTCACTTACGTTTTTACTTGTATCGCAATCGACAAGATGGCGAGATGTGTCGGGGGATGGGTCAGCATTGTTCACGGCTGCCGGATTAGGGTTCTCCGGTGGCAATTGGGTTCGTTTTTTCGTTTGGATGTTTTCAGCGACTGAGTTGTCTGATGTGCCTTCCTCCCGGTCGCGGCGGGCACGCTGTATGCGTTCCAACTGGGTCAAGGCGGTATTGAACTGCCGCCGCAGACGGGTTTCGTAGAGTCCGATCCGGTCCATCACCTCCCGACTCGGCACCATGGCCGCCGCCTTGTGCGCTTCAGCCACCGCGATTTCATCCTCCTGACACATCTTTATCCGTTCCCCAATCTCCGCCAGTTCCTTGTCCAGAAAGGCCAAGACTTGTTCTTTTTGCCAGTCGCGCAGGGCGTTGGGGTGCAATTTCTCCGGATTTTTCCGAAGGTTTTCCAGCAACTCTTCCAAGGCGGAGGTGAGTTCAAAAGGCTCGCCATCCAATTGGACAAAGGCGATGGCTTGATCGGTCAATGCGCCCTGGCGGACGACGTTCTTGCGAACGACCTGCAACATGGCTTCCAACTCAAGATTGCCCTCAACGGATTGGGCCATGGCCTCCTCGATGTGTTCGGACGTCTTCCATTGTTGCTGGAGGCGTTTGAAGTTCGTGGGTTCCATCTTCTCGACCCGGCTATCCACGCTCAAGGCGATTTCGCCGGCCTCGGCCTTTTGCAAGCGGCGGGTGCGCCAGAAGGTGGTGACGAGCTGGTCGACGAGCATTTCTTCGGCGGCGCCGACGGGGTTGTAGGCGTCGCACAGGCTTTGGTGCAACTGGGC
>JBEKMT010000150.1:0-13414 GCA_050008355.1 Verrucomicrobiota bacterium
CAATTGGAGACAAGGCGATCGTCATCTCGTCGTCAAAAAGAACGTTCAGGCCATGGCGCATTGCAAATTGCGAAAGTTCAAGTGTCGCTGGTAATGAAAGTGGGTCGGAACTCCCTTCACAATACACCGCCAGCGCGGCATCCTCGATTTGCCGGCATTTGGCCCAATGTTCGAGCCAATGCTCCAGCCAGGATGGCGGTGATTGAGCGCAACGACCCACGAACACGATGAGATGCGTGTCTATCGCTTCGGTCAGTGCCGTCTCCGCCGCTGGCGAACATTTAAGCATATCCACCCGCCAAAGCGTGATATTCCATTGCACGCTAACGTCTGAGTACCGTACCGAATGTTGCAGGGCGGCATTCGCTTTTACCGTGGCGGCGAAATCATCGTAAATGATCAATGCTTTCATGATGTTTTTTCCTTCAATTTGGTTTTATGTCGTTTGCTTTGAAAAGTTGGGAGGGAAATAATTATCGAGATGGATTTGTGTTTCTGGATGTGACTGTGAAATGAACCGCTGGAGTGTCAACCTGTCAGGATTCCTTAAGCGCCTTTGCTGATCACACTTCCCTCCCGGCGGTTGTGGCAAACGCAAAGAGCCTTGTTGAAGTCTAATATAATTAATTTTGAGTTTCTCATATCGGACGTCTATCCACTTAATCGGGATAAGATTTTGTTTGGTCTTAAGTTTATTTTTCATGCTACATATATCTAGACCCCGCCCGGGCGGTAATTGTTCCCGAAAAATAAAAAAGATTTACAGGAACAAATCCACGAACGAGTCATCACATATGGCGACTCACTTGCGCGATGAGCGATTATGTGATCTTCGAAAAACAACTGAACAAAGAAAACAATAGATAAATTATGGATAAAAAAATAATGCAATGTTGAATAGTACAATGGGACGGAGGTCTTTTATGAAACGGCTTGGGATGGCGGGTGCAGCCGCTGCATTACCGGTGGGCACATTATTGACCAGCCAGACGCGCGCAAGTGCGGACGGCACAGAACGCAGTAACGCCAGACTAAGCGAGGGTGACGCGGCAATTCTGCGATTTCTGGCTGCAGCTGAACTGATCGAGGCCGACCTTTGGACACAGTATGCCGAACTGGGTGGGATCGGCGATAATCCACCCATTGAGATAGACCCTACCCAACAGTTGAATGCCTATCAGGCTGCTCTCTCGAACCTTGATCGTGATGGCCCGCAATACATCACCAGCAATACGCTGGATGAAGTGAGCCACGCTACTTTTCTCAATGCGTATCTCGAGTTCAGAGGAGCCGAGCCAGTCAACTTCGATGAGTTTCGTACTTTGGAGGGCAGCCGGGCTACGGGTTCAACGGGTATTGGCCGCCTGACAAATCTCATGCACCTTTATGTTGACACAAGCTGGTTCGTTCGTTACCGCAGTGCAACCAATCCCGACTTCGGCGCTACTTATCCTCAGGCGGTTGAGATCAATGACAAAACTACCATTCCCATTACCGATGCAGACTTCAATGATCCAAATCATATTCAAGTGATAGCGAATACGGCAGCCTTTCATTTCGGATATATTGAGCAAGGTGGTTCGAGTCTCTATGCAGCCATGAGCCAAAAAGCGTCGGATCCGGAAGTGCTTGAGATCACTCTCGGGATCGGCGGAGACGAGATCGCGCATTTTCTTGAATGGGTTGACTTTGCGGGCAATGGCGTGCAACAGCCCGTGGCGCCGGTGGCGGACTCCGGCCTGGCCTTTCCTGATTTTTTCGATAACCCACCGTTGCAACCGGCCAGTCTGGTGCAACCCAGCCTGATCTTCCCGGTCCCTTGCGAATTCATCAACCCCAACCTCCCCCATGTCTCGGTCATCCGTCCCCTAACCGATAGATTTGGAGGCGCCGTGGCTACGATCGCAAGTTTCACTGCCGACGGACTCTTCTTCTGCCAAAGTGAAAAGTTCCTTAAAACATTACAAGCTCTCGCCGAAGAAGCAGATGCGGCACGGCGCGACGTGTCGTAAACATTTGCGCAATCGGAGTGGAAGTTAATCGACCCGTGCGCCAGGGTAAATAGGCGCACGGGTTGAACTCTTTACGTTTGAAATCAAAAATCTAAAATAGTCATAGCTAAGTTTTATGAATACAATGTTCGCAGCTTTTCTCGGTGGTTGGGAGTGGGTTATAGTTTTGCTGGCAGTCCTATTGCTGTTTGGCGCCAAGAAAATCCCTGATCTAGCCAAGGGTCTCGGCCAGGGCATCAGGGAATTCAAAAAAGCGGCGCGGGAAGTGACTGACGAAATCCAGAATCCACGAACCGACACGACAGCGCTAACGAGTAAACCACCCATCGCCAGCCCATCGCAGCCAGCCGTAACCGTTGCCCAAAATCACAATCCTCCCCAAGCTTGAAGCCGGGGGACTCTCGCGTGGTCGACGATCACGAATTGGAAGGACCTGACTTGCACGATGGCGGTCCGGTCAAATCTTTCCTTGAACACCTTGAAGATTTTCGATGGGTGATGGTGAAAAGCGTCGTCGCACTTTTTTTGGCGATGCTGTTGTGCTTGTTTGGGGTGAATTATGTCATTGGCATCATCAAGTGGCCGTTAAAGCATGCCGCAATGGACTATCCCGTCTCAGTTTGGAATTATTTCATGGGCTGGAGGATGCCTTTGAAGCACGATAACCTCGGCTATCCCGGCACGAACCAGGTTGTCGTCGTCAGCTTTGGCACCAACCACGTCGGCAATTTTCGACTCACGCCGGAAGAGCGACAATCTTTCGACCTCGGCACGAACCGTTTCGTCGCGGTCACAGTCGAGCCGCTCACGATCGGCACGAACCATGTTCTCGGCTGGCGCATCAACGACAACCCCGACGTAATCGCCAACGCGCCGCGGATGAACATCGAATTGGTCAATTTGAGTCCATCAGGCGGATTTGTCGTGGCGTTTCAAGCCGCGCTTTACGGCGGCTTGGTGCTGGCATCGCCGTTCATTTTCTATTTCATCGCGTCGTTTGTTTTCCCGGCACTGAAAGTACGGGAGCAAAAATTTCTTCATCACGGGATGTTGTTTGGGGTCGGTCTCTTTCTGTTCGGTGTGTCGTTCTGCTATTTTATTCTAATGCCGGTGGCCCTGGCCGCGGCACAGATGTATTCGACCTGGCTCGGTATCGGGGCGCTCCAATGGCGGGCGGAAGATTACATCAGCTTTGTCTGCAAATTCATGGTCGGCATGGGGTTGGGGTTTGAGCTGCCGGTGGTACTGCTGACGCTGGTGAAGATTGGCATGCTGAATTATTTCTCACTCTCGAAAGCACGCCGCTACATGATCGTCATCAATTTGGTTCTTGGCGGGGTGTTGACAACGCCAGAACCCATCACGCGACTCGTCATGTTCGTGCCTTTGCAATTGCTCTACGAAATCACCGTCTGGATCGCTTGGTATTGGAACCGCCAGGAGAAAAAACGCGCCGCAGGCGTTTCCATCATGGCCGTCTAAGATATTGCATGCGCCTTTGGGGCCACAAATGGTTTGATTTGCCTATTTGTACAACAAATAGGGTATAAAACCTTTAAATAACAGATCGCGTCGTCGGTGTTAGACTTTCGAACAGCGATTCAGGCTTGTTCCACCCGCAGACATCTCTGCCAATTGCCATTCCACCTCCAAAACCCATGAAAACGCGTCTCGTGGTCTCCACGGTCGGCCTTAGTGCTTAGCTAAGCGCTCTATTTTCTACAACCGTGGCCTTTGTTTGGTAGCACGCTACAAAATAATAAATAATATGGGAATAAAATACCATGAACAATGGTCTTGCTAATTGACGGCATGCACGAAAAATAGTTCCGGTGGAAGAACGCGAACAATTGAGATTGTTTGAACAAATGGTATTGCCGCATCTGGATGCGGCTTACAATCTCGCGCGCTGGCTCACTAGCAACGACCACGACGCGCAGGATGTGGTGCAGGAAGCCAGCTTGCGCGCGTTCAAATTCTTTGGAAGTTTTCGCGGGGAAAACGCCCGCGCGTGGCTGCTCACGATTGTCCGCAATACATTTTACAACTGGCTGCAAAAAAATCGTTTGCCGGAGATCGCCGGAGAACTGGATGAAGAGGCAATGGCGGTCGAAGACGTTTCCGGGAACGCGGAAACCATCAATTTACGGCTCGCGGATGCAGATACCGTTCAAAGTGCCATTGCCGAATTGCCGGTTGAGTTCCGGGAAGTTGTTGTTTTACGAGAGATGGAAGGATTCAGTTACAAAGAAATCGCCGATCTATCTAATGTTCCTATCGGCACCGTCATGTCACGGCTCGCGCGCGCCCGAAAGCTACTTCAAAAACGCCTTGCCGACGAATTCAACCCCGGAGGTCATAAATGAATTGCCAGCAAGCCAAACCGCTCATTGAGCCCTACGCCGATGGCGAACTGGACGCCACTGCAATTTTGGAACTCGAAAAACATATCCACGATTGTCCTGCGTGTATGGCCGCGTTGCGCAATGTGCAAAGCTTGAAAATGGCGCTGAAGCAGGATACACTGTTCTTCGCCGCGCCAAAAGAACTTCGCCGAAGGGTAAAGGCTGAATTACATTCGCAATTTGGAATCAAGTCCCGATGGGAGTTTCGGAATTGGAACTGGCTGACCGCCGCGACTACCAGCCTTGCCACCGCGTGTCTTGCGCTGCTCCTGACCGTGACGCTAACCGGTCCCTCGGCGCAGCAACAACTCACGCAGGAAATCGTTTCCAGTCACATTCGTTCGCTGATGGCAAGCCATGTCCTGGACGTGGTGTCAACAGATCAGCACACCGTCAAGCCGTGGTTCAACGGTAAGCTCGACTTCTCGCCGCCAGTCAAAGATTTGGCGAGTCAGGATTTCCGCCTAATCGGCGGCAGACTCGATTATCTGGGTGGACATAGCGTGGCCGCACTGGTTTTTCAACGCCACAAACATCTCATTAATCTTTTCATTTGGCCGACGCAAAAAAATGTTTCAAACCCAACCTTGTTTACGCCCATCCAAGGCTACAATCTGATCAACTGGTCAGAAGCGGACATGACTTTTTGGGCGGTTTCGGATTTGAACGGGAAAGAGCTCATGGAATTCGTTAAAGATTATAAGGCAGAGGGCTTGCTCAAGTAGGGTTGAGATTGCGTAGAGGTGTGTGTTCAAGTTAGTGTGAAAGTTTTTTGAAAGACGTCGGCAATGTCTTCATAAACTCGCTCGCGGCGCGTCCCGGCGGATGTTGTTTCGGCCAGACGGTGACGATCTGTCGGCTCGGTTTCGGTGACTGCATGGAGCAATACTCCGGCCCCTGGCTGTTGTTGCCTTGCGCGGCCATCGCAGGGATGAGCGAAATTCCCAAACCGGCACGCACGAGTGATTGGACCGTCTCCAGTTGCGCGCTGCGAAAACTGATATGGTGATGCAAGTCGTGCCGGTCACAAAAGCCCAATACTTGATCCCCGAGACAGTGACCTTCCTGCATGACGATGAGCCGTTCACCCACAAGATCCCCGGCCGTTACGGTACGTTTGCGCTTGAGACGATGATTCGGCGGCAAGGCGAGCAGCAATTCTTCCGAAAATAATTTCCGCACTTCCAACCCCTCCTCCCGGATGGGTCTGCTCACCAGTGCAAAATCAATTTCGCAGGCCAGCGTCAGCTTGAGCAAACGGGCGGTCGTGTCCTCTTGCACCACCATCTGCACCCCGGGAAATTTTTCGGAGAAAGCGACCATGACTTCCGGCAGCAGATACGGCGCGATCGTCGGCAGCACCCCCACCGTCACCCTGCCGCGCAAAAGGCTTCCCGCCTCAGACGCCTCGCGTTTCGCGGCGTCCGCTTCCTCCATGATTCTCACCGCCCGCGGCAGGAACGCTTCGCCGTGCGGGGTCAGTCTGGCCTCACGCTTCATCCGGTCAAACAAACGTTCGCCCAGTTCATCTTCCAGCTTTTGGATCTGCTGGCTTAAGGTCGGCTGTGAAACGTGGCATTGCTCGGCGGCACGCGAAAAATTTCGCGTCCGCGCCACGGCAACCATGTATCGCAGTTGATGCATCTCCATAGGCAACTCCTATGATAACCACAGGAAACAAGTATTTCAACAATAGTTTCAGAAGTGGTTAACTGGGGTGAGATTTAAATTTATGGCGAACCAACCTGAGATCATGACCACCACCGGCGGCAACCCTGTGGCCGACAACCAGAACTCCCTCACCGCCGGCCCGCGCGGACCGTTGCTGATGCAGGATTATCAACTGCTTGAAAAACTCGCGCATCAGAATCGCGAACGCATTCCGGAACGCACCGTCCACGCCAAAGGGACCGCCGCTTACGGCACCCTGACCATCACGCATGACATCACCAAATACTCCAAGGCGGCCGTGTTCAAGCCCAGCGCAAAAACGGAGGCGCTGCTCCGCTTCTCCACCGTGGCTGGCGAACGAGGCGCGGCGGACGCCGAACGCGATGTGCGCGGTTTCGCCTTGAAATTTTACGCGGAAGAGGGCAACTGGGATCTCGTTGGGAACAACACACCCGTCTTTTTCATCCGTGACCCGCTTAAATTCCCGGACTTCATTCACACCCAAAAACGGCATCCCCGGTCCAATCTCCGCAGCAACACCGCCGCGTGGGATTTCTGGTCGCTCTCGCCCGAGTCTTTGCATCAGGTCACAATTCTCATGTCGGATCGCGGTTTGCCGCGGAGTCTGCGCCACATCAACGGTTACGGCAGCCACACGTTCAGCCTCATCAACGCCCAGAACGAACGCTTTTGGGTGAAGTTCCATTTCAAGACCCTGCAAGGCATTCAATTCATGACGAACGAAGAGGCCGAGGTGGTCGTAGCCAAAGACCGCGAAAGTTCGCAGCGCGACCTGTTCGAGGCCATCGAATGCGGTGACTTTCCGCGCTGGAAACTCCAAGTCCAGATCATGCCTGAGTTAGACGCAGACACCTATCGCTGGAATCCTTTCGACCTCACGAAAGTCTGGCCGCACAAGGACTATCCGCCCATGGAGGTAGGTATCCTGGAGTTGAACCGCAACCCGGAAAACTATTTTGCCGAGGTTGAGCAATCCGCGTTCAGCCCCTCGAATATTGTGCCCGGCATCGGGTTCTCGCCGGATAAAATGCTTCAGGCGCGCATCTTTTCCTACGCAGACGCACATCGTTACCGGGTCGGGACCCATTACGAAATGCTGCCAGTCAATCGCCCTAAAAATGCCGTGCGCACCTACCATGCCGATGGTCCGATGCGTTTCGACGCGCCCACAGGCACCAACGCCTACTACGAACCGAACAGCTTTGACGGGCCGGAGGACGACGCCCATTTTGCCGAGCCACCCCTGAATATTTCCGGCGCTGCCGCCCGTTACAATCACCGCGACGGCAACGACGATTACACACAACCCGGAGACTTGTTCCGGTTGATGACCGTCGAACAGCAGCAGCGGTTGTTCAAAAATATCGCCGCCGCGATGGCTGGCGTGCCCGATTATATTGTTCAGCGTCAGTTGGTGCATTTCCACAAAGCCGATCCACGTTATGCCGAGGGTGTAGCCAAAGCGCTAGGCATAAAAGGCGGGGCATTCGGAAGCTGATCGTCAACCTGCACCATCACCAAAAAGCCATGCAAATCATCACTACCGAAGCCGAGGAGAAACGGTACGCCGAAATGCAACACCTGGCGCTTGGTTTTGCACGCCGCGGCGAGACCAAACATCTTGCCACTATGCTCCGTGCCGGCCTGCCTGTGAATCTTTCCGACGCCAAAGGCAATTCGTTGCTCATGCTCGCCAGCTACAACGGTGAGGTTGAAACCACGCGGATGCTGCTCGAATATGGAGCGGACACCGAACGCCGGAATGATCGCGGCCAGACTCCGCTCGGTGGTGTCGCCTTCAAAGGGCGCGAAAAAATCGCCGCGCTGCTGCTCGCGCATGGGGCGGACATTGATGCCGACAACGGCGGCGGCATGACTCCGATCATGTTCGCCGCCATGTTTGGCCGAACAAAAATCGTCGTGCTCTTGCGGGCGTGTGGCGCGTCGCTCACCCGCCGCAACCGGTTGGGCATATCCGCCCGCTCCATGATGCGCCTGACCCGACCGGCCAGTTTCATCTTCAGTAAAAAGGCAGAACATCCCGCGACGGCTCTCTGATTCCCTGACTATGAATCCCCGACTTTCTTCCTTGATAACAAGCGATTCGGTGGCCGGCATGACCTTGGCCTGCCAGCTCGCGGAGCAATGGCAGGCGCACCACGAACAAGCCCGCAACTCGGCCGCGCGACCTGGCGGCATGAACTATTTGCTGCCGCCCAACATTTCCATGGAAGTGGTCACCAGCATTCTGTTTTACGCGATCACCGCGGCCAACAACGGCTGGGCAAATCGTTCTTGATCTTGTAAGTGAGGTTTATGCCCAGAGATTATGGCACCGCTCATCCCTATGGCTGACAGTCCGGACTTTGAAAGTCTGGTGGCGGATTATTACAGTCCCTTATATCAGTTCGCTTTCAGTCTGACGCGCAATGAAGCGGAGTCCTGCGACCTTACCCAGCAGACATTTTGCATCTGGGCGGCCAAAGGGCATCAATTGCGGGAGAAATCAAAAGTGAAAACCTGGTTGTTTACAACCCTGCATCGTGAATTTTTAGGATCGCGCCGGCGGCATAAGCGTTTTCCGCATTTTGAAGTTGAATCCATTGTCGTGGAACTTCCGACCATCGCGCCGCCGACAGTCAACCAACTCGACTCAGGGCATGTGCTGGCTGCCCTGGCAGAATTGGATGAACTTTACCAGGCGCCGGTGGCGCTGTTTTACCTGCAGGATTATTCCTACAAGGAAATCGCTGAAATCCTCGATGTCCCACTCGGCACGGTCAGATCACGCCTGGCGCGCGGCATTGGCAAACTCCAACGATTGATGTTCCGGGACGTTGGAATGCGGCAAAGCACGTATGCCAGGTGTTGATTGCGAAGGCGTTATCTTCATCCGTCAAAGATGCCGGGATGAATATGAAACGCCCGGCTCTCCGGTCTGGTAAATATGACATTATACCTTACAGAGGCCAGGCTGAGGTGTGAAAGATAAAATCTCTCCAAATTAGGTCTTCTCCTAACGAAAAATTATGCTGCAAGTCGGCCCGTTTGCGCAGTGGAGCAATGTTGCATCTCCCCTTTTTTGGTCGGACTGTGAAACTTCGTTACCCCTGTTTCAGCGCAGCAACAGCATTTCTTTCATTCAGGATAGTGGCGCCCTGGTACTTGACTATGAGGGTGGCAAGGTTGCCACCACGCCACCTTCATATATGTCCCAGTAGGTTCCACTACTTATCACTCGTTGATAAATCAAGCTATTGCTGTAGCCGGAAGAATTGTGCCGAGTTGGTGGTGGAAAGAATTTGCGGGTTGGCTTGATTGGCAGAATCCGTCCACGGGCCGGTGGCGGCAGGTGCTACCTGGAGGGTTCCGACACTCGTCCAAGAGAGTTGGGCATTTCCAGAGATGGTTTGAATACTCAAAACTGCAGGTGGAGATGCAGTGGGAAAACCGACGCCTGGCGCCGTTGCGGCGAGGACAATATTTGTAAATTGAGCGTGAGCGGTACCGTTGCCACAACGGAGATGAATGTTGTCGAAGGTATTGGTTATGGAAAGTGCGAGCGGCGGATTGGGCTGGTTTCCTTCTGTTTTTGTGAAATCAGGATCCAGCCAAACTTTGACGGCGGCATTCGTCACCGGTGAATAAACGCTTTTAATGACCATGGTATGGTAGGAGCCCAGCACGATGGGTGTCACCGGCGGAATGTCGGCCGTGGATTCTGTCTCAACGCTTACACTCCAATTGGTGGAGAGCCAATTGTTGCCCACCAAGAATTGCTCAGTGGCTCCGAGGTAAAATTCCAGGCCGCCGAAGCCGCCGCCGCCGCCGGTTTCGCCGTTCAGATCAAAGAACGTCATGCTGAACCGTGTGTAGAGGGTATTGGTTGAGTTTGGGCCGTAATTATTTCCCAGCCACTCGTTCTGAGAGGTAAACAGAATGTCATCCTGCCCGCTGAAAACATCAATTGGCCCCGGCACTGTGATCGGCAGGGACGGATAGGGGTCAACCGTGAACGCCCAACTAGTGGAGTACGGCGCGCCATTTGAGTCCGTGACACTCAACATAACAGTGTGCGACGAATCCGCGTCAAACGGCGTTGTTGATTGATAATTGACGGTAATGGAATTGGTGCCGACCACAAATTCTGGCGTGACCGGATTGCCGTCCAAAGTCAACGTCACGTCATTGGTGCTGATGCCATAACTGCCAAAAAGCACCTCGACACTAATCGGCGTATTTGTCGGCGTTGTACTGGCGTTCTGGCCGGGAACAAAACCCAAGAATTGAGGAACCGTTGGCGGTACAAAACCGGCATCAGCCGAGGTCGCCGCGATCACGATGTTGCTGAATGTGGCACTCGTGGTGCCGTTGCCGGTTCGCAGCAAAATGTTGTCAAAGGTATCGTCCATGGACAACGTGTACGGGGCATTGGGCTGGTTGGCTTCAGTCTGGGTGAAATCTGGATCCAACCAGATATCGACGGTCGCATTTCCGCCTGGCGAATAATCAATTCTCTCCACCATGGTGTGCCACTCGTTAAATACGATCGGTGTGAACGGCGTTAAATCGTCCTCAAGTCCTTCCGATGTATCAAAGCTCCAGTTTAAGGACGGCCAGTTATTGCCAACGATCAAATGTGGCGTGGTGCCATCAAAAAAATGCAACCCGCCATAACCGCCGCCGCTGCCGGTTTCGCCATTCAGATTATTGAAAGCCATGCTAAACCGCGCGTACACCGTCCGGATAGAGTTAGGTCCATAGTTTGTTCCCAGCCAGCCATCCCCGGCGGCAGAGAAAATGAGGAGGCCAGACTCGTTATTGCTGACGACCATGGGACCGGGCAATACCGCCGGCAAGGAGCTGAATCCCGTTGTGAAACTCCAACTGTTGGTGTATGAATTGTTGTTTGCGTCCTCTACGGCTAGCTCGACGGCATGAACGGTTCCAGCACTGAGCGGCACTGGTGGTTGGTAGCTGACATTGAGCACACCGCCGACACCAGTGGTTGTGTTTGGAGTCACATTAGTGCCGTCAATGGCGAGTGAGACAGAACCCGTATTGAGAGCCACGCCTCCCGGAACAATCTCCGCGCTGATGTCATTTGTAATGGGAACGCTAAAAGAGCCCGCAATCGGTGTCACTTGTGAGAAGCCCGGCGGCGCAACTTGTCCCGAGGACGTGATCAATAATTCGTCGAACTGGATATCCTGGCCGTTACCTGGAGGGTTTCCATTACCACGGATAAAGGCGACTTGGGCGATCGAACCGGTTATCACTCCCGAAAAACTCGCGCCGAAGGTATTATCCGTGAACGTGTAGGTCGTGGGACTGTTCAAGCTGAACGTAAAAGTGGAGAAATTTTGGTAATTGTATTGAAAGCCGACCGCACTGCCGTTGCTGGTGCTTGCGTCCGTATATTCCCCGTTATTTGCATTGGCTTCAAAACCGGTATGGTAATAGCTAAACAGAGTGTTTCCGTTGGCGTCCTGGAGCGCCAAGGTATTGGTTTGACTGGATGAATCCAGGCTGTTCAATTGAATCTGCACCGAGAACGACTGCCCCGGCACCAGAGCGGTTCCGAAAGGCCGAACGGCAACAGTTGTGCTGTTGCCGCTTGTATTCCACAAATCGAAGGAGTCTCCGCTGGGGCCGCTGGTTTGAATGAAGGCTCCCCCTGTGTTCTGAACACTAAAAGTCCAGGCATCGAAGCCAAACCCGCCGTTTTGGCCCCCTGGAGCAAGCCCATCCGGCGGACCGTCGCCGGCATAGGCAGGATCTGAGGCCTGATCGAAAGCGTTGGTGGTTTGCGCAGGGGCAGCGTTAGTAATCAACAAGGCTCCAGCCAAAGTTAAAATGGCCGTCTGGCATCGACGCAATGAAACAGAGACCCGATTTCGGTTGTTTTTTTTCATAAGTCTGTCATGACGTTGGGGTTTGATGGGTTGGTTGGTCTAAAACGGCTGCTTGATTGGTGTTATCTGATTGGAAAACCGAGGTGCAGACGGAATTTGTGCTGAATGCGATGAAAGTTTTGCTGCAGTGCAAATAGGCATATACTGGATGCATTCAAACTAACATGACCGGCTGTTTTCAGGTATGACACAAATGCGTCATATGGGCAGGCGCCAAGCCTGTTTACGACCCGGAAAATGTATTTCTGCCGAGATATTTCAAGACCGCATCTGTCCGGGTATGAACGTGCAATTTGTCGTAGATGAACCTTATGTGGTTTCGCACCGTTTGCCAGCTGATATTCAATTTTGCAGCCACCTCCTTCGGCGTGGCCCCGGCAGCCAACAACTCTAAAACTTCTCTTTCCCGCGCGGTCAATTCCGACACCGCGGGATCGGTAGCCGCATTCTGGAAAGACTTGGGGAGGCTTGGCGGATTGAATTTGTGGAAATGTTCCACCATCCGCCGGGCGATTTGGGGGGAAATGGGCGCGCCCCCGGCCACAATATCGCGCATTGCATCCAAGAGGCGCGAGCTGGCAACCCGCTTCAACAAATAACCATCAGCCCCGGCAGTCAGCGATTGAAATAAATTGTCATTGTCATCATACGAGGTAAGCATGACCACCCGCACCCCGGGAACCTGAGCTTTCAAAATCCGCATGCAATCGATTCCTCCTTGACCGGGAAGATTGATGTCCATCAAAACCAAGTGGCACTTTGTTTTCGGAATATCGACCACTGCAGCCTCGGCATTGGCACAGGTCGCCACCACCTTGAAATCAGACGTATTGGAAAAAATCTGCCCCAAAGTTTCACGGTAACCGGCATGGTCTTCCACGATGGCGACGTGAATGGGCGTTTTCATGTGGCAATATTTATACAGTTTGACGTGGTTGGCGCCATAACACAAATGCGTGGGTCAACCGGCGCCTTCCAGTTTGACGCGAAAAACAATCCGTGTGCCCTCGCCCCTTTGACTGGTCAATTCAACAGTGCCGCCTATCCGCTTCAACCGCACCTGTTGATTAGCCAAACCATTGCCTTGGCCGGGAACCGCCGGATTGAATCCACGGCCATTGTCCTCCACGCTAATTTCTAGGTGAGGCTCATTCCACAATAAGCGGACCCGCGTCTCGGTGGCATGAGAGTGTTTAAGTAAATTTGCGAAGGCTTCCTTCACCGCCAAGGTCAGGTCATGCCGCATTTCCGCGCCAATCGGAAATTCCGGAAGCTGGGTAGGGACTTCTTTGACCAGCCGGACTGAACTGTCGGCAAAACATTCATCTGCCATTTGGCACAAATAATCAGCCAGCCTGGTCAGATTATCGTTTTGCGGATTGACCGCCCA
>JBEKMT010000151.1:0-13839 GCA_050008355.1 Verrucomicrobiota bacterium
CCGAGAAAAACAAAACATTTCCAGCACCAGCCGCCGGCCGGATCTCCTCCGTGAATTTGACCCCGCGTTGTTCCAGTTCCGTTTTGGTTGTGGCGATTGAATCCACCTTCAATGCCAGGTGTCGAAAACCGGCCAGCTTGTTATTGCCGCGTTCCGCCGGCAAGGCTTCTGCTTTAAAAATCTCAAGCCAGGCATTCCCAAGTGAGATCAGATAGGTCGGTGGATTCAATCCATTGTCGAAGACTGGCTTCGCGCCGAGCACCTGCACATACCAGTTTCTCAAGGTGGAAGGATCAGCGGCGGGAATGGCGATGTGCTCGAGAGAAATGTTCATGTCACAATTAAAAATCAATTATCCGAAATTAAAAACTAAAATTGTTCAGTCACCAATCTGTTGTATGCTTGGCCAGCAGTTTATGAACATCGAATCCATTCTCAAACAACGGCTCATTTGCCTGGCGGTCATTGAGAAGACCGACGATGCCATCCCATTAGCCGAAGCGCTCCTTGCGGGTGGATTGAATTGCATCGAAGTAACCTTTCGCACCAAAGCTGCGACCGAATCCATCAAACAAATCCGCAAAAGTGTTCCACGGATCATTGTGGGTGCGGGAACATTGCTCACGCCGGACCAGGTCAGGCAAGCGGCAGATGCCGGTGCGCAATTCTGCGTATCGCCCGGGTTGAGCGAAAGTGTCTCCCAGGCTGCAGACGCCTATAAACTTCCATTTTTTCCCGGCGTCGTCACGCCCACGGAAATCATGGCCGCACTGGACCTTGGCTGGAAGCATCTAAAATTCTTTCCATCGGAGACTTTCGGCGGCGTTAACGCGTTGAAAGCACTGGCTGGACCCTTCGGTCATACGGGAGTGACTTTTATTCCGACTGGTGGCATCACGGCAGCAACGCTTCCCATTTATCTTGCGGTTCCCCAAGTCGCAGCCGTGGGAGGTTCGTGGATGGCAGAGCGCAAGTTGATCGCGGAAAAATCCTGGTGCAAAATCACCACGCTGACGTCCGACGCAATGAAAGCCATCGCGCAGGCACAGGCGAAAGACTGAAGATCAGTTCGAAGAACCAGCCGGCGTTCTCAAGCGTTGCATCAGTTTCCACCCACCATCTCGGGCGATTGGTCGCGAGGGTGGACGAGGCCGGTGGCCAAAGTTGTCCTGGCGACCATAGTGCGCACCACTTGCAACGGCTGATCCCGGCACGCGGCAAAGCGTTTGACGTAATTTTCCCACTGCATGGCATTCGTGAAATCACCGCTGCGATTCCAACATGCGCCAAAATAATATTCGAATGGTTTTCCGACCTCCGCCCGGGAGACGGCCAGCAAATCACGAATGGGCGGCGCGCCCTCATGGGTTGGCTGAGGCACTTCCGCATAGATCTTTGAATCCGGCATTTGCGGGGCGTCGTTCGTGAACGCTTGGACGCTATCCTTGGGCAGGACAACCGCGTCACCGATTATTCCTTTTGGTCTGTCTTCGGGCTGCCAATAGCTCATCCAACCTTCAGTTTGATCCTCCGCGATGAGTTCCGCTCCGTTTGTCCCGCACGCGCGCTCCGCCAGCCCGACAGCAATGGTCAGCGGGGCCGGATCAGCGCTGGCGAAAGTGCTTTGCGCCTTGGTGAACCACGAACCGGCATCAATGCTGTAACGTTTCGTTTCGGAAACCATCCTTCCGTTGCCTGCGTCCCACGCATCATAAGTCAGCTCAAATTCCGAGCGGATCGGGCCAGTGGTGACAAGCTTCCAATTACGATAGTTGCTCGAGGTGTAAAGCTTTTCGCCATCCCAAATACCCACCCCGCCGCAACCGCGACTGTGGCCGACGCGAAAATCGTCCATGAATTCGCCGTTGTCATAGTGATAATGTTTCGTTGCGTACATCGTATCAACGATGAGGCCGCGATTCTTTTTAATCCAAACATCTGGACCACTGCTCACGGTGTTTTCGGCCTTGATGAGTGCCAGTCCATACGCACGATGGGCAATACGATCGCTTTCCCAGGCAAAGTCATCATATCGCTCGGGCACAAACCGCGCCATTGTCTTTACGATCGGCGCGGGCGCGGCGGCCAGGGCGGAAGCATCTAAAATAAAGAACATCCGTGTTTCGCCCGGGGCGAGATCAACCTGGAAAAGCAACTTCTTTGACACCGATTCCGGCTCCGAATATACTTGCGAATCCAAAACTCGAGACGAAACGCCATCCATCACCTCAAATTTTCTGTTCCCTTTTTGGTCGCTGCCACCTGAGCCGACAATGAAATTGTCGCCCGATAACTCAACTGTCTCACACTGGCGGGCAAAAGGGGCCGGGTTGGTTACTTTGACTTCCATTCGCCAATTATCCGGTGCCCCAAATGTGCTTTGAGGCAAGTTGATGTCGAACGATTTTTCCAAAACAACCATCCGATATACCTCGCTCCCGGCCAGCAAGAACGCGCCCACACCAAAAGCATCAGTCGAGTCATCCGCGAACTTTTTCGGATCGCTGCCGACGGGTTGGACATGCGTCAATTTTCCGTCGTCATTCACGCAATCAACCAACGCAGTCCAGGCTTTTCGAATCGCCGGCTCGAATGTTGCCTGGTCGAGCACTCCCTGATTCACGCCCCAGGCGAGAGCATACGTGAATAACCCCGATCCGCTGGTCTCTTTCGCCGGATAACTGTCCGGATCGAGCAGGCTCGACCGCCAGAGTCCGTCCGCCTGCTGGCAAGTCAGGATTTTTTCCGCCATATCCTTGAACAACTTCTCAAAACGCGGCCGGTCGGGATGATTCGTCGGCAAATATTGTAGCGAGCGGACGATTCCCGCAATGACCCAGCCGTTACCGCGCGACCAAAAGACATTCCTGCCGTTCGCCTCGCGCTGATTGAAATACGTGCTATCCCGGAAAAACAAATGCTCGTCCTTGTCGTAGAGATAGTCCGCGGTGCGCCAGAAATTGGTCACCGCAAAATCCAAATAACGCTCATCATCCGTCGCCGCATAAAGCCGCAGCCACGAAGGTGGCGCCATGAACAAAGAATCACACCAGGACCAGAGTTCCTGTCCATGATCGCGTTGCGAGAAATCCAGGCTCGTCGTTGCGGAGGGATGGTCCAGAATAAAATCAAAGTGTTGGCGCATTGGCTCGATCATGCGGTTGTCGCGATATAGCGAATACAATTCCGCGTAAGTCTGGCCAATGCATTGGTCATCGGCGTGATATTTCCGGCCTCGGTACATGGGCAGGTCCCACTTGTTTGTTTCGGCCATCGCCAGCATCGCGTCGCGATATTTTGAGTCGCCGGAGATTCCAGCCAGTGCCATGATGCCCGCGTCTCCGACCGCCGCCACCCAACCGGTTGGACGGTTGGTGATCGGGTGCGCCAATTCCCAGTCGGCCACTTGCCGCATGTCGCCGAGGACGATATTTGGCGAAAAGGACTGCGCCGGAACTGCAACGTTGAATAGAAATGGAAAGAGAAAGCCTGCAACTCCGACGATTTGAGGAAAATAGTTTTTCATTTGGTGCATTTGCTCATCCGTTAACAAATAACATTTTAGATGTCTAAAACATAAAAAGGTAACCGTACATTTGTGCCAGCCGCTTTTTGATCCAAACGAGTTGTATTGCAACAAAGGATCCATTTTCCCAGCCTGCCGGCGTGGCTCGGGGTGTGGGCATTTATGCGGCCTGCGCGAACCAGGCTCCAAATCGAGTTATCGTCCCAACCAGCCACCGTCAATGTTCAACACCGCCCCGTTCAAATAATCGGAATCACCTGAGGCCAGGAAAACGCAGCCGCCGGCGATATCTTCCGCCCTGCCCCACCGGCCTTCAGGAATGCGCTCGAGAATCGCGCGGTTGCGGGTCGCATCCTCGCGCAAGGCCTTTGTATTTTCCGTCGCAATATAGCCGGGTGCGATGGCGTTGACGTTGATGCGTTCTTTGGCCCATTCGTTGGCAAGCGCCTTGGTTACGCCCGCTATGCCATGCTTGCTGGCCGCATAGGCCGGGACCGTGATCCCGCCTTGAAAGGAAAGTAATGAGGCAATGTTCACGAGTTTTAATCGCGCATGTTCGGGCCGACTTGCACGGCCTGTTTCGATCCACCATTTGCCCAGGGCTTGCATCAGGAAGAATGGCGAATTCAAGTTCGTCGCGATGACGGCATTCCAATCATCTTCGGAAAAATCCTTGGCCGGGGCCCGGCGAATGATGCCGGCGTTGTTCACCAACACATCAATTCTTCCCACCTTTGACAAAATCTGCGTAATAATACGGGCAGATTCTTTTTGTGATCCCGTTCCCAGATCCGAGTAGTACGGGATGAATTCGCCACCGTTTGATTTTACCAAAGAGGCCGTTTCGGCCAAATCGCTGCGCGCCACCCCGACCACCTTTGCGCCTTCGCGAGCGAACGCAACACAAACGGCCTGGCCGATCCCCCGGCTGGCGCCGGTGACCACGGTTAGTGTATCTTTTAATCGCATAATTCACCGACTGGTCGCGGGCCGGTGGAGCAAACTTCCGTGGAACAGGGAGGGAAGACCTCGGCGCAAAGGAATTCCCGCCCAGTCGGAAATTGTCACCTTATGTCCAGTGGCTTGACCGCATCCATGTCATCGAACACCTGATTTTCACCTGCCATGCCCCAGATAAATTTATAATGGGAAGTGCCGACCCCGAAATGCATCGACCAGTTGGGAGATAACGCCACTTCCTCATTGTGTAAAAACAAATGGCGCGTCTCCTGCGGCTCGCCAAAAAAATGCGAGACAATTTTGTCATCGAGCTCAAAATAAAAGTAAATTTCGGTGCGCCGCCAATGGGTGTGCGGGGGAAAAGAATTCCAGACATTGCCGGGCTCCAATGCCGTCAATCCCATCACCAGCTGACAACTCTGAATGCCACCCTGATGAATGAACTTGTAGATCGTTCTTTTATTGGAAGTTTCCTGAGCCCCAAGGGACACAGGCGCAGCCTCTCCCGATTTCATCATCGCGGCCGGATAAGCGGTATGCGCCGGGCATGACAGAAAATAAAATTTGGCCGGGTTGCGAGCGTCAAAACTTTCAAAGCTCGCTGAACGGGTTCCGGCCGGCAGATAAACACAATCCAATTTTTCAAGCGCAAACGTTTTACCGTCGGCCACCACCCTCCCAGCTCCACCAATATTAATCCCGCCAAGTTCGCGCCGTTCGAGGAAGTAAGCGCGGCCGGTTTCTTTATGGTTCGGCAGTTCAATCGCTTGCCCTGCGGGTTGCACCCCGCCCACTACAAGCCGGTCCAGGTCCGTAAAGTGGCCGGTGATTTCTCCCGGCACAAAGAGACTCGAAATATGAAACGCGTCGCGCAGTGCCTGCGTGGACATATTCACGATGTCCTGCGGACGCGGCGTCCGGCGGATCGGGGATTCAAGCATGATGAAGCTTGGCAAATAAATTCGCAGCAGGCAAAAAATAATTTCTCCAGAACCATGCTTCCGAGTCAACTGACACAAATCCGACGAAGCTGAAAATCAAGCTTCAGCCCGGAAGTTTTATCCGACTCAAGCCGACATTTTCGAGCCTCAACCAACTTTGCCGATCCGGCTTACCTTGACCAATTTTGTTGGAACCAGCGCGAATTTATTGTTTAATGATCAAACGGCGATCAATTACGAACAAAACTTCCATCCGGCGGTGAATCCGTAACAGCCAACGAAATTTAAACAGTGCTGAAGGACATCAAATCCCTGACCCACGAAGAACTGCAAACGCAGTTCAAAGCGTGGAATGAACCGGTCTACCGCGTCGACCAACTGCTGGACTGGCTGTATGCCCGCCGGGTGACGAATTGGGAGGAAATGACCAACTTATCGAAAGGCTTGCGTGAAACATTAAAGGCCAATTTCTCCCTGCAGACACTGCAACTCGCACGCAAACAAGGTTCGCGCGACACCACGCAAAAGTTTCTGTGGAAGCTTGCCGACAATTCATTCATCGAGAGCGTTTTGATTCCTGCCAATCCTGCGCTCTATGGCGAAGCCAGCGATCGGCATACCCTTTGCATTTCCACCCAGGTGGGCTGCGCCTACGGCTGCAAGTTTTGCGCGAGCGGACTCGACGGCTGGAAACGAAATCTTGCCGTTCATGAGATCGTGGAGCAGATCCTGGCGGTTGAGCGCTGGGGGGAAGCAGAGAACGCGAAGGATTGGACTTCTGATCCCAGGAATCCTGAGGTTCATGTGCTCAATGCCCCAAAGTTCAAAACGCGTTTGGTCGACAATGTTGTCGTCATGGGCATGGGTGAACCCCTGGCAAATTACGACAATTTGCTGCCGGCGCTGAAAACCTTGAATGCCCCCTGGGGCGGTGGTATCGGGGCGCGAAAAATCACGGTTTCAACCAGCGGACTCGCCCCGCAAATTCGAAGGCTGGCGAGTGAGCCGCTGCAGTTTCGCCTCGCCATTTCCCTGCATGGGGCCACCGATGAAGTGCGCAATCGGATCATGCCGGTCAACCGTAAATACCCGCTGAAGGAGCTGGTGAGCGCGTGCGAGGATTACGAACATGAGAAAGGCCGGATGATCACGCTGGAGTACATCTTGATCGCCGGCGTCAACGATGCGCTCGAGCAGACCAGGCCGCTGGCCCTGCTCGCCAAGAAACTGCATGCAAAAGTAAATTTGATTCCTTACAACCAAGTCGAGGATTTAACGTGGGAACGCCCGGCGGAAGCGGTTTGCGAAAGCTTTTTGGCCGCCTTGGAAGCCCGCGGTGTCACCGCCACTTTGCGTCGTGAAAAAGGCCACGACATTGACGCTGCCTGTGGACAACTGCGATTAAAGACCGAACGCCAATTGAGCGGGACTTCCACTTAGTTTAACTTTGGCGGAATCCCGGCAGACTTCTGGCGTTGATAAACCGCGATATGCTCACCCACGGGGCCGTGATAATTCGTCGCGTCCTCGTCCCAGAGAAACACCGTCAATCCTTGGGGAGTGGCGTTTACCAACCCGGTTTTCGTATAATACTTGCTCAGATATTGGGCAGCCCAGTCCGAGATCGTCGTATCCGACGTCGGCCATAGCAACCAGGAGCTGGCGAATCCGACCCACACAATGTATTCCGGCTTGGCGGCTTCGATCTCATTGATCATGTCCAGTTGCATCGCCCCGGCATTGGGCTGCGGTTCATTCAACGCATAAATATATATATAACCCGTGGCCGAGTGACGCTGCGAATAGAAATATATCTCCGGCTCGGAACCAATCACTGCGATGCGCGCGTCCGGCGTGGAATGCTCGCGAATGTGGTCGGCCACCAGCATTGATTCCACAAACGGATGACCATGATAAATCGTCCGGATGAGATCGGCTCCCGGCATGAGAAAGAAATATTCCCGCTCGAAAAAGACGCACCAGCAAAAAAATGCTGCAAAAATTCCGACCGAGACCGTCTTACCAATGCCGACCGGCACCCATGCCGGAAGCTTTTTGGGAAACGCCTCAACTGCCAAACCGATGAGGATGCTGAAAGCCGGCAAGACCAGAATAAAATAGTGAGCACGAAAATAGAGTCCGGTGGCCGTGCCCAAAAACGCAAACCCCAATAATGCGGCTACGAACAGTGTCTGTTGGCGAAGCGTCTTATCGAATAATCCGCAGCAGAACCCCGTGAGACCCAGCAGCCAAAAACCAAACGCTACCGGAATATCCAATGTCAAATGTTGTAGTAACCAATGAAGCCCCTGGCTCAAAGATATGATCGCGACATAAGAGTGAGCGTAAGTGTACGTCCAAAACCAAAAACGGCTGAAAACCCCATCCCACGCCATCAGCATACATAAACAAAGAAACGGGAGAAAAACACCCGCTCCGTACATTAAAATGGTGTTAATTGTCCCAGTGAAATTCCTCTGCCGCACGCCCATCCAAACCAGATATGCGCCGCCAAAAGCGCAAAAAAAGACGCCCTGTTGCTTCATCAGAAATGACAACCCGTAGAGCAAGCCACTAAAAAAGCACAACTTTCTGCGACCGCTCTCGCAGCTGTTCCATAACAGCAACGTTGCCGGCACTGCAAACAGCACGACAAATTGAGTGGCGTGCGCCGCCATTCCCAGGACTGAAGGACTGATCGACATGATGGCATAGCTCGCCGAAGCGACCAAGCCCGGCAACACGCCAAAAAGCTTCCGTCCCAGCAAAAATACAAAAACAATCGTCAAACTGTTGACCACGATCAACGTCGCGTGAATTCCGGCAATGGTCTGGCCAAAAAGCTCCATGCCCAGCGCACAGCCATAGTAAGTCCCCGGCAATTTCATGTTGTACGCCAGTTCGTATGGCGGTATGCCTTGTAAAATCAACTGCCCGGCGTAGGCATATTCGCCTTCATCCCGTTCCAGCGGCATGTCCAACAGACGGAAACGGATAAAGCCCACAAAAAGAACAACTAACAACACAACCAGCCACGGCCAAAGGCGAATTAACGAACTTCTTGAAGTTTCGACGGCTGCTGGATTATCCATTTACGAAATGGAATAGCATGATTTATTTCCCCACAACAGTTTTTTGTCGAAAATCCAGGTTTCAACCGGCCTCATCTGTGATTAAAATGTTTGAGTGATTGCTTTACTGGACTATGGATCGGGCAATTTGCGCAGCGTCCACAAATCGCTACTGAAAGTCGGAGCCGACGTCCGGCTCGTGCAACAGCCCGGCGAAATCGGCGATGCCTGCGGACTCGTGCTCCCCGGAGTCGGCGCCTTTGACGATTGTATCAATGCGCTGCGCAAACAGGAATTGTTGGAAGCCTCGCGCGAATTCATCAAATCCGGTAAACCGTTTCTGGGCATCTGCGTCGGATATCAGGCGTTGTTTGAAAAAAGCGAGGAATTCAATTCCTGCGCCGCGGGACTAGGCGTTTTTCAAGGGAGTGTCGTCCGTTTTGCAGGAAATAGCGGTTTAAAAATCCCTCAGATCGGTTGGAATCAGCTCGAAATCATGCAGCGGAATTGCCCGCTTTATCGGGGAATCGAAAGTGGCAGTTACGTTTACTTTGTCCACAGTTTTTATCCGCAACCAAAGGACAGTTCCATCGTCGCCACGCGCACGGATTATGGCGAAAACTTCGCGTCATCCGTCTGGCGCGACAACGTCTTTGCCACACAGTTTCACCCGGAGAAAAGCCAGCGCGTGGGCTTGCAACTGCTGAAAAATTTTGTGGAGCTGGCGAGGGGTTGAAGAACACGTTTCGCTCAAAACAATCGCGGAATCTCGGACCGTGCTGCGGTTTGCACTTGCCAGACATTCTTTTTATTCCATAATTACACTTCGTCAAGCGGATGACGGATAGGCTGGGGTCTTAGCTCAGTTGGTAGAGCGTCTCGTTCGCAATGAGAAGGTCAGGAGTTCGAGCCTCCTAGGCTCCACCAGCTTTCGTTTTCCGCTGTGCGTCGACCACCCCCGGCAAACCTTTGAAAAAGGAACCGGCTTATTCGCAATTGCTCAGGTATTTTCTCCCCATGCAATCCCGTCATTCAGAAGCCATCATTTTTTCAGTGAAGGCCGCCGTCGGCACGGTGGTGGCTGCGCTTGCCTATAGTTTTTTTGAGTTGCCGGGGGCACCCTGGGTAGCCGCCGTCTCGGCGGTACTGGTCACGCAGCCTGACCTGCATTCTTCGTGGAAGGCCTCCCTGTTGCGCGTGGCCGCCAACCTGGCCGGCGCCATTGGTGGCGCCATGTTGCTGGCAATCACCCGGCAACCGGTCGTCGCCATGGCCATCGGAGTCATGCTTACCGGCCTGGTTTGTTATCTCTTGAGGCAGGATGAGGTACAGCGCCCGGCGTTCGTCGCAGTGATCATCGTGACCCTTCTCGGCGGAACCAACAGCGGCAACGGCGAATGGCACAATTCTTTCAGCCGAATTTTTGGGGTAATCATTGGCTGTTTTTGCGCGCTGGTGGTCGGGTTTTTATTCGACAAATTCACCGGTGCGCTCAAACTCCCCGCCGGCAATAATGACAAAGCGGGTGAATGAATCCCTGATTAAATGAAATTTTCTTTAAAGAACAAGTGGGTACTAATCACGGGTGCCTCCAGCGGATTCGGTGCGGCGGCGGCATTGGCCTTCGCAGCGGAAGGTGCCAGGCTGCTGCTTGGCGCGCGGCGCCTTCACCGATTGGAAAGCGTGGCGGCTAAAGCAAGAAAGGCCGGCGCCGCCCAGTCCCATTTTCATGAACTCGATGTTTCCAAAACTTTGAGTGTTCATGCGTTTGCGTCGTGGACGAAAGAAAAAATAAAATCGCAACCGCTTCAGGTATTGATCAACAACGCTGGCGGCGCCCAAGGGCTTGATCCCATCGCCACGGGAAAGGATGAGGACTGGGAAACAATGTTGCAAAGCAATGTTCTGGGTGTGTTGCGCATGACACGGGCGGCATTGCCATTGCTGCCACATGACGCCGGCGCCAGCATCATCAACATCGGTTCCGTTGCCGGGCACACCGCGTACGCGGGGGGCGCGGCCTATTGCGCAGCCAAGGCGGGTGAACTGCAAATCACGCGCGCATTGCGCCACGAACTCTTCGGCACCGGCATTCGCGTCAGCACAATTGATCCTGGATTGGCGGAAACAGAATTTTCCGTCGTGCGCTTCAAGGGCGATACCAAAAAGGCGGCGGAAATTTACGCCGGCACCCATCCCCTTGTCGCCGCTGATATTGCAGAAATTCTGGTCTGGGTTGCCAGCCGGCCGCCGCACGTCAATATCGACGAAATGATCGTCAAACCCGTCGATCAAGTTGAGGCGGGAAAAGTCTTTAGAAGACCAAAAGCCTGACCATGTCCTGCCTGACCCGGGCTTACTTCAAAAAAAGACGGCGATCCGGGTGACGGATCGCCGTTTTGAGATTTTGGCGGAAAATTAAATTCCCTTGCTGGCGATGTATTTGACCAGATCAACAACGCGATTGCTGTAACCCCATTCGTTGTCATACCAGCTGATGATCTTGAAGAAACGCTTTTCACCCTTCAGATTGTTTTGCAACGTCGCCAAGCTGTCGTAGATGGAGCTGCGGTCATCATGGATGAAGTCCGTGGAAACCAATTCCTCCTCGGTGACGCCCAGGATGTTCTTCAGATAGGTCTTCGACGCATGTTTCAACGCCGCGTCAATCTCCTCAATGGTCGTTTCTTTCACGGTTCGGAAAGTCAGGTCAACGACGGAAACGTCCGGCGTCGCCACACGAAACGACATGCCAGTGAGCTTGCCTTTGGTCGCGGGCAGGACTTCGCCGACAGCTTTCGCAGCCCCGGTGGTGCTGGGAATGGTGTTGATCGCCGCCGCGCGGCCGCCGCGCCAGTCTTTCTTGGACGGACCGTCCACGGTTTTTTGCGTGGCGGTGTAGGCGTGAATCGTTGTCATCAAACCAGTTTCGATGCCAAAGCCTTCCTTGAGGAGCACATGGACGAGCGGTGCCAGGCAGTTCGTGGTGCAGCTTGCATTGGAAATGATGTGGTGCTTCGCCGGATCATACTCCTGTTCATTGACGCCCATGACGATGGTCTTAACGTCGCCTTTGCCGGGCGCGGAAATGATGACTTTCTTGGCCCCGGCCACCATATGGCTCTTGGCTTTCTCACTGTCGGTGAACAGGCCGGTCGATTCGATGACGATGTCGACGCTGTGATTTTTCCACGGCAAGGTCGCGAGGTCTTTCACCGCGCCAACGCACCGGATCTTATGACCGTTGACCACGAGCACGTCGGCCTCTTCGAGGGTGGGGCTGCTTTTTTCCGTGCTAACGGCATGCTTGAAGCGGCCGTGGACGGAATCATATTTTAACTGGTAAGCGAAATAGTCTGCGTCAGTGGAAACGTCGACCACGGCAACGACATCAATACTTTTGCCGAGCAGACCCTGATCCACAAGTGCTTGAAACACGAGACGCCCAATACGCCCGAACCCATTAATTGCAACTTTAACAGCCATATTTTTTTTGTGTTGTTTGTTTTGGTGAAATTATTATTTCGAAATCGAACCTGCATTTTAGCAACGCTCATTCTTCCGTCAATGAAGAATTAGGATGCTCCAACTTGTCCGCAGGCAGGAAGCCACAACTCCTGATCGTAAGTGGTTAGTTGATAGACAAAACGAAACCATGCTGTTTTGTGCAGCACAGTTCTTTGGATCCGCCGCGATTTGGCGCGAGCAACCCAGAAACGTCCCCAATTCCGGGCGGTTGTATTTTGGGCGTTGATGATAGGCGGTTCTCTGGTGCCTGGCGGACTTGCGATTTGACGCTTCGAGGGGGCACGATTCGCCTGCCCGCCGGGGCAGCTATCCAGCCCGCAAACCCCTTCGTGGCAGCAGCCCTCGCGGTTACGAGACCAGTTGAAACGGTGTGAATTGCCTTCCCAAGATCGGTGCGCTTTTGGTTCTCAGCCAGCTTTCCAAAACTCCCGCGTAAACGCTGCGGAAGTCGACATTGTATTTGACGTCCCCTTCAAACAGGTCTTGCGGGGCCAGACTCGGGTATTGTCCGAGCAATCCCGCCTTCACCTGGTTGCTCACGATGAACATCGGCGCGGCTGCTCCGTGATCGGTCCCGCCGTTGGCATTTTCGGAAACCCGCCGGCCAAATTCGCTGAAAGTCATGACCAACACGCGCTGCATGTTACCCTGTGCCTTCATGTCTTCCACGAACGCCTTGGTGGAATCACCCAGGTCCTGCAACAATCGTTGCTGGGTGTTGATCTGGTTGGTATGCGTGTCATAGCCGCCTTGCGACACATAATAAATCCGGGTCGGCAAGCCGCCGCCGATGAGCTTGGCAACCAGTTTGAGAGAATTGGCCAGAGGCGAATTGGGATACGTGGCCTGGTTTTGAACGCGCGACGCAATGCCGCGCACTTCATCAGAGCTCATTTGCGCGTCCAAGGCGGTACGCGTGATGAAATCCACCGCCCGCCCGCCCGTCATCGGCATTCCCGCCGGCAGCGAGGCGATGGTACCACCGGAGTTCAGCATGTCGCCGGAATTGTCCATCTGGTTCGTCGCACCGCCGTCGGGCAGCGGACTCGACATTTCCAGCTCGTTCAATTTTTTGTAGGACTCCTCCGTCCCGGAGCCATTGGCCACGAAACGGTAATCCTGCGGGTTGTTGAAACAAATGCCTTTCGGATGCTTCGCAAAAAACGCCTCCGGCAACTGGCTGCCGATGGTGACACCAATCGCGGGGTCCGCTCCGGAACAGGCATTGTCAAAATAACGTCCCAGCCAGCCATATTTCTCAATCCGTTCAGAATCACTCGCTGTCTGCCAGATTTCGGTCGAACGGAAATGAGAACGATTGGGATTCGGATAACCGACACCTTGGATCACCGCCAGATTGCCCGAGTCGTACAGTTGCTATAAGGGACGACCGTGTTGATGCCATCGTTGCCGCCCGCCATTTGCAGCACGACCAAAATGGTTGAATCCTTGCCCGTGGCGATTTGCGTGGCAGAATCAGCCGCCTGGCTCTGCAACGCGGAAAAAGTGTCGGCGAGGAAGGCCGGCACCGTCCACGAAAGCGCGCTGCCAAGGACGGTGGTCCGCAAAAATTCGCGGCGGGTTTGAAGGGTGATTTCGTTTTTCATAGCGACCTCAGGTAACTTGGTATTCCGGCGTCGACATCATCAGCCGGATGGTTTCGGCAATGTCCGTATCAGACATTTTGGTTTTGGAATCGAGAAACTGTTGCAAGGCCTCCTGCTGGTTTTCGTGCAAGGTGGTTTGGAAAAGCCGGTGTTGCAGGGAGGCCACGATGGTATCCTTGTCCGCGCGTTCATCCGGCGTCAAAATT
>JBEKMT010000152.1:0-13380 GCA_050008355.1 Verrucomicrobiota bacterium
TTCCTGCGCTATTACAGCGTGTTTAACATTGCGCAGTGCGAGGACATTCCCCCGGACAAAATCCCTGTCCTGAATGGCAGCCAGCGCGAGCATTGCCCCATTACGGAAGCCGAAAGCATTGTGGCAGCCATGCCTAAACTGCCGGAAATCCGGTTTGGAGGCGGGCGGGCTTGTTACTCGCCAAGTCTCGATAGTGTCAACATGCCGAAGCCGGAGCATTTCCGAAGCGGGCAAGACTTCTACTCCGTGTTGTTCCATGAGCTGACCCATGCCACCGGCCATCCGTCGCGGCTGAATCGCAAGGATATCAGTGGGACAGAGGGCGAGTGGTCGGCGTTTGGTTCCACGCCTTACGCTCGGGAGGAGTTGGTTGCGGAAAT
The DNA here is from genome assembly GCA_050008355.1 of Verrucomicrobiota bacterium. Taxonomy (GTDB): domain Bacteria; phylum Verrucomicrobiota; class Verrucomicrobiia; order Limisphaerales; family UBA11358; genus UBA11358. The sequence continues at coordinate 381 of JBEKMT010000152.1, forward strand.
GGGCGCGGCGTTCCTGTCGGGCCATGCCGGGATTGTTGAGCGCACTTTGGACAATTCGGTGGCATACCTTCAATCGTGGCTGGCGCGGTTGAAAGAAGACCGGCGGCTGATTGTGCAAGCGGCGGCGGCGGCACAAAAGGCGGCGGACTTCATCCTCGGCAAAACATGGGAAGAAAAGGAGGAGGCTGAATGAAAGCGCGCACTCTGAAAATTGAGTCTGGCGGGGACTTCTGGCGTGACAAAGTATCACCCAAAATCCGACTCTCAGGCAGGTGGCTGGAGCAAGCTGGGTTCAAGCCCGGCCATCGCGTCGAAGTCGAAATCAGTCAGCCGGGGAAACTGACACTGCGGTTTTTAGACCAAACTAACGAGCGTGGACAATGAGAAGTTTCACCACTCTGCGACATTGCCGAATTTAGGCGACTTGTTATGACTTTTTGTTATGACTCATGGTCTTTGAAGGTTTAAAACTCACAAAAACATTGATTTTATTGGGTTGGTAGCGCATAGGGGAATCGAACCCCTCTTTCAGCCTTGAGAAGGCCACGTCCTAGCCGATAGACGAATGCGCCGGCCACGGGGAATTTACTAAAAGCAAAATCCCGTGGCCAGAGGATTTCGAGGGGCGCCGAAGCACGGAACGTTGCTACAATGCGCCGTTGTGAGATTTATGGAGGGCGGGCCTGTGATCCGCAGCAATGTGGCCAACCATTTTGCGTTTGAGATTAACCAAGGTGTTTGATATTGCCGTGTCGGCGCTACTCGCAGAGCTGCGGGCCGGTGGTGGAATCAGCTGACGTCTTCGCCGAGCTCCACGTTCCAGTAGGCGAGGTCGATGAAATGTTTCCAGCTGTCGTGCCGGAGCAGGGTGAAATTGATTTGCACAAACGGTCGCCATTTCGGGCGCTTGGGTTTGCGCACGAGATTCATGCCCGCCTCGGCCGGCGTCCGGTTGGCTTTGTGGGTGTTGCAAATGATGCAGGAACACACAATGTTTTCCCAAGTCGTGGGGCCGCCGCGGTCGCGCGGGACCACATGGTCCAGGTTCAAATCTTTCCGGTCAAACACTTCGCCGCAATACTGGCAGGTGTTTTTATCGCGTTCAAAGATGTTGTGCCGGGTGAATTTCACTTCCTTTTTCGGCATCCGATCATACATGAACAACAGGATGATGCGGGGCACCCGGATGCGGAAGGAGATGCCATGAACGGAATCTTCGTGCGGGGCGTCGGTGGAAATATCCCGCCATTCGCTGAAATTGAAAGTGCGGAACGAACCGTCGGGACTGTCCAGAACGACCTGCGCCTGGCCCTGAAAGAGGAGAGTGAGAGCGCGACGGGCGGTGCAGACATTGACTGCCTGCCAGAGCCGGTTTAAAACCAAAACATGTTGGTTCAATGCGGATTTCATGGCGCAACCGCCGAAAAAGTAGCAAATCGCCCGAATCAGGTCAATCCTTCCGCGGGTGACAGTTGGGTGACGGGGTGGAGAGCATTCTAATTGGGTGGCCGTTCAAGGCAATGATCCATCTTTCCTGTCATGCATGATGATTTCCCTCTTTTGTCGGTTCGCAACGTTGTTTAGATTCTGGGATGGCATTTGTCTGGCGATGGGTGGTGATCTGGTTCGCGCTGTTCCTGGGCGTCGGACAGATTCACGCCGCAAGCTTGCGCGAACAGCGCGCCTTCGCGGCCGCGCAGTCGGCTTTTAAGACCGAAATGTGGAGCCGCGCCGCCGCGGAGTTCGCCGATTTTGTCCAAAAATATCCGGAATCCGCCAACGCGCCGCGGGCCTTGCTGTTGGAGTCGCAAGCGGAGTACGAGCAGGGCAATTTCACAAACGCAATCGTGCTGCTCACCGCCGGCGAGCTCACGGCCGGCAAATTGGCGGATCAATATGCGGACTGGATGGGTGAAGCCCAATTTGCCATCGGCAATTATCCGGCGGCGGCGAAAACCTACCTCGCGCTAGTGAATGATTTCACCAATTCACCGCTGCGCGTGGCCGCGACCGTTAATGCGGCGGCGGCTTACGCACAACTGGCACAGTGGCCGTTGGTGGAAAACCTGCTGGAGCCAACCAATGGCATTTTCCAGCAGGCATTGCGGTCGGATGCCGACAGCGGGTTGTCTCTGCGCGGGCAATTATTGAGGGCGCAAGCGAAGTTTGCGCAAAAAGATTATCCCGGCACGGCGGCGATCCTCGAATCGAAAAAGCAGGATGCGCTGCCGCCGGACCTCGCCTGGCCTTGGGCGTATTTGCTCAGTCAGTCCAAAAGTGCGTTGGGCGATTTGCCGGGTTCGTTGTCGGCCTCCACGAATTTACTGCAAATTGCGCGCGACGCGCGGAATGACTCCTGGCTGGCCGCCAGCGTCGGTTTCCAGGCGGATTTGCTCGAAAAATCGCAATTGACCAACGATGCCATCGCGGCTTACCAGCAAAACCTCACGAATACCAATGCACCCGTGGAGAACCAGAGGCAGGCGGTCTTGAAGATCGCCGAGTTGTGCGCGGCGCAACATCAATTCGCCACCGCCGAAGACACTTTGAACAGTTTTCTAATGCAATTCCCGAATTCGCCGGCCACGGACGTGGCGCTGTTTGCGCTGGGTGAATTGCACTTGAAGGATTATGCCGCGCAACTGTCTGCGACCAATTTGCTGCTGGCGAAGGCGTGTCTGGATCGATTTGTCGCCGTTTACACGAACAGCCAATATCAGGGCAATGTGTATCTGGACCTCGGCTGGTGCAATTGGTACGCCGGCAATTATCTGGAAAGCGCCATGGACCTTACGAATGCGCTGAATACTTTGCCGAGGTCGCTGGATCAGGCGATGGCGCATTTCAAATTGGGCGACGCGTTGTACCAGCTAAATGACTTTACGAATGCGCTCGTGAATTACCGTATCGTGGTCGATGGCTACATGGACATGCCGGCCGTCGTCCAGACGCTGGAGGAGCGGGCGTTGTACCAAAGCCTGCGCGTGAGCGAGGCGATGGGCGATTTCCCCAGTGCCGGCAGCGCACTGGCCCGCATCCTCAAGCTGTATCCGGCAGGGGACCTCGCGGATAATGCCACCTTGCACTTTGGTGAATACGTGGCGGATTCCGGCCGACCGGATGCCGCGCGCACCCTGTTTCGCCAGTTCATAAAGCAATTTCCGCACTCGGACTTGTTGCCGGAGGTGAAGCTGGCCGTGGCGCGGACTTACGAACAGGAGGGGGACTGGCTGGCGGCGACCACCAACTACGCGAACTGGCTTGCGGAATTTCCGCACTCGGATCTGGCACCGCAGGCGGTTTACGCCGCCGCGCTGGCCAATTACCAGGCGGGCAACGAAACGAATGCGCTGGCACAGTTCACCGTATTCATCTCGCGGTTCTCCACCAATGATCTTGCACCGCTGGCACAATGGTGGGTGGCCGATTATTTTTATCGCGCCAACGATTTCAGCGATTTTGCCCGCGCGGAGACCAACTACGAAAATATTTTCCAGAATCCCGCGTGGCGGAGTTCAACGAACCTGTTTTACAAGGCTCAAATGATGGCAGGGCTCTCGGCGATGGCGCGCAACGGTTATTCTGATGCGACCCGTTATTTCACCGCTTTGATCAGCGACACCAATTGTCCCGCGGACCTTGGTGTGCAAGCGCGCTTTGCCTGCGCGGCGGCCTGGATGCAAATCCCCTCCCCGGATACCAACAATCCGCTGGGGAATTTTTCCACGGCGATCACTTTTCTTCGCCAGATAGTACAGATGAATCCGACGAACGATGCTGCCGCGCGCTCTTGGGGCGAAATCGGCAAATGTGAGTTCCAAATGAACAATTACGATGAGGCAACGAACGATTTTGCCAGCGTGTTTAGCCCGAACGCACCGGCTTATAAGTCGGCGGATGTCTCCGCCCGCAGCGCGGCGCAAGTCGGTTACGGCCTCGTGCTCGAAAAACTCGCGGACTTGGCGACCGGCATCGATCAAACCAACCTGCTGAAACAGGCTCTGGGCCAGTATCTCGACGTGTTTGACACCAATCTCGGGAATAATCTGCGCGACGGTGAGTTGGCGGATCCGTTCTGGGTCAAGAAAGCCGGCCTGCTGGCCTTACCACTGATCCAGTCCCTGGGAATCGCCAATCCTGACAAGTTCATTGACCAGATGGAAGCGTTGCTGCCGCCCATGAAAACGTCGCTGGAAACGATCCGGCAGAACTTGTCGCAGAAAAAGTAAGGCGTGTGCAATAGCCGGATGGTTGCGTAGCGAACCGAGTCGCAATTATTACGAGGAATGCAGAAACGAATGCTCCGTCCGCCCGGAGGAGAGGTGGTGCCGAGCATCGGCGCGGGTTGAGGCCGATCGTCAAAACGAACATTCACTTGACAGGTTTTTGAGTCATCATGCAACGAGCCGATACGTATGTTTGACAGGGGCGATGCAGCGGTCTAATTTGTGGCAATGGAAACGGTAGCTGAAAAATCGGTGGTCACCCTTACGCCCAGCGCGGTGGCAGAAGTGAAGTCGTTGCTGGTCCTGCCGGAAAACGCTGGCAAACACATGCGTTATTACGTGGAGCAGGGCGGTTGTTCGGGCATGCAGTATGGCATGGTCTTCGATGAAAGACGCGAGGGCGACGTGGTGTCCGAGCAAGATGGCGTCAATGTGTTAGTGGACCCGATCAGCGTTGGATTTTTAAGCGGCATGGTGGTGGATTTCAGCGATGCACTGTCCGGCGGTGGCTTTAAGATTTCCAATCCCAACGCCAAGCAAAGTTGTGGCTGCGGAAAATCGTTTGAGGCCTGAGAGGAAATGCGATCGTTTCCCAGGCCTAAGAACGCCGTCCCGTGAGATGCGGGACGGCTATTTTTTAACGGCAACTAGCGCCCCCCGCCACTCATGCCACGTGCCGTCAAAATTCCCAGTGGAGGCGGGCGGCGAACACGGAAACCGGCCCGCGAGCTTGATTGAAGGCCGGGTTGTCGATGAACTGGTAATCCAAAGACACGTGAACGGTTTTCCAGACACTGCAATCGTAATAGGTTTCAACAATTTTCTCCCACCCGTAATCCAGATTACCATCGCCTGCCAGAATGCCTGTGCCGCCCGCAGCGAGAAACTTCTGTTCCACGTTCCTGATGCCGTTTAGCACGCCGGCAACACCAATGGTGTCGTCGGGGCGGCGCCACACTGCACCCTTGATGCTCAAACCCAATGAACCCGCGTAACCAATATCGCTAAACATCCAGCCCTCTGCGCGGTCGTCGTTCCAGCCCAGGCGCGAAAAAACGCCGATGTTGTTGGCAATTTCCTGTTCCCAATTCAATCCGAAGCCGTATTTGAGACGATAGGCAGCCGCCCCGGTGAGTTCCGCTCCCGGACCGTTGGCCGCGAGGATTGAATTTGCTTCCGCATAACTGATCATGTTGGCTCGATTGAGAAAGGCCAGCAATCGGATCGTTCCCGGATGGGTGTCGATGTTGTAGCGCCGCTCAAATTCAGTAACCATGGCCCAGGACTGTGAAATAGGCGCCCATTGAGCAGATTCATTGGAGGGCAGGGTGAGGACCTGGTCGTCCGCACCCAAACCGTTCTGATAGCGCGGAACTGCGAAAAATCCATAGCGCAATGTCCATTGCGGCTGGTTCAATTCGATGGCCAGTCCGGTGGCGTAGCCGATGGTGTCAGCCGGATAATCCCACGCCTCATTGTTTACGAATGCCCAGTTCAGGAATTGCGTGCGGGGATCATTGGCATAAGCGTTCTTGTCAAAAACATCTCCCACACCGATTCGTCCCAGGGTCAATGTGATGCGGGAGATGTCCTCCCTGCCGGCGAGATCAAGCTGGTCGTCCGGCACGTCTTCCTGGTCACCGCCCAGCCCAATGGTTTGGCGGATGAACAGGCGCGCGACCGTGACGTTGGGCAGCTCGGTGCCAATGCGATAGGCTTCGCCGTTTGGAAATCCCTCAACGCCGAGTGTGTTGTTTAGCCCAAATCCTTGCCACATCAACCCGTCAATGTGCGCCTCGGCGCCGTGCCACAAGCGAATTCCAGCCATCAAATCCAGGGAAACGGTTTCGCGGGTTTGGCCGCCGGCGGGCAGGCTGTTCGGGCCGGAATACTTCGAGGCAAAACCGGGATAACCCTGCACCGTGTCAGTGTTCTGGCCATGCACGTTCCAGTTTTGCAGTGAATTGGTGCCGGTCGGTTCGATGGCGGGCGCGGACACGGAGTTGGTGGACAGATCCGCCACGGCGGTCGTTGCCCCCGCAAAACCCGTGACTGCCGCCAGGAGATTAACTTTGAGCATGAATTAAAAAATATAATCTCAATTAACATTGTCTCCCGGCTGGCCTTCCTTGCGGCAGGCAAACGCCGGCCGCCATGACCTCGTGGTGCGAGAGGCGACCAAACGGGTGTGGTTTTCCATAAATCGGGCTTTCCGCGTCAAATCCAGTTTCTGCGCACGAGCCACACTTTGATAAGCTGGGTCAGGCCGACATAGCACAGCAGGGTCACGAACAAGATCGGCCAGAATTGCCACGTCAGCGGCACGAATCCCAGCGACGTCGCCAGCGGCGAAAACGGCAGAATGGCGCCGATGCCCATGATCAAAATGCTGGTCATGGTCAGCTGCCAGCTGGCCCGCGACTGGATGAACGGGATCTGGTTCGTGCGGATAACATGAATGATGAGGGTCTGGGTCATGATGGACTCGACAAACCAGCCGGTATTGAAAAGTGCGGCCGCGTAGGTATGGTCGGGGTCCGTGGGGTGGGCAAAACGCGCAGCCAGTTCCGGCGGCGGCACCAGGTTGATATTGGCGCATTTGTAATAAAACCACATCACGCAAAAAGTGGTGTAGTCAAAAATTGAGCTGATCGGGCCGATGAAGAGGATGAATTTTGCGATTTCCCCGATGTTCCACGGCCGCGGTTTGGCAATGTATTGCGCAGTGACGTTATCGGTCGGAATTGGGACCTGCGAGAAATCGTAAAGCAAGTTATTCGTGAGGATCTGCAGCGGCTGCATCGGCAGGAACGGAAACCAGGCGCTGGCCCCCAGCACGCTGAACATATTCCCGAAATTGGAACTCGCCCCCATGCGGATGTATTTCAATATGTTCGCAAACACCTTGCGCCCTTCGAGCACGCCTTCTTCCAGCACCATCAAGCTTTTCTCCAGCAGGATCATGTCGGCGGATTCCTTGGCGATATCCACGGCGGTGTCCACGGAAATGCCCACGTCCGCCGCGCGCAATGCCGGAGCGTCGTTGATGCCGTCGCCCATGAAGCCGACGACGTGGCCTTTTTTCTGGAGCGCTTGTACGACCCGTTTTTTATGCGCGGGCGAGAGCCGGGCATAAACATCCGTGTCGTCAATCACGCCGGCCAGCTGCTCGTCGCTCATTTTTTCAACATCGTTGCCGAGCAGGATTTTTTCCGCGTTGATGCCGACCTCCGTGCAGACTTTGCGCGTGACCAGGTCGTTGTCGCCCGTCAACACCTTCACAGTCACGCCGTGCTGGCGCAGGGCGGCGATCGCGGTTTTGGCCGTGTCTTTGGGGGGGTCCAGGAAGGCCAGATAACCTGTCAGCACAAGATTTTCTTCGTCGGCTTTCGAATAAGCGGTCTGTGCACCGACCTTCTTGTTGGCGATGGCCAGCACGCGAAAACCGTCCTCGCTCAGCGAATTGACCTGCTCAATCAAATTGCCGACGAGAATCGGCTCCATTTCAAATGTTTCCCCGGCGCTCTCGAAATGGGTGCATTTTTTAAAAACCGATTCCGGGGCGCCTTTGGTCAGCAACTGGCGCTGGCCATCCACATTTTCCACCACCACGGACATCATGCGCCGCGAGAAATCGAAAGGAATTTCGTCCACCTTCGCAATTTTTTCTACGGACAGCTCGCGGTGCAGCTCCGAGTATTTCAAGACGGCGCGGTCCAGCACATTCTTCAAGCCCGTTTGGAAATGGCTGATGAGGTAGGCGTCACGCAGGACTTCTTCGCTCTCGTTTTTGAAAACGTCGCAATGGATTTCCAGGATGACGTGGTCAATGGTCAGGGTGCCGGTCTTGTCCGTGCACAGCACGTTCATCGCACCGAAGTTCTGGATGGAATTGAGCTTTTTGACGATGACCTTTTTCCGGGACATCGCCAGCGCGCCCTTGGAAAGACAGACGGAGACGATCATCGGCAACATTTCCGGGGTGAGGCCCACGGCGATGGCCAGCGCAAACAGAAAAGTGTCTTTTCCCCAACTATGCTTGGTGAAGCCATTGATCAAAAACACCATCGGCGACATCACGGCCATGAAACAGATCATCAACCAGGTGAATTTCTTCACGCCTTTGTCGAAAGCCGTCTCGACTTGCTGGCCGGCGAGGCTGCTCGCCATTTTACCGAAATAGGTTTGCGCACCGGTGGCGAGGATGATGGCGATGGCCGAGCCACTCTCCACGCTCGTCCCGAGAAAGCAGAGGTTCGAGTGCTCAATGATCGAAAGATTGGGCCGCAAATCGCGCGCGTCACTTTTTTCCACCGGCAACGATTCGCCGGTCAGGGTGGCCTGAATCACGAACAAATCCTTGGCCGACAGCAAACGAACGTCGCCGGGAATCATGTCGCCGGCGGATAATTTTACCACGTCGCCGGGTACCAGTTCTTTCAATGGAATCTCCACCGGGGAGCCATCGCGCAAAACTGTCGCGGTGACCTTGATCATCGCTTTCAGCTTCGCCGCGGCATTGTCGGCCTTGGTTTCCTGCACGAAACGCAGGGACACACCCAGCAGCACCATCGCCACCATCACCCAGCCTCCGACCTCGTCACTGGGACCTTGCGCCGTGGCGAAAGTGACGATGGCCAGGATGGACAACAAAATTACCAGCGGATTGCGTACCGCCACCCACAGCCGGCCCAGCCAGTCATGTTTCTTTTCCTGCGCGACTTCGTTGGGGCCGAATATTTCCAGCCGCTCCGCTGCTTCTTCCTTGCTCAAACCGGTCGCCGAGGTGTTCAACCTTTGCAGAATGTCGGCGGTGTCCTGGGTCGCCGCATCGCGGACCAGGTCGGCGTTGCGCTGGCTTTCGGAATTCTTTATCGCAGACATATTTTGATTCAGGAGATATTCGGGTTGCGGATGATTTTCAGGATCGCCGCCGCATCCGGCGCGCTTTCGATGGACAGACGGAATTGTGCGTTGGAAAAAAGCTTGGCGATACCGCCAACCGTGTGCAGATGTTGTTGAAATTGTTTCTGGGGAACAAGCAAAAGTGTTGCCAGTTTGACCGGCTGGCCGTCCAGGGAGTCAAAGTCAACGCCCCGGGTCGAACGTCCGAAGGCGCCCGTGATTTCGGAGACCAAATCTGTCGAGGCATGGGGCATGCCAATGCCATGTCCGATGCCCGTGCTCATGGAGGATTCGCGTTTCCGGACCGCGGCGATCACGCTGTCCTGGTGTTCGGCTTTTACCTTGCCGGTTGCAACCAGGATGGCGATCAGTTCGTCAATCGTCTCCCAGCGGTTCGTCGCCCTCATTTCCGTAATGATTTGATCCGTGGTCAGGATGTCGCCCAGATTCGTGCTCATAAGTTGAGGTGTGCAATTTGCATCTTTCCGGACATCATCAAGCCACGTAGCGCTCCAATACGGTGAGCAGTGAGCGCAAGCTCGCGCGGCCTTCGGCGGGGCTGGTGGCGCCTTCGATGCAGCTGTGCACGTGCGATTCGAGGAGTTCCTCGCTGAACGATTTCAACGCCCGGCGCGACGAAACGACCTGCATCAGCAAATCGGAACAATCGGCGTCGGCTTCCACCATTTTCTCAATGCCTTCAATCTGGCCTTTGATTTTCCGGAGACGGACAATCAAGGCCCGTTTTTCCAGTCCCGGACGGATGTTTTTCATGTTATTTACAAAAGTATTGGGCGGGATCGACACTGCATCCGCCTATGGGATATAGGGGCATACGGCATATGATTTGTCAAGCCATTATAGCAGGGGGCGGCGGGGGTGAATGTTAAGTTTGTGTGATAATGTCGGCAACCCCGGCAGGGGCAAACCGGCCGGAATTAAATTAAATTATCATGCCTGCGCTTGACGCTTCTGACGGTTCGGCCTAGTTTAAAGTCGTTGGGGAGCCACCTCACCATCGTGGTGACGCTGAGAGTTTTGTGCGTGAGCACAAATGACCCGTGAACTTGAACCGGATAATGCCGGCGCAGGGAACCACTGCGTGGCGGCCAATGCGCTGCGAGCTTTCCTGGAAGGTTTTCCGGTTTAAAGTGAAATATAATCGCCGTGGCTGGCCTAAAACTGAAAACCATCAACCTATTTATGATCGCCGCCAAAGAATCGTTCGAGCCGCACAGCCGTGAGCAACTGCCCAACAGCAAAAGGATTTATGTTGCGGGCACGGTGCACGGCGATGTCCGCGTGCCGATGCGCGAGATCTCCGTCACGCCGACCAAGTCCTATACCGGCGCAGTCACGCAAAACGATCCGGTCCGCGTTTATGATTGTTCCGGGCCGTGGGGCGATCCGGCGTTTCATGGTAACTCGGACGAGGGTCTGCCCGCGTTGCGCCGTGAATGGATTTTGCGTCGCGACGATGTCGCCGAATATGACGGGCGCGAGGTAAAGCCGCAGGACAACGGTTATCTTTCCGGCAAGCACGCGGAATACGCGAGCAAGGCTGAGAAAAACCGGTTGGTCGAATTCCCCGGCCTCACCCGCCGCCGCCGCCGTCCACTCCGGGCCAAGCCGGGCAAGGTGGTCACTCAGCTCGCCTACGCGCGAGCCGGCATCGTCACGCCGGAAATGGAGTTTATCGCCATTCGCGAGAACCTGGGACACGCGCAGATTGCCGCGATGTCGAACGACATCATTCGCAATGAGCTGGAAAAACAACATGCCGGTTCAAGCCAGCTGGGCAGGAGTCCCTATACGCCGGGTGTTTTCGGTCGTTTTCCGCAGCGGATTCCCGCGCAAATCACGCCGGAGTTTGTGCGCGATGAAGTCGCCGCCGGTCGCGCCATCATCCCGTCCAATATCAACCATCCCGAACTTGAACCGATGATCATCGGGCGCAATTTCCTCGTGAAGATCAACGCCAACATCGGTAACAGCGCCGTGGCCTCGAGCATCGAGGAGGAAGTGGAGAAAATGCGCTGGGCTACCAAATGGGGCGCGGACACTGTGATGGATCTTTCCACCGGCAAGAACATCCACGCCACGCGCGAATGGATTCTCCGCAATTCGCCCGTTCCCATTGGAACCGTGCCGATTTATCAGGCGCTGGAAAAAGTGAATGGCCGGGCCGAGGACCTCACCTGGGAACTCTTCCGCGACACACTGGTTGAGCAGGCCGAGCAGGGCGTGGATTATTTCACCATCCACGCGGGTGTGCTGTTGCGGTTCGTGCCGCTGACGGCCAATCGCATGACCGGCATTGTTTCCCGTGGCGGCAGCATCATGGCCAAATGGTGCCTCTCGCATCACCAGGAAAATTTTCTCTACACGCATTGGGACGATATTTGCGACATCATGGCGGCATACGACGTCAGCTTCAGCATCGGCGATGGTTTGCGTCCCGGTTCCATCGCAGATGCCAACGATCCGGCGCAATTCGGCGAATTGGAAGTACAGGGGGAATTGACCAAACGCGCCTGGGCCAAGGGCGTGCAGGTGATGAACGAAGGTCCCGGCCATGTGCCTCTGCACCTGATCGAGGAAAACATGGCAAAACAACTCGAGTGGTGCCATGAAGCGCCGTTCTATACGCTCGGACCCCTGACGACGGACATCGCTCCCGGTTACGATCATATTACCAGCGGCATCGGCGCCGCCATCATCGGCTGGTACGGCTGCGCGATGCTTTGCTATGTTACCCCCAAAGAACATTTGGGTTTGCCGGACAAAAAGGACGTGAAAGACGGAGTCATCGCCTACAAGATCGCGGCGCACGCCGCCGACCTCGCCAAGGGCCATCCCGGCGCGCAATACCGGGACAACGCCTTGAGCAAGGCTCGATTCGAATTCCGATGGGAAGATCAATTCAACTTGAGTCTCGACCCCGTTACTGCGCGCGAATTCCACGACGAAACTCTTCCGCAGGATGGCGCCAAGACCGCGCATTTCTGTTCGATGTGCGGGCCGCATTTCTGCTCGATGAAGATCACGGAAGACGTCCGCAAGTACGCGGCGGAGCAGGGGATCGCCGCCGAGGAGGCCCTCAAGCAAGGCATGGAAGCCAAGTCGAAGGAATTCGTGGAGAAAGGCGCGGAAGTTTACGCAAAAGCATAGTTCCCGAACCTTGGCTCTGGTCCCGCGTGGCGGGTCGAGCCGTCGCATCGTTGAAATGTGGCACGCATCCGTTTCAAATTGGAAGGACCTAAACTTACAGGTCAAATCCACCGAATACTTGGGGAGACATCCTTGCGGCCAAAAGTCTAAAATGTTTTACTCAGGCATGGCTCTTCCATTTCCAACGATCATTCCGGGACTTCGCAGCCCTTTCGATCAGGTCAAAGGCGTCGTTTATTTCGGTCGCATGCTGGACAAAATCCGGCTCGCGGCGGCTGGGAAATTGCCGGAAGGCTGGCAAGCGGCACGGGGCACGAACATGAAGGGGAGTTTCGATTCACGATGCTGTAAATTCCTGCACATTGATTACGCCGCGATCGAAGCGGAAACGCTCAAGGGCGGCAGCGATGAGGCTTTGATGGCCTGGGCCTTTGCGCACGGCCGTCAGCCAACCGAGGACGAAATCGAGGTGTGGAATGCATTTATGACCAAGCGTTGCTGGCGTGATACCGGAACTCAGCGGTTGAATGAGCGTCTGGCTGAAATCGGTTTGCCGCCGGGTACCGTTCAGACTATGTTCGAATTTATCGATTTGGATGAAGGTCGTCTGAAACTCCACCAGTAATGAACCGGCAACCGAAGCTACGCTTGAATCTCAAAGCGCGAGGATTTATTTCAGACGCTTCGTGAGTTGTAAA
>JBEKMT010000153.1:0-17478 GCA_050008355.1 Verrucomicrobiota bacterium
CGACGAATGCCCCCGCATTCACCACCGCCAATTGCGCCGCAATGCTCGTCTGCGCCTGCGAGAGCCAGGGCTCGATGTTCACGGTGGGATTCTCAACACTGAGACCGTTGGCGATAAAGGTACTGTATTTGGCTATGATCAGAGGACCGCTGTTGGCGACATCCAGGGGACCGTTGACCAGTTCCTGCAACGCACGCCAATACATGCGCAAGAAGGTAGGATTGTTGTAAATCGCCGCCATGTTGGAATCCTGCGAATTGACGGTAAGCAGATCTTGTCCCGGTCCCCATGATCCATTGTAGCCAAACACGGTCTCCAATTCCCACATCATCAAGGTATATTTGGTGCCAAGCGTACCGATGTAGCCGAAAAGATTCTGGGCATTCTGCGAACCAAAGGAATCCCAGCCGCCGGCTGCATGAGTGGCCGCGAAGACGCGCATCCAGTTTTCCATGTTCGCCATGCCCTCCAGATTGGCCACATAATCGGGTGTGCCGGAGGAGTTGGCCGCATCGACGAGCGAAAATACATTGGTAAAATCGCTCCAAGTATCCGCCGTGCGACGCATTTCATAATTCCAGCGATAGCGTGCCTCTTTCTTCACGCCACCGATGGTGGTATATGGCATCAGGTTGCACCAAGATTGATTGTCGAATGCGAAGGTATAACCCGAAAGGAACGGAGCCATCTCAAACCAGGGCTGCATTTTGAAAAGATAGCCATTACTGTCGTTGGGAAAGTGTTCTTTGACGATATCACTGTTTGGCACCTGGGTGTCCTCCAGAAGTGTTCCACGCCGGTTACCGTTGACATAGACCGCCACATAGCGTTTGTAGAGCCAGGGTTCCCCTAAAGCGCGTTGGAAGGTGAAAGCTAACTGGCTGGCCTGGAGGGTCAAATCAGACCCCGGATCAGCACCTGGCGGATGGATCTTTTTGAAATCCGTGACACCCAGAAACTTGCCATCATCGCTAAACTGCCATTCGTAACTGCACGTACTACCAGAGGGTGTGTCATAGTCTTGATGATATGGACTGCCGGAAAACCTCCCGCCCATATTGTAGATGACGCGGTTGCCGTTGACGAAAGTGCAATCGTTTTTCCAATCCCGGCTCAAGTTGCCCAGATTGGCCCACCGGTTCACATTAGTCTGTGTCAGCCACAAATGATAAACGCCTTGCCCAGATTGGCCCACCGGTTCACATTAGTCTGTGTCAGCCACAAATGATAAACGCCAAAGCTGCCGCCCGGATTCCCGTCCCCGAACATCACCACACACTCGCGCACCGGCTCATTGTCATTGGGACGGATCGACGGAAAGCGCGTCGACGCGCCCAGCTTGTCCGTCGCCGCAATGTAAAACGCCGCAATTTGATTTGCTGCCTGTCCGGGAATCGTGGCGCTGAAAACCCCGTCCCCGGGAACCGCATCGCCGCCGGTACCGTCATCCTTCATTGGCACCGCCGTGTAAATTGTCGCCGGATCCAGTCGGTAATAGAGTGTCAGGTTGCTCACGCCGTCCGGGTCACACACATTTGCCGTCACCACCACTGGCTGGTTGGCCGCCGGCAACGGCGGATTGTGGGTGACATTGTAAATCGCCGGACCCGCATTGGTGACGTATTGGCTGTTGGATGCACCCGGCGTTCCGAGATTGGTGGGCACGGGTAACACAGCGGTCGCTTCGAGCCAGTTGCCATTAAGCCGGAAGTCAGGTTCGGGAGTGCCGCGCAGCCACCGGGCCATGTAACTCATGGTAGCGGTGTCACCGGCGCTCATCGAATTGGGATTCAAAGCGACTTCACAGGAATTGTCACCAGTCCAGAGCCGGTCGCTGCAGCGGATGTGGAGAGAGTTGCCACTCAGATAACCGGTACTTTCCAGGCTGGAACACGTCATGCAACCTTGCAAAGACCAGTCGGCCAAACCCAGGCCGCCGTCAAAGGTGCCGTTGGAAACATAATTGCTGCCATTATAATTTACCTGAATATTGTCCACCAGGCACTCGCCAGCGTCCAACAGTCCGATCTGGGCGTAATCAATGGACGGATCATAATTTTGACCATTATCGAGCACGCCCGTGCAGGTAATGTTCGTCCAGACCGACTTTGAAGTATCATCACTGTCCGTCCAATTCGCCGCCAGGCGATGATTGGAATGGGGGTCCATCAATTCCAAACTGCTGCCGCCACCGTCCGACCATTCACCCCATCCGGTTGCGCCAGCGTCACCAGTTCCCCGTCATGCGACAACTTGCCGCTGTAATTACCCACTGTGTTCCCGCTATTCAGGTTCGGATACTTGGCAAACAAATTGGTCATGTTCTTCGCCACCACCAGGTAACCCTTCGGCGCCAGAGTCGCATTCGCCGGAAACGTGAACGTCACCCCCGTCGTGAATTCCCACCCCGAGAGATTGATCGTGTTCGTTCCCTTGTTATAAAGCTCAATGTATTGGTCCGCATCATTGCCGCTGATCGGGTCGTACATCAATTCGTTGATCACCACGTCCCCGATCACCATCGCACTGTTGTTCGTCCCCGGCGTGTTGGTCGTGAACGCGTAAAAGTCATTCGCCCCGTCCGGCCAGCGCCCATACGACACCCCATCCGCCTGCGCCCCGAACGGCACCGCGTCCAGCACCCGGCTGCCGTCGGGCTTGATCAAATAGAGAGTTTCACCCGCGCCATTGAGCGTGAAGCCGAACTGCGCCCCGGTGAAGGACACAAAGCCCGCCGGACCAATCACTGTGCCGGGTGGTATTACAAACTTATTGGTGGTCGGGTCATCCGTCAAAATACAGCCCGACACGTCCACGCTGTCGATGCTGTGATTGTACAGTTCAATGAACTGCGGCACCCCCGGATTTTCCGAATGCGCCAGAATTTCGTTGATCACCACACTCCGGAGCGGACTGGGTGTGAACCCGTCCATTTGCCCGGGGGAACCACCCACCACATCGCTGATGTCCCATGCACGCGGGTCACCCTCGCCGTACGTCGGGTTGGCCAATATGAGAGAATGGCCCGTGCCAGCCGTCGCCACCGGCCACGGATACACGTCCGTATAAGGCACCGTGAGCAGCACATTGGTCTCTTCGTCCAGCAATTCAAGCGTCTCGGAGTGTTTGAGACTGCCGGTGTATGGCCCCATGACATTGCTGAGGCCATAGACGCTTTCAATGTCCACCGGGTTCGCGGCGATGACCAGATAGCCGCCTCCGGGGATTTGGGTGTTGGGCGGGAAGGTGTAATTCATGTCCGCGCAGGTGATTTGATAGCCGCTGATGTCCTGAAACCATGGATTGGAATTATAGAGCTCCAGAAATTCCAGATTCTTTCCATCCGTCCGCGGGGCCGGCTTCCACATGATTTCCGAAAACGCTATGGGCGTCGTCCGCGCACTCGGGCCGATGGCGTCGTGCGGATTGACGATCGTGGCCACCACCGCATCGCCGGGCGTCGTCCCATAATTTACAAATTGCGCCGTCGTCGTCGTGTTGGTGTTGTGACTGGCCACGGCGAAACCGAGGTAAATCTCGTTGGGCATGCTAATCGTCACCGTCCCCAACTGGGTCCAGTTGGTGCCATCGTAACTGCCAAAACCGGTGAACACGCTGCCAACACGGTTAAGTCGCAACCAGGTGTGGGGATAATTGACCGGGAAATCTCCCGAGCTGGCGGCCTGGCCGTTGGTCGTCGCGCGATCAGTAAAAAACTCACCGTTCAGCCCCGGCGTGGCCAGGGTCGCTGTGAACGGACTACCCGGATCCAAGCTGACACGGGCCATCAAGCCGGCCTCCGCCCAGAGATCAGACAATCCTAATCCCGCGAGGCAAACCGTGACGTCGAAATTCCCGGCCTGGAGCTGGTAATCAAAGTTAAATTGATCGGCCGTACCGCCAATGTTATCGCCGGCGCTCTCGATGGCCACGCGACTGCCTGTATAAACGTCAGTGGAAGGGATGGCTGGACTCCCGATATCCTGCGCCGCGTACGGGGATGCCGTGAAACTCACCAGGGTGTTGCTGGCAATCGTATTGGGCGGGATGGCTTGATCGAGGATGCCATTGATGGCCAGGGTGTAACTAGTACCAAAAATGACAGGCCCGGTGCCGAGCAAGACCGACATGCCGTCCGGGGTGAGCAAGGCAGAAGTTATCGTGAGGCCGTTGGTGAACACATAATCTGCCAGGTTGGTGGCGGCCACGGGGGTGAGAGTTTTGGAGTAATCCACTTCGACATTGGTAGTGCCGATGTTGAAGGCGCGCAACACGACGGGTGGATTCGTGTCGCGAGTCACTGAAAGGGCGACCGGCGCGCTGGTGACCGACCCGAGACTATCGGCGATGATGACGCTGTAAGCGGCGGAAGACGCCAGTAAAAGATTAGTAAGGACCAGAGAGCTGTTGGTAGCCCCGGGCAAAACAGTGCCGTTCGTCTGCCATTGATATTGGAAGGGTGAGACACCCAGAGCTTGTTCAGAAAAGACGACCATGCTCCCGACAAATAAATTAGTTGAAGGCGAGGCGACAGGGGTCGAGGCCTGTGACAAGCGACCATTGCTGCAACGGCGGGATTAAACCCGACGACCAGCTCCAGGTGTTCTGATTATTCTGGTTCCAGGTGTAGCCCAACTGCCCGCCCGAGGTGAAATTCAAGCCCGAGGCATCGCCGTTCGGGCGACAGAACACCAGACCGCAATAAGATCCGGGCGTGCCAATGGGATAAATCCAGGCGCTAATCGTGACGGCGTTGGTGTTTAAGTTCAAATCCGGAAGGGAGACGAATGAATTGGCCTCGTTGTAGGTGAATTGTGCCGCGGTGTTTAGCGACTCGAATCCGGCAAAGCCGGAGGCGGGATCCGGTCCGGGAACGCCATCTGCGGCGGCCGAGCCGTAAGCGCCATTGTAGTTTCCGGTCTGGTCAACTGCCGTCAGAGTTCCACTGGCTGTGCTGTTGGTCTCGTTGAGACGCCAATAACCAACCGGACCGTCCGTCATAGCCGCACTGACGAATGAGGGTATTGCGAGTACGGTCAAACGCGCCGCGCTGCTGGAAACCGGACCGCCAAGCACATTGGAAGCCAGCAGCAGATAGGTCCCCGCGTTCGCGGGCTGGAGATTGTCTAAGGTAAATGAAGAATTCGTGGCTCCTTGAATATTCGTCGCGGTGCCGCCGGTGTTGGCCTGCCACTGATAGAAAATGGGCATCGTTCCATTGAACGAAGCCGAAAATGTCAAACTGTTGCCCGAATAAGCGATCGCGGGGTTCGGCGTAATATCTGAGGTGAGTACAGGGGCGCTTGCCGAAACCACGTTCAGTGACGCAACGCCGCTGGTCGAGACACCAAAAGTGTTGGAAACAACCACTTCGTAACGATAAGTACCCGCCTTTAAACTTGCTGTGCCCACGGTCCAATAGGTCGACACGGCCCCGGGAAT
This sequence comes from Verrucomicrobiota bacterium, assembly GCA_050008355.1. Classification (GTDB taxonomy): domain Bacteria; phylum Verrucomicrobiota; class Verrucomicrobiia; order Limisphaerales; family UBA11358; genus UBA11358. The sequence goes on from JBEKMT010000153.1 coordinate 5,443, forward strand.
GTTGGAAAGGGACCCGCCCCCGCCATCAGTTCGCCATTGATAGTATAGCGGAGATTGTCCGCTGGCCGACTCAGTCAAAGTTACCTGAGTATCGGCGTAAATCGGATTGTTGGTTGGAGAAATCGAAGGGGTGGTGGCAGCAGCAGCGAGCGGCACGGCCAGACCCAGATCGAATACGGTATCGAAATCATGGCTGGCACCAAAAACGATTGTGCCGCCAGTGACCGGAACCAAACCAATTTCGCCGCCGATGTAGGGATTCGAACTCGATACGGCCATGGCCTCCCAGCCGGCGCCGGAATTGAGCCGGCCAAAGGAATAGGCGTAGGTAGCATTCGGGGCGAGCGGTACGGAAAGGTCAGACCATTCCAGCCAATCGCCGTCGTTGAAGGTGATCGGACCCCCCGTATAGGTTTTGATCAGGGTGGCAATTCCTCCCGAAACCGAGTAAAAGTGAAGATCATAATCCTGGGATGTGCCAATGCCATTGTACGAGCCAAGTCCGGCAGTCTTGATGGCGAGCGAAGTCACCGTGTATCCATCCGAAACCGAGCCGGTGTTGAAAGTCTGTCCCGGCTCGCCATTGCCCGAGCCATTCACGGCGTCATCGGTGTAATAATTCAATCCATCCGGTGAAACCTGGTTGCCGGCGGTGCTTAATTGGGCTACATCATTTACATTTGGGGTTGGCGCGGTTGCACCAAGGTCTGTGAGGGTTTGCCCATGAATCGGTCCTGCGCAGGCCAACAAGACACCGAATTCCAAGGCCACAATTATCCGGTACCATCTTTGCAAACCGGAGCCAGAAGGAGAGATTTTGAGAACTTTGCTGTCAGTCCAAATGCGCCCGGAAAACGGACCAGCAATAGACCCTAGAAAGGATGTCGTTCTGCTTTTTATTCTGTGCGCGCCGGAAAATAATTTTCCAAATCGGCCTCCCGCCGACCCTCCACATCGGTTACGTGGCAACAAATGTGATTTGAGAGCGATGGCGCTCGTCCCTTTCGAGATGCACGTGGAATCGGCACGAACCCGGATCGTCTTGCAGAGAAATAATTCAGCCGGCAATGGGATCAAGGCATTGGATGCGGCACGGAAAGCGCATGCCAATAGTAGGACCAAAGGTTGTTCAGTTTGCAATACTCCACGTGACCGTCGCACATACCGACATTGATACCGCCAGGCAAGACCGATGTGCCGGTGATGTTAAAGCTTTGAGGCGCGGCGGCGGCATTTTTCCAACCATGTCGGGTGATGCAAACACGTCCCATCATGGGCGTTCCAGCCCCGACGCCGGTGTACAAATTATAATTACCATTCAGATTATCACCCGGAGTATTTACTCCTGTCCCGCTATTGGGCCAGCCATCACACCAGTCCGCGTCACAAAACATCGGAGTTTGCGCCGCGTGTTTGACGTTGTCCAACTTACCAAACAATCCCGCGCCACCCACCGAAGTTTGTGTCGAAGCCCAATGATAGGCGCCATTGGCGTTCTTTCCATTGTCATTCAGATAAAGCCAGCCATTGAGCATGTAACTCGAACCGTTGTTAAAAGCGTCAAACAACCAGGCATAGGAGGCGGTACCAGGCGTGCCATTCCCTGCCGCCGCCGAAACAAAGTTAGCCTTTGGTATATTGTTGGAACTGGCGACGGGACAAAAGCGAATGCCTGCCACATTGCCCTGATATGCCAACAGCGAGGGCAGCCAAACGGAAGTGTCATTGAGGGCATAATCCATGGGCCCAAAATCACCGCAATACATGAAACCTGCCAGCACCATTTGCTTGAGATTGCTCTCGCATGAGGCCTCCTGGGCTTTGCGCTTGGCCGCTGAAAGGGCTGGCAACAGCATCGCCGCGAGAATGGCAATTATGGCAATGACGACCAACAGTTCGATCAAGGTGAACCCGATGGAATTCAACCTGTTCCGGACAGGCTGACCAGAGTTATCAGGGCTAATTTCAGTCTTCATAATCCAGGGCAATATCTACAGAGCAAAACCAAGTTTGGTAGAAGCCGGACGGCCCGGCTTCTACCATTCCAGTCGCACCCTCAATTACTTTACTCCATATTCATCACGTTTTCGAGTCTCACGGCACTTTCACTTTAAAGAACATACTGCCGTTGGTTGTCTCAACAGTGTATGGCGAAGTCGCCGAATTCGTCGTCCATGGGCCAGCGAGGTTCGTCGATTCCAAGAGAATGCCTTGCGTCCAAGTCAAAGTATCGCTCCGCGTATTGCCTGGGGCAATGGATAATGTAACCGGTGGCGCAATTCCGATCCCCGTATTATAGAGGGACGTTATCTGATCGCTGGAGAGCGCGGAGAGATAAACGCTGACATCGGCAATACTTCCGGGGAAAGTACGACCGCCGTCGGCGCCACCTTGGGCGTCATCTCCGATGTGCCAGGCAACCCCAAACTCTTCGCTGTCGTGGGCGATGGCATTCACAGCGGTCTGCACTCCATTAGTGTTGATCAGGTAAAGCGTCGCCTGGGTTGGTGCGATAACCATAGCCACAAAGGACCATTGATTAGCGGGTGGATATAGGCCTGAATTATAACTCCACGTGGAATTTTGATTCCAGGTGTAGCCCAACTCAGACATTCCGGAACCATTGACAGTGCCACCAAAACCCAAACCTTCGCCCACACCACCACGATCCATGAGCAACCCGGCCCAATTTTCCACTGGTCCGGTCGGGTAGATCCACATGGCATACGTCAAACTGCCTGAGGTCGTGGTCCCCGCGGAAGCCGTAACATAAGAGTCAGCGGTGTTGGCAACTGATCCCAACGCGAAATTATTTGATGGGAAACCACCAAATTCCGGAGCTTCCGGCCCGACAATTCCGTCGAATCCATTTTGCGCACCTGTTTGATAAGTCCCATTGAGACCTTGAACATAATCGTAAGCCACAGCAGTGCCAGTCGACGGATCATTGGTTTCATCGAGCTTCCAGAACACAAACGGACCATCGGTCAAAACTTTGGCTTCGTAAGAACCTGGCACCGGAGTAACGACCGTCAATACGGCATTGCTGCTGGGAGTGGTACCGACAGGATTCTTGACCAACAATTGGTATGACCCCGCGTTGGCCGGCGCCACGTTACTTATCGTCAGACTGGGAGTTTGCGAACCGGAGATGTCCCCGCCGTCAGTCAGATCCACGTTGTCTCGCTGCCATTGGTAGGTAATGGTAGGAGTGCCGTTGATGCCACTCGCGGAGAATTTTACAGTGTTACCCACATAGGCACCGACGGATTGAGGCTGCTCCGAAATCGAAGGAGCCAACTCGGCCAAGCCGGCGCCCTTGCTGAACTGCGTTAGAATCTGGCCGCTGGTGAGTGCCTGATTATACACCGCAACATCGGCAATGGATCCGTCAAAAACGCGGGCAATCTGATCGCCATCATTTCCAATCAAGATGGGTTCGGTATTGAAGGGCTCGGGACCGTGTGGGATGACATTGGCCGCCGAGTAAAGGTCGGGAAGCCCGGTAGTGGGATCAACGTAGTAGAGGTAGAGTGTGGCCTGAGTCGGCTGGACTACCAATGCGACGAACGACCAGATACCGACAACCGGATAAAGCCCAGACTGGAATCCCCAGGTTGCCGAGCTGTTGGTGTTCCATGTGTAACCTAGTTCGGCGGTGCCGGCTGCGTTGACGGCAGTTCCAAAGCATAGGCCAGCAGCATCACCGCTACTGGTTCGGTTAAACAGCAATCCAGCTGAGGTGGCCACATTGCCGACAGGATTGATCCACATCGTGATGGTGACGGCATTGGTGTTGAGATTCAACGGCGGAACGGTGACCCAGGAATTGGTGGTCTGAGGCTGTGTAAACAAGGCTGTGTTGTTGGTCGCAAATCCGGGGAAAGCCGGCGGTTGGGGACCCAGATAGCCATTGAATCCATTGTCGGCATTCACACCATACACGCCGTCGAGATTATTGCCGCTGGCGTCATAGGCCGGCAAAATACCGGTGGACGGATCATTGGTTTCGCCAAGCGGCCAAAAAGCAACCGGATTATTTGACAGTGCAACGCCCCCATAAGTGCCGCTCGCGGGCGCTGCCGGATCAGGCAAAACGGTCAGCGTTGAAGCGGAGCTTGATATCGGGCCGCCAACAGAGTTTTTGGCGGTGAGGGTATAGACTCCCGCGTTAGTCAGTTTAAGGTCGGTCAGGACGAGCGTGTTACTGGCGGCGCTGGGATTGCTGGCGACAGAGATCGGGGTCAGACCGCTTCCGGTGTTGACCATCCACTGGTAAGTAATCGGCAAAGTTCCGGTAAACGTGGCTGAGTACGTCAAGGTTTGTCCAACATAGCCTTCATTTGCCGGTGCGGGCGTAATATCCGTCACGACTACCGGCGCACTGGCCGCAACGATGTCCAACGTTTCCACCGAACTCGTGGAAACGCCGAAGGCGTTGGAAACAACCACCGCGTAGTTATAGTTGCCGGCGGTGAGAGCCGTAGTTGACACGGCCAGATTAATGCTCGTAGCCCCGGAGACCGGGACCAAGGCACCGCCCGTACCGTTGTCCGTAAGCCATTGATAATACAAAGGCGGAGAACCAACGGCCGATTCCTGCAGGGTGATGGTCGTGCCGGCATAAACCGGGCTTACATTCGGAGTATAGGCTGGCTGGGTGGTATTGGGCTTCTGTGATACTGCCAAACCCAGATCGAAGGTTGCGTCCGAGCCACCGGTAGCGCCATAAGTAACCGCTCCACCGGCCGACGGGATTTGGCAAAGCTGACCCGCTTGGTAGGGATTGCCGCCATCATCCGCGATGTGCTCCCAGCCAGCCGAGGTGGCATCCCGGCCAAGAGCGTACGCGTACAAAGTGTTGGGCGCCAATGGAACATTGATGCCAACCCATTTCAACCAATCCAACTCGGTTCCGCCGCCATACGCCTGGTAGTTGGCGATCGGGGTGGCCGTTGTCCCATCAGCTGATATGGAGTAGACATACAAGTCATAAAGCTGGAAGTCGGGGAACGAGTTGCCATTGCCTGCGCTCTTCCATGCGAGGGAGTTTAAAACGTACCCGCTACTATTCGTGCCTGTGGTGAAGGTCTGTCCATTCCATTCATTATGATTGGCACCATTATCTGTATAATAGTTGAACCCGTCGTCGTCTTGATTCGTACTCGCCAATTGAGAAATATCAAGCGGGCCAGGAGTTGGAGCATTACTTCCAATATCCTCCATGACAACAGGCACCACTAAAATATTGGCAGTGCTGCTGGTGTTAGTCCCAAGGGAGTTGGCAGCCACATAATCATAAACATAAGTACCAGGAAGCCAACCGGCAGTGTTAACCAGGAGATTGGTGCTGGTTGCACCGGGGATATTGGTCAGTGTTCCCCCGCTCCCACCATCGGTCTGCCATTGGTAGGTGATCGGCGCTGCGCCGCCAGCCGTGGCGGTAAAACCGACACTTGTGCCAGCCGCCAGAGCAATGTTTGCAGTGGAAGGTGATTCGAGAGGCGGATTGGGGATGGGCGCGGAAGGGAGAGACAAACCGACATCAAAGGTCATGTCATAAGTATTGGGTTTGGACGAATACTTCACAGTTCCACCCGCGTTGGGGATCTCACAAGCTTGACCGCCGGCATAAGGCAAACCTGAGGCAACGCTGATGGTTTCCCAATCATCATTGCCTCCGGGAGGAGCGGAAATACCAAACGCAAAAGCATAGTTGGTTCCTGGTGAAAGTGGAACCCCCAAGCCGGTCCACTGCATCCAATCCCCGTCACCGTTGAGCTGACTGGTTGCCGTAAATGATGCGATGAGCGTGGCATTGCTCAGACCTGCTCCTGCAAGTTGAAAAACATAAAGCGCAAAGGGTTGCGATTCAAAGGCGCTGGCGGAACCATTACCGCCAAAGGCAGCTAGTCCGCCGCATTGCACCGCCACCGACGTCAAGATATATCCCTCCGAGTTTTCCAAAGTCGTGAAACTCTGGCTGGGAGCCCCGGTCTTTGGAGTGGTATATCCATCATCCCAATAATAATTCAGTCCGGCAACGCTATTGGTGTCCCCAACATTGCTTAATTGCGAGATGTCATCGGCACCCGGAGTCGGCGCTGCGCCAATATCCGTCAAGACAACTTGCGATTGAGCGATTGTCGATAGCTGCAGGGCAGCTATTGCCCCCAACATCATGGATAAATATTTCTTAAGCATATAGTGTTAAGTGTTTTAGGAGCTGATTAAGTTGATATGGATGTTCGTTGCTGTTTGCGGGTGATTACAATCTTTGCGCTACGAGATTCATTGCATATTTAGCAGTAGAACGGGTCATGGGCTCACCAAATCATTGCACAAAGCCAACACCGTGCCTAGCTCCCTAAATGAGTAGTTTAGAAGGGGGGAGAGTCAAACAGCTTGCGGGGGTAGAAAATCGGCAAAGGGGCACGAACAACCTTAGAACCAATGGTTAAACGAACAGTCGCCGAAGGATTTAAGCGCGCGGTCTGAATTTCAATGCCGCCTCGGTCCGCGAGTGGACGTGGAGCTTCTGGTAGATGTGCTTCAAATGCCAGCGGATGGCTTCAATACTGATGCTCAGGCGATCCGCGATTTCCTTGTTTGAAAAGCCGTGAACAACCAGATCAAGGACTTCGCGTTCGCGGCCGGAAAGTTTCTCCACTTCGGCAGTGGTGGCCGCTTGGGTTTGGAAATGGGCGATGACTTTGCGCGCGATTTCCGCGCTCATCGGCACTCCGCCCTGTTGCACGTCGCGGATGGCGTTCAACACCTGATCGGGCGTGGCTCTTTTCAAAAGGTAACCGGACGCGCCGGCGCGGAGGGCGCGGAAGATACGGTCCGGATCCTCATATACTGTCACCATGATCACCTGGACCGTGGGAAGCCGTTCTTTGAGCAGGGCCACACATTCAACCCCGGACATATTTGGAAGCTGGATGTCCATCAAGACCACCTCCGGCACGTGCTTCGGAATTAGCTCCAACGCTTCCTCGGCGGTCTCACAAACACAAGCGCACCGGTAATCCGGTGAGAGGTTGACGATGGTCGCCAGTCCTTCGCGGGTGGTTTTGTTATCCTCAACGATTGCGATTTTGACCATATTGAATCCCGTTTAACGGGAGGTGAAATTCGATTTTTGTGCCCCGGCCAGGCTGACTGGTGATTTGACAGTCTCCGCCAAGTTCGCGCAGCCGCCGGGCTAGTCCAGCCAGGCCGTCCCGTCCCGGCGCCTCTGCAATAGACTCGAATCCGCGTCCGTTATCAATGACCGAGAGCACCAGTTGATCTGCAAGTATTTCAATGACCAGCCTCACTTCGCTGGCGCCTGAATGTTGGATGACATTGTTAAGCGCCTCTTTGAATGCGCAAAAAACTCCATGGCGCATCCTTGAGTCCAAGGGATATTCGGGAATATCGTCCGCAACCTGCAATCGACAGGCGATTCCCGCCAGGTTCAAGAATCGCTGCGCGAAGAGTGAATAATAACTGGCAAGGGAAGCCGCTGAATCATAGTGCGGATTCACCGCCCAGACGATTTCATCGAGGGAAGTGACCAGAGAACGGGCCACCTGGGTGAGCTGATCCAGATAGCGTTCCTTTGTCTCCAACGGTATGGCTTCCGTTTTTGCGAGCGATCCCAAGATACTGACCTCGGTGAGGCCGGCACCAAGTTCATCATGAAGGTCTTGGGCCACGCGAGTGCGTTCCTTCTCAACCGCACGATGCTGTTCCACAAGTTGTCGCTCTTCAATCTCCTGTTTCAACTGCACCGTTCGTTCCTCGACTTTCCTCCGTAGCAGAGTCGCCCAGATCAAGGCCGTTCCCAGCCCGATTACCAGAACCGCGATCACGGCAGCGGTATTCTTGACCGTCCACCATGAAGGTTGTTTAAGAACCACAATGTCCGAGGCGTTGTTCAGCAACAACTCAAACGGGTCGGCGTTTGCATCCACACGATCCTGCCGGGCACTCGAATAAACACCCGTCAATTGCAACTGGCTACCCGGCATAAGGGATCTCCGCTCTTCATACCGCGCGTTTAGTCTGGCAAAGAAATGATATGGTCCTGCCTGCAACTCCAAGACCCGACCATCACGGTGAGCAGTGTCGCTCAAAAGGATCGCCTCCAGTTCAACGAGTGTTGAATCAAGCTTTTGGTCCAGAAGATTTGTTTGCAAGACGTGAACCGGACTGGGTAAAGGCCCCACGCGAATCTTGCGAAGCTGAGCCGCCAAAAGAACCGGTGATGGGCCGCCTAGTTGGGGAAACCCCACCGCTTCCACATAATCACCGGCGCGCAACGGCAACGTCTCGTCCGTCAAAGCGCGAAAACTGGTCGATCCATCCTGGATGAAGTATTCCTGAGGAAGTGCATAAACAATCTGGCCGGCCACCTTCGTTCTTTGCAGTGTACTGGCACGCGGATCAAACAGCAAAAGATCCGATAGCTTTCTCGTGGGCAGCACGAAAGGGTCGACCGGTCGCGGGTCCACAACGCTAACGACCGCGGCCACCAATCGGATTTCTCCAGCTTTGATCTGCCGCGTATTGAGATTCCTGACTGCGGCCAAACAGCCTCGAATCCGCACCACGCTGCCCTCATAAGACTTGGACACCTCGTCGGGAGGTAACTCTCCGTGGATATTGACCAGCGCCTCTTTTCCACCAGCATAATAACGGCGCATTTCTTCCGCTCTCACATTAATCTTTCCGTCTGGCATTTGCATCACCATACCGGCCTCGGAGACAGAAACCACAATACCTTGGATTTCAACATATTGCGCATCCAGACTGCCATTGATCAACTGATCCCAGGTTGGCCGGGTGGGTTCAGGTAGCGTGGCGTTTCGCAAATATGTGCCCCTCGTTGCAAAAACAACCGGCGAAAAATCTCCTGGATCAGTGGTGCCCTCGATTTGCCACAAATCACCGACTCGTGGTTGATCCGTCCATTCGCCTGAATTGTAGTGAATAAAGACACCTCCCGTGGAATCTTGCAGCACCAGGCTTGTGGGCGATACCTGGATGATTACTCCCCTGATACTGACCCAGATCTTTTTCCGGGCCTGCTCCGGTTCCAGCCGTCGAATTTGGCGGACAGCCGTTAAAACAGCGTGGCCGGAAGCGATGCCCGCATTGGATTCATCCGTCATTTCCTGGATTTGAATCTGGTTAGTGCTCGGAATAATCATCCGTGCTGATTGCTTCTGTTCCAAATCACGCAACAATTCGCAGATGCCCATCAGGTAAACATGGCGATGGAGCAGATTGACGCCCGATGTCAGGGAACCGCCAACCACCGTGGCTTGAATAGATTCCTCTCCAGACGCGACTTCAAGTTCCAATCCAATGTCGTTCTGCCCGACAAAAGTGATTTCCCCATCGAGGCTCGTCCAGTAACCGGTGGGGGGGCTGGCAGACAACGATTCAAAGCTCGCCACCCGGGGAGCAGATTTGTGACCCAGAGAGACGACTTCACAGCGAGCGCCCGGATTACCTGCGTAAAGAACGCTGCCGTCGTCCGAAGATAAATGAAACGTGTAAATGCCTGGCTGATCAATCTGGATAAAGCCATTGAAGACGAGACCGCACTCATGATCGCGCGTGCGATAGCTCGCGCGGAAATTGGCAGCCACGCCACTTGCGGCCGGATTAAGTCGCGAGAAATCGGGCAGGACGTACCAGCCGCTACCCTCGTAAGCCGAATAATTGAGACCCTGCCTTAGATTTTCCGGGTCGGTTCCTCCAACCCGATTGCACCACAAGATCGAATCCGGAATTGGTTGTCTCGGAATTTCGGGCCCTTCGTAATCCAATTTTAGGGCGGAATCACCGTAGCCATTGAACCATGCGACGCTGATCGGATTCATTCCTTTCTTCAGAAAAACGGCGCCGGATCTCGTCATCGTGGCGTGCGTGGTGTTGTCCACCACCGGGGCCGTGCCGACCTGGAGGCCGTAACGGATTCGGTTCAACCGGCAGTGGTCCACTTCAACCACCAGCAGATCGCCGACGTTCAACTCCCGGCTGATCGACGGGAGTTGGAGGAGCACGGCACCCGAAGCATCCTGCAAAACCAAGATGTTCCACTGTGGAACGACTGCGCAAACGTCCCCCTCCACCTGAAAAGACTGCAGCGATCTTCCGTCCCTGGCCACGGTCCTCTGCAATTCATCAATTGTGATGAGATTTGCATTTGTGTTCTCAGGCAGCACAGCGGCCGCCGTCGACAAAATCCCGGCAAAAAAACACAAACCACAAATGGCAAACGTGAAAGCGGACCATCTTTCAGAACGTTCGTTGCGAAGCGCCGCAGTATACCGACCCGAGTTTGGCCATCTGGATGAATATTCCATCAGGAAATAGTGTTAAATCGTGTGTATCAGTTCCTGGCGAGGATAACAACCTCACGTTTTGAACAACTACAAATGTCGTACTGCAAGTAGTTCAGTCCGCCGAAATCATTTCTGGCTTTCGGCCCTGTCTGCCGAGCTGCAAGTTTCTGATTCATTCGAACGCCCCAACCTCTCAGGAAGGTGCGAGGCGTCGATGACGAAGCCACACAGTGAATAAGTGAATAAGTTTATTTATTCTCCACTTGAATCTCTCTAATAGTGAGTTTATGAAAGGAGTGAAGGGTTCAATTCATGCAAGCGAGGCTCCAAATTTTGCTGCTGGAAGACAACACTGCCGATACCGAATTGATCGTGCATGAGTTGGAAGCTGCTGGTTTTTCATTTTCCATCAATAGGGTGGAAGTCGAGTCTGAATTTCGCAAGCAATTGAAGGCCAAGCCTGACCTGATTCTGTCAGACCATGGTTTGGCGGAGTTCAGTGGCTACAGAGCTTTGGAGATTGTCCGCGAGCTGGACCCACAATTGCCTTTTATTTTTGTCAGCGGCTGGAACGACCAGCAAATGATCCTCGAAATGTTTGAATTGGGTGCGACCGATTATGTTTTCAAGCGAGACATTGAAGATTTGAGATTGGCGGTGAAGCGCGCTCTGGAACCAGAGCAAGAAACGGAGTCGTGTGTCACATCAGAAATCTCTCCTCCGGTGGGGCAAGCCGTTAAGCCAGTCATTGACCGCCTGATATTCTGCCCGCATTGCCAGCAAGCATGGGATGAAGGTGGCCATCGTGTGTTCATGGAAGATTATTGCGGTAACCACATTGAAACCGTTGTTTTCTGCCATGTTTGCATGAAATGCGATTCCACGCTCAAGAAAGTCAATTCAGGACGCGACTTCCAAGGTCGACTGCGATGAAACAATTAGCATGCTGCGAAGTCTTGCCTGACGGACAAAAATTCAGAGTTAGTTTGGTTCCTGCCCGCGAAAGTTAATTATCCTTGTTTAAGAGAGATTTGATTTCCGCTTCAAACTCAGACTTGGCAGTAAAGCTCAAGTGTTTTATCACGATACGACTCTGACGATCATGACCAAAGTCATCGGCAGGGCATCAACGACCCTGAAAGCGCGTTGCAGCTTGTGGTCGGCAACGCCGACGTAGTAATTCATACCGAGCTCGGAGGCAAACTTTTTGACGATGCCCACGCCGCCCTCATCCACCGAAGCGCCGATGACCGTCAATCCCTGATCACCATATTGCTTTTGCAGCGCGATAAAACCGGGGATATCCTCGTGGCGGGGACCACACCGCGCCGCCCAAAAATCGAGGATGAGGACTTTGCCCTTCAGATCGGTGGATTGAATCGTCTTGCCGGCAAGGTCCTTTAGCGGCCACTCCGGTGCCAGCTGCCTTGCGACCGGAGCACTGTTTTCGCCCGTCACCCTAGGGCCGGAGAAGATGATTACACCATAAACTACTGCGGCAAATAGACCGGCCATGAAAACTCTTGCATTTCTCATTTACTCGGACGAGCCGCAGGGACGCACCTTATCCCTCTTAATTTTGAGAGGAATAATCCACCGTATTTGGGAATAAACCTGCCCTGGAAGATCTCTCACTATCATATTTATGAAACTAATCTGCCTTTTTTTACTCATACTTTGCCCGATGGTTCGT